>JBBRQA010000053.1:0-18125 GCA_038227085.1 Burkholderiales bacterium | reverse complement strand
CGTACAGTTTGGCGGAGATCGGGCTCGTGTCGATGGCCACACCCGCCACCCTCGCGCTAGATCCTCGCGGCGCGGGCCCGCTCATGGACGACGTGCGCTTCGAGGCGCTGGATTCCGAGGGACACGTGCTGCCGCGCGGCGTGGCGGGCGAGGTGCGCGTGCGCTTCGACGGGATGCCGGCCTCGTACTACGCCTCCGATGAGACGGACTCCAGCCGCTTTCGGGACGGGTGGCTGCATTCCGGCGACCTCGGCTTTCTTTCCGCGCAGGGTTTCGTGCGCATCGAGGGACGCGTCGACGAGATCATCAACCTCGGCGGACGGAAGGTCGCGCCGCGCTACGTCGAATCGATGCTCGAGGAATTCCCCGGCGTGCGCGAGGCCGCGGTGTTCGTCTCGGGCGAGGGCATCGCCGGCCAGCGCCTGGCCGCCGCGATCGTGCCCTCCGCCACCGTCGACTGGAAGGGGCTCGCCCGCCTCGCAGAGCGCAACCTCGATGTCCGCGCGCCGTCAAGCTACTTCGAGCTCGAGACCCTGCCGCGCAACGCCATGGGCAAGCTCCTGCGCGCCGGCCTCCCCGCCTGGGTCGCCGCCCACGCGAAAAGTCGTACCTGACAAGAATTTTCAAGTTGTACCTGACACCAAATAAAATTTCGTGTCAGGTACGACTTAATTGAACTCTGACGCGAGTCTTCGGAAGGTGCCGTTGCGCACGAGGGGGGTGACGGCCTCGATGTCGAGGGCGAGGTAGCGGTCGCCGTCGAGGTGCGGGGCGACGGAGCGCACGATGGCGTGGGCTTCCTCGAGCGGGCGCGAGGACTTGAGGGGGCGGCGAAAATCGATGCCCTGCGCGGCGGCGAGCAGCTCGATGGCGAGTATGGCGGCGGTGTTGTCGGCCATCTCGGAGAGGCGGCGCGCGGCGAAGGTCGCCATCGACACGTGGTCTTCCTGGTTTGCGGAGGTGGGGAGCGAATCGACGCTTGCGGGATGCGCGAGGGACTTGTTCTCGGAGGCGAGCGAAGCCGCGGTCACGTGCGCGATCATGAATCCGGAGTTGACGCCACTCGCCGCGGTGAGGAAGGGCGGCAGCCCGCTGATGGAAGCGTCGATGAGGAGCGCCACGCGACGCTCGGAAAGCGCGCCGATCTCGGCGATGGCGAGGGCAAGCGTGTCGGCAGCGAAAGCCACCGGCTCCGCGTGGAAATTACCGCCCGAGAGCGATTCGCCGGTGTCGGGAAAGACCAGCGGATTGTCGGTGACGCCATTCGCCTCGATGAGCAGCGTGCGCGCGGCATTCTCGATCACGTCGAGGCACGCGCCCATCACCTGCGGCTGGCAACGCAGGCTGTAGGGGTCCTGCACCCTGTCGTCGCCCGTGAGGTGCGAGGCGCGGATCTCGCTTCCCTGCAGCAGCGCGCGATACGTGGCGGCAACGGCGATCTGCCCGGGCTGGCCGCGCAGCGCCTGGATGCGCGCATCGAATGGCGTGTCGCTCCCCATCGCCGCATCGAGAGACATCGACCCCGAAACCACCGCGGCGGCGAACAGGTTGCGCGTGGCGAAGAGGCCGCGCAGCGCGAGCGCGGTGGAGACCTGCGTGCCGTTCAGCAGCGCGAGCCCTTCCTTGGGGCCGAGGCGCAGTGGCGCGAGCCCCGCCTTCTTCAATCCGTGCGTCGCCGGCATCACCGAGCCGCGGTAGCGCACTTGCCCCAGCCCCAGCAGCGCGGCGCTCATGTGCGCGAGCGGCGCGAGATCGCCCGAAGCGCCCACCGAGCCCTTCGAGGGGATGCACGGATAGATCTGCGCATTGAGGAGGGCGAGGATCGCGTCGACGACCTCCACGCGCACGCCCGAATAGCCGCGCGCGAGGCTCGCCACCTTGAGGAGCATGACGAGGCGCACCACGTCGTCGGTGAGGAGCGCGCCCACGCCCACACTGTGCGAGAGCACGAGGTTTCGCTGCAGGAGCTCGAGCTGGTCGTCGGGGATGTGGGTCTGCGCGAGCTTGCCGAACCCGGTGTTGATGCCGTAGACGGGCTTCCCCTGTGCCACGATCGCGCGCACCGCGGCGGCGCCGGCATCGAGCCGCCGGCGGCTCGTCGAATCGAGCGTCAGCTGGTCGTGCGAGAGGGCGAACGCCTCGAGCTGGGCGAGAGTGAGGTTGCCGGGCTCGAGCAGCACTACTTCAGCCGCGAGTCGATCATTCGCGCGATCTGTGACGAGTCAACTTCGGTCTGGTTGGGCACGCGCGCGAACTTCACCGACACCAGGGTCTTCGCCCTGCGGAACACGAGCTGCTTGTTGACCGGCATCCAGAAGCCGTTCTCGCCCACCGCGGTAAGCCACTTCACCTTGCCGCGATAGATTTTCTCCAGGTTTTCGCGCTCGTATTGCAGCTCGTTCTCCACCGCGTACTGCACTTCGCGCAAGGAAATCACCAGCACGGCGCCCTTGCGCGAGTCGAGGTAAGCGCACTCGGAAGGATTGCCCGACTTGCGCGGCTCGACCTTCGCCACCGCGCCCGCGGCGATGGTGTTGACCTCCTCGGCGGTGAGCAGCGAGCAGGCCTCGGGCGAGGCGGCGACGCCGTCGAGCGGCGCGGCGGCCAGGGCGAGGGCCAGGAGGATTCGAGCACGCGGGATCATTTCGCCGCCACGATCACCAGGAACTCGCCCTCGAACCGCTCGATCTTCTGGACCTCCCAACGCGCGAGGATTTTTGGAAGCCACCATTCCTCGCCTTCCTGGATCAGGTGGGCATTGCGCCCGTCGGCGAGCGTCTTCAGCGCGGGCCGGGTCGCGATCACGAAGAAGCCGAACTTGCGCGTCACGCGGCGCAGGTCGTCCAGCACCTCGTCCAGGCAATCGGGCTCGATGTGCTCGAGGACGTCGGTGCACGCCACCAGGTCGGCTGGCGCGGGCGCCTCATCGAGGCCTTCAATGCACGGATCGTAATTGTGAATCGGGAATCCGAGCGCCTTCTCGAGGGTGCGCTGCCCGCATCCGTAGTCCAGGACGTCCCTCGAGCCGATGGTCTGGCACATTCCCGCGACGACCTTCGCCCATCTCTGGCCCGAGATGCCGTAGACCCCCCCGGCATGCAGGGCTCGGTTGAGGTCGCGATATTCCGATGTGATCTTCATGCCCCGATTTTACCGTGTCGCGCCCCTCAATACACCGCGCGGCCCCCGGAAAGGTCGAAAACCGCGCCGGTGGAAAAGGAGCATTCCTCGCTGCACAGCCACGCCACGAGCGCCGCGATCTCCTCCACCTGGCCGAAGCGCCCCATGGGGATCTTGGAGAGCATGAAGTCGATGTGCGCCTGGGTCATCTGCGCGAACATGCCGGTCTTCACCGCGGCGGGGGTCACGCAGTTCACGCGAATGCCGGTCTTCGCGACTTCCTTGCCGAGGGACTTCGTGAGCGAGATCACGCCGGCCTTCGAGGCGCTGTAGGCGGAGGCGTTGGGATTGCCCTCCTTGCCCGCGATGGAGGCGATGTTCACGATGCGCCCGTAGTCGTTGTTGCGCATGTGCGGGATCACTGTCTTATTGCAGAGGAAGACGCCGGTGAGGTTGATGTCGAGCACCTGCTTCCAATCCGCGACCGGGTAGTCCCACGTGACGAGGTTGGGCCCGGTGATGCCCGCGCTGCACACCAGCACGTCCACGCGCCCCAATTCGCGCACGGTCTCGTCGAAGGCGAGCTTCACGTCGGTCTCGTCGCTCACGTCCACGCGCGCCGTGTGCGTTTTTGCCCCGAGCGCCTTCGCGCTCTCGGCGAGCAGCTTCTCGTCGCGATCCCACAGGCTCACGAGCGCGCCCGACGCGATGAGGCGCTGCGCGATCGCCAATCCGATGCCGGCCGCGCCTCCGGTGACGATGGCGATGCGGTTCTTCAGGTCGAGTTGATTCATGTGGGATTGGATCCCCGCCTGCGCGGGAACCTCGGCACGCGGCCAGTCGCGGAAGCGACAGCATACCTCCAATTGGCCTTACCACTTGACCATCGCAGTGCAGCATCGTTACCCTCGCCGGACTAGGAGATTCCCCGATGGCAACCCGCAAGCGCCGCCGCAGCCAGGAGTGGTTCGGCCGCGATGGCAAGATGGGCTTCATCTACCGCTCATGGGTGAAGAACCGCGGCATCCCCCACGACCAGTTCGACGGCCGGCCGGTGATCGGGATCTGCAACACCTACTCCGAGCTCACGCCCTGCAACTCTCACTTCCGCACGCTCGCCGAGCACGTGAAGAACGGCGTGCTCGAAGCGGGCGGCTTCCCGCTCGAATTCCCGGTGATGTCCCTGGGCGAGACGCTGCTGCGTCCCACAGCGATGCTCTATCGCAACCTCGCCTCCATGGACGTCGAGGAATCGATCCGCGGCAACCCGCTCGACGGGGTGGTGCTGCTGATGGGCTGCGACAAGACCACACCCGCGCTCCTCATGGGGGCGTCCTCCTGCGACCTGCCCACCATCGGTGTCTCGGGCGGCCCGATGCTCTCGGGTTGGTACAAGGGCGAGCGCATCGGCTCGGGCACCAACACCTGGTCGCTCTCCGAGCAATTGCGCGCCGGGCAGATCACGAAGGACGAGTTCCACGAGGCCGAGAGCTGCATGCACCGCTCCCACGGCCACTGCATGGTCATGGGCACCGCTTCCACGATGGCCTCGATGGTGGAGGCGCTCGGCGTGGGTTTGCCGGGCAACGCCGCGTTCCCGGCGGTGGACGCGCGCCGCAACGTGATCGCGCGCATGGCCGGGCGGCGCATCGTCGACATGGTGAAGGAGGATCTCAAACTCTCGAAGATCCTCACGCGCCACGCCTTCGAGAACGCCATCCGCGTGAACGCAGCGATCGGCGGATCCACCAACGCGGTGATTCATTTGATAGCGGTGGCAAGACGCATCGGCGTGGAGCTGAACCTCGACGACTGGGACCAGCTCGGGCGCGGTGTCCACACGCTGGTGAACCTGATGCCCAACGGCAAGTACCTGATGGAGGACTTCTGCTACGCGGGCGGGCTCCCCGTGGTGATCCGCGAGCTCGGCGAGCAGGGCCTCTTGAAGAAGGACGCAATGACCGCAAACGGCAAGAGCCTCTGGGAGAACAACCGCGAAGCGCGCAACGACAACGCCGCGGTGATCACGCCTTTCGCCAAGCCGTTCAAGCGCGACACCGGGATCGCGGTGCTGCGCGGCAACCTTTGCCCCGACGGGGCGATCATCAAGCCTTCGGCCGCGACGCCGAAGCTGATGAAGCACAAGGGGCGCGCGGTAGTGTTCGAGGACATCGAGGATTTCCACGCCCGCGTGGACGATCCGAAGCTCGACATCGATGAAGGTTGCGTGATGGTCCTGAAGAATTGCGGGCCGAAGGGCTATCCGGGCATGGCCGAGGTCGGCAACATGCCGATCCCGGCGAAGCTCCTGAAGAAGGGCATCACCGACATCGTGCGCATTTCCGATGCACGCATGAGCGGCACCGCGTACGGAACGGTCGTGCTCCATGCCGCTCCGGAAGCCGCCGCCGGCGGGCCGCTCGCGCTGGTGAAAAACGGTGACGTGATCGAGCTCGACGTGGCGAAGAGGAAGCTGCACCTTCACGTGAGCGCCGACGAGCTGGCGAAGCGCCGCAAGCTCTGGAAGGCGCCCAAGCCGCCGATGACGCGTGGCTACTGGAAGCTCTACGTGGACCATGTAAACCAGGCGAGCGAGGGTTGCGACCTGGATTTCCTCGTGGGCAAGAGCGGCGCCGAAGTGCCGCGCGACAACCATTGAAGGTCCTCATCACCGACCATGATTTTCCCGACGTGGACCTCGAAATGCAGCTGCTGCGCGATGCCGGAATGGAAGTCGCCGCCGCGCAATGCCGCACGGAGGACGATGTGATCGCGGCGGCCAAGGGCTGCGCGGGCCTCCTCACCCAGTACGCGCCGATGAATGCGAAGGTGTTCGCCGCTCTCCCGGAAGTGCGCGTGGTGAGCCGCATGGGCGCGGGCTTCGACACGGTCAACACGGCGGATGCGAAGGAGCACGGCGTGTGGGTCGCCAATTCCCCGGACTACGGCGTGGGCGAGGTGGCGACGCACGCGCTCGGGATGGCACTCTCGCTGGTGCGCCACATTCCCTTCTACGATCGCCACGTGCGCGCCGGCAACTGGCACTACACCAGTGCCGGCAAGCTCCGCCGCCCCGCGAACATGTCGCTCGGCATCCTCGGCTTGGGCCGCATCGGCAAGCGCATGGCGCACATTTCCAGCCACGTCTTCGGCCGCGTCATCGCGTGCGACCCGTATGTCGGCGACGGCGACTTTTTCCCCGACCGCGTGACGCGCGTCGGCCAGGAGGATCTCTTCCGCGAGGCCGACGTGATCTCGCTTCACGTGCCGCTCAACGACGAAACCCGCGGCATCGCCAACGCGCGCATGCTCTCGCTCATGAAAAGGGGCTCCTTCCTGGTGAACACCTCGCGCGGCTCGGTCGCCAACCTCGACCACGTGCTGGCGGCGCTGGATTCCGGGCAGCTCGATTGCGCGGCGCTCGACGTGCTTCCCAAGGAGCCGCCCGAGGCGGATCATGCTGTGCTGCGGCATCCGCGTGTTCTTCTCACGCCCCATGCCGCTTTCTATTCCGCGGAAGGGGAACGGGAGTTGAGACAGAAGGCCGCGCAGAACCTGGTGGACTGGGCCCGGACCGGGCGCCCGACATACGTCGTTTCAGAGGGTCGATAAATGGCTGCTGTCCATATCCGGGACGTCCACAAGCATTTCGGCGGCACGCACGTGATCCGCGGCGTGACGATCGACATCGCTGACGGGGAATTCGCGGTGCTGGTCGGGCCTTCGGGGTGCGGCAAGTCGACGCTGCTGCGCATGATCGCGGGGCTCGAGGAGATCGGCTCCGGCGAGATCGCCATCGGCGGCAAGGTCGTGAACGACGTGCAGCCCAAGGAGCGCGACATCGCCATGGTGTTCCAGAACTACGCGCTCTACCCGCACATGAAAGTGCGCGACAACATGGCCTTCAGCATGCTGCTCGCCAAGCGCCCCAGGGCCGAGATCGAGGCGCGCCTCGCCAAGGCCGCCTCGATCCTCGGCCTGGGCGATCTTCTCGACCGCTATCCGCGCCAGCTCTCCGGCGGACAGCGCCAGCGGGTCGCGATGGGGCGCGCCATCGTGCGCGATCCGCAGGTGTTCCTGTTCGACGAGCCGCTCTCCAACCTCGACGCAAAGCTGCGCGTGGCGATGCGCACCGAGTTGAAGGAATTGCACCAGCGCTTGAAGACCACCTCGGTGTACGTGACCCACGACCAGATCGAGGCGATGACCATGGCCGACCAGATCGTGGTGATGCGCGACGGCCTGGTGGAGCAGCGCGGCAAGCCGCTCGAGCTCTACGACCATCCGGCGAACCTCTTCGTGGCGGGCTTCATCGGCTCGCCGGCGATGAATTTCCTTCCCGCGGTGGTCGACGCGGGCCGCCTGCGGATGGCGGATGGCGCGTCGCTGCCGCTTCCCAGCGGGGCGAGAGCCTCGAGCGGGCAGAAGGTCGTCTTCGGCGCGCGTCCCGAGCACCTCACGCTCGCCTCGGGCGACGACGGCCTCGCCGCCACCGTCGTCGTGGTCGAGCCCACGGGCGCGGACACGCAGGTGTTCGCCAAGCACGGCGACACCGAGATCACCGCAGTCTTCCGCGAGCGCCACGATTTCCGCTCGGGCGAGACCGTCCGCCTCGCGCCCGACCATGAGCGCACGCACCTGTTCGATGCGGAGTCCGGCAAGTCATTGAAAAGCTGAATTCAAAACCGGGGTCAGGGCAGGGTCTGACCCCATAACGGAGGAGTGAGCGAAATGTCGAAATTTTCAAGACGCGACTTCCTGAAGACGACCGCAGGTGCCGCCGCCGGCTCGCTGGCAGCGGGCAGCGCCGTGTGGTCGCAGTCCGCGCTGGCGCAGCAGGCCAAGTGGGTGCCGGAGAAGGGCGCCAAGCTGCGCGTGCTGCGCTGGAAGCGCTTCGTGCAGGGCGATGAGGACGCGTGGCTCGCCAACACCAAGAAATTCGCCGAGACGCACAAGATCGAGGTGCGCGTCGACAGCGAGGGCTGGGAAGATGTGCGCCCGAAAGCCGCGGTGGCGGCCAACGTGGGCAGCGGCCCCGACATCATCATCTCCACCTTCGAGGATGCGCACCAGTATCCCGACAAGCTGGTGGATGTCTCCGACGTTTGCAACTACCTCGCCGGCAAGTACGGCGGCTGGTACGACGTCTGCAAGGACTACTGCGTGGAGAAGGGCAAGTGGATCGCCGTGCCCATGGGGTGCGCGGGCAACGCCGTCGTCCACCGCATCGGCGCGATGAAGGAAGCCGGTTTCAGCGAGTTCCCGAAGGACCTCGCGGGCTTCCTCAAGCTGGCACAGGCGTACAAGGCCAAGGGCATGCCGCCCGGATTCGCGCTCGGCAACGCGACCGGCGACGGCAACGTATGGTGCCACTGGCTGGTGTGGGCGCACGGCGGCAAGATGGTCGACCAGAAGGGCAACGTGGTCATCTCGAGCCCCGAGACCGAGGCCGCGCTCACCTACGCCAAGCAGCTGTACGAGACTTTCATCCCCGGCACGCTCTCGTGGCTCGATCCGAACAACAACAAGGCGTTCCTCGACGGGCAGATCGGCATGACCGCCAACGGCATCTCGATCTACTACGCGGCGAAGAACTCGCAGGACCCGAAGATCAAGGCGATGGTGGAGGACATCGGCCACGCGAACTTCCCGGTGGGACCGGTCGGGCGCACCACGGAGCTGAACCTGTTCTTCCCGATGATGCTGTTCAAGTATTCCAAGTACCCGAACGCCGCGAAGGCCTACCTCGCGTACATGATGGAGAAGGAGCAGTACGAGCCGTGGCAGGCCGCCTCCAGCGGCTACGTGTCGCATCCGCTCAAGGCTTATGAAAACAATCCGCTGTGGAAGTCGGATCCCAAGAACCTTCCCTACAGCAACTCGATGAAGGTCATGCTGCCCAACGGCTATTCGGGCCCGATGGGCTACGCGTCGGCCGCGACCATGGCCGACTTCATCATGGTGAACATGGTGGCCGAGGCGGCGTCGGGATCGAAGACGCCCAAGGAGGCGATGGACCGAGCGAAGGCGCGCGCGGAACGCTACTACAAGGTGTAAGTGCAGAAGCTCCTCAACAACCGGCACTTCCTCGGGCTCGCTTTCATGCTGCCCGCGGGAGTGCTGTTGCTGGTGTTCCTCACGTATCCGCTGGGTCTCGGCACCTGGCTCGGCTTTACCGACACCAAGGTGGGCCGCGCCGGGGTCTGGGTCGGCCTGGACAACTACAAGTTCCTGTGGGGCGACGAGGTCACGCGCCTCGCGCTCTTCAATACGATCTTCTATACCGTGGTGGCGAGTATCGTGAAGTTCGCGCTGGGCCTCTGGCTCGCGATGCTGTTGAATCGCAACCTGCCGATAAAGTCATTCGTGCGCGCGATCGTGCTGCTACCCTTCATCGTGCCCACGACGCTGTCCGCGCTCGCGTTCTGGTGGATCTACGATGCGCAGTTCTCCGTCGTGAGCTGGACGCTCATGAAGCTCGGGATCATCAACACGTACATCGACTTCCTCGGGGAGCCCTGGCACGCGCGCTTCTCGACCATCGCGGCCAACATCTGGCGCGGCATCCCGTTCGTGGCGATCTGCCTGCTGGCGGGCCTGCAGACCATCTCGCCCTCGCTCTACGAGGCCGCGGCGCTCGATGGCGCAACACCGTGGCAGCGCTTCCGCTTCGTGACGCTGCCGCTGCTCACCCCGATCATCGCCGTGGTGATGACCTTCTCGGTGCTCTTCACCTTCACGGATTTCCAGCTGATCTACGTGCTGACGCGCGGCGGCCCGCTCAACTCCACGCACCTCATGGCGACACTCTCCTTCCAGCGCGCGATCTCCGGGGGCTCGCTGGGCGAGGGCGCCGCGATCGCCACCGCCATGGTGCCGTTCCTGCTCGCCGCCATCCTGTTCAGCTACTTCGGGCTGCAGCGGCGCGCATGGCAGCAGGGCGCAGCGGACAGCTGAGACCATGACCGCGACTCCCGACACCGTCGACTCCGCCGGCATGGGCTTCCACGAAACGCGGATGCGGCGCATCGTGACGCTGTACCTGCCGATCGCGGTCTTCCTCTTCGTCCTTCTCTTCCCGTTCTACTGGATGGCGATCACGGCTTTCAAGCCCAATGCGGAGCTCCTCTCGCACGAAGGCAACCCGTTCTGGGTGATCAATCCCACGCTCGCGCACTTCCATCACCTGATTTTCGAGACGCCTTATCCCGAGTGGATGTGGAACACGGTAGTCGTCACGGTGGTGGCGACGTTCACCTCGCTCGTGGCCAGCGTGCTGGCCGCGTATGCCATCGAGCGCCTGCGTTTCAAGGGCTCCAAGCAGACCGGGCTCGCGATCTTCCTCGCGTACCTCGTGCCGCCGTCGATCCTGTTCATCCCGCTGGCGGCGATCGTCTTCAAGCTCGGCCTCTTCGATACGCGCTGGGCGCTGATCCTCACCTATCCCACGTTCCTCATCCCGTTCTGCACCTGGCTGCTGATGGGCTATTTCCGCTCGATCCCGTTCGAGCTAGAGGAGTGCGCGCTGATCGACGGCGCCACGCGCCTGCAGATCCTGGTGAAGATCATCCTGCCGCTCGCGGTGCCGGGCCTCATCTCCGCGGGCATCTTCGCCTTCACGCTTTCGTGGAATGAATTCATCTACGCGCTCACGTTCGTCTCCTCGTCGGAGGTTAAGACGGTGCCGGTGGGCGTGATCACGGAGCTCGTGGAGGGCGACGTGTATCACTGGGGCGCGCTGATGGCGGGCGCGCTGCTGGGCTCCCTTCCCGTGGCGGTCCTCTATTCTTTCTTTGTGGAGTACTACGTGTCCGGGATGACGGGCGCGGTGAAGGAATAGCATGGACGTTGGATTGATCGGCCTGGGCGCCATGGGGCGGGGCATGGCGGGGTCGCTGCGTCGCGGCGGGCATCGCGTTCACGCCTTCGACGTGCGCGCCGAAGCGGTACGCGATTTCGCCTCGGAAGGCGGCGTCGCTTGCGCGGCGCCCGCGGATGCGGCGAGAGCCTGCGAAGTGCTGGTTTCGGTAGTCGTGAACGCGGTGCAGACCGAGCAGGTGTTGTTCGGGGAGGGCGGGGCGGCGGCCGCGATGAAGCCCGGCGGCGTCTTCGTGATGTGCTCCACCGTCGATCCTTCGTGGTCTGTCGCGCTCGAGCAGCGCCTCGCGGCGATCGGCATCCTCTACCTGGATGCGCCGGTCTCCGGCGGCGCCGCGCGCGCGGCCTCCGGCGAGATCACGATGATGACCTCCGGAAAGCCCGAAGCGTATGCGAAGTGCGGCGGCGTCCTCGAGGCGATGGCGGCGCGCGTCTACAAGCTCGGCGACCGCGCGGGGCCCGGCAGCACGGTGAAGATCGTGAACCAGCTCCTCGCCGGCGTGCACATCGCCGCGGCGGCGGAAGCGATGGCGCTCGGCATTCGCGCGGGCGTGGCGCCCACCGACATCTATGAGGTCATCACGCACAGCGCCGGCAACAGCTGGATGTTCGAGAACCGCATGGCGCACGTGCTCGCGGGCGACTACGCGCCGCTGTCGGCCGTGGACATCTTCGTCAAGGATCTCGGCATCGTGCTCGACACCGCGCGCGCGAGCAAATTTCCGCTGCCGCTCGCCTCGACCGCGCACCAGATGTTCATGCAGGCTTCGTCCGCCGGACACGGGCGCGAGGACGATGCCGCGGTGATCAAGATCTTTCCCGGAATCGACCTTCCCTCGAAAGGATGAAACGACTTCCAGCCTTGGCGATGCTCGGTGCGATGGTGTCGGGTTGCGCGGCGCTCACCGGGGCGCAGGCTATCGGCGGGGAGAAGCCGACCTACCTCGACGCGGTCACGGAATCGGTGCCGAACGTCGCGGCGCTCGGGCGCCGCATCTGGACCCCCGGCCTGGACGACGGCTACGTGCCGCAGGGTCTCGCCAACGCCGACGGTTATCTCTTCGTGAGCAGCTATCTTCCGTCGCCCGACTTGAAGTCGAACACGGGTCCCTGCCGGGTGTTCCGCATCGAGCAGGCGAGCGGCAAGGCGTCGGGATCGTTCGATCTGCCCGTCGGCGCGTGCACGCACTCAGGCGGCCTCGCGTACATGGGCAACGGACAACTGCTGCTCGCCGACACGCGGCAGCTCTTCCGCATCGACCTCGCCAAGGCGCTGGCAAGCGGAAAGGCCGAGGGCGCCATGAAGGCGGTGAAGATCGCCGGCGAGCTGCGCGGCTCCTACGCGACCTTCGACGGCAAGGACGCGTGGATCGGCACCTGGACGAAGGACGAATCGCACGCGCGCATGTTCCGCCTCGATCCGCGCTTGTTCGACGACTACGACGGCCAGACCGTGAAGGAGGAGCGCGCGGTGGAATCGATCCCGGTGCCCCTCGAGGCGCAAGGCGCGGCGTTCGACAAGGCCGGCAATCTCTGGGTGTCGGCCAGCAATGGCAAGTGGGGCAGGCTCTATCGCCTCGACCGCAAGGGCGCGGTGCAGGCGCATTACGAGATGACCGCCGGCCTCGAGGACCTCACGGTCGACGCCGACGGCACGCTCTGGGGCCTTTCCGAATCGGGGACGCGCAAGTACATGCACTGGACGACGCGCTTTCCGTTCATCTTCGAGATCGACACGGGAAAGCTCAAATAAACACCGCCCGAGCAAGGGTCGGCGGCATCATGGCCGGCGCCATCCTCCTCGGCACGGCGTTCATCGCCTATCCGTTCATGTGGCCGACGGGCTCGAGGCCGAGATGGACGACAGGCGGTTAGGGATCCCCATCGGGATTTTCCTGTACCTCGTCGCGTTCGCCGGCGCAAAGGTCATCGCGCGCCAGGCGGCGGAGGCGCAGGCGAAGGCGGCACGAAAGAAAATGGTGTAGGAACAACAAATATCCCGATTCGGGCCGCTTGGTGGCGAACGCCCTCGGCTGACTGAAGTCTCACGATGACCATTTCACGCCAGACCAGGAGACCCCATGAAAACCATCGCCATTGCCGCGGCCACGATCCTGGCGGCATTCGCCACCGGAGCGTCGGCGCAGACCTATTACGAGCGTCCCGCCTACGAGCGCTCCGCCGACCAGGAGTGCTTCAACCCGCGCGCCGGCCATTT
The DNA here is from genome assembly GCA_038227085.1 of Burkholderiales bacterium. Lineage (GTDB taxonomy): Bacteria > Pseudomonadota > Gammaproteobacteria > Burkholderiales > Usitatibacteraceae > Usitatibacter. The sequence goes on along the minus strand of JBBRQA010000053.1, from coordinate 4,909 downwards.
CGAGCGCGTACGTCCGGGCGAAAGCCAGGGCGACCTCGATTTCCGCCGCTGCCGCGCAGTGGAAACGCGCGACCAGGAGTGCTTCAACCCGCGCGCCGGGAGCTTCGAGCGCGTGCGTCCCGGCGAGACGCAGAACGACCTCGATTTCCGCCGCTGCCACTTCGTCGGCTATGCGATGCCCGATCGCGGTGAAGTGATTCAACGCCGCGAGGTTCGTGAAAGGCGCCAGGAATGCTGGAATCCCCGAGCGCGCCATTACGAGGAAGTCAGGCCCGCCGAGGAGCAGAACGACCTGGACTTCGACCGCTGCCGCCTGGTTCGCGGATAGGCGCTGAAAGGCAGCCTGCCCCCTTTTAGACCGGTGTGAGGAGCGGCTTCCCGGCGAAGTGCGCCGCGAGGTTGTCGATCACGAGCTGTCCCATGGCGGTGCGGGTCTGGTGGGACGCGCTGGCGACGTGGGGCTGCAGGACCACGTTGTCGAGTGCAAAGAAGCCCTCGGGGACGCGTGGCTCATCGACGAAGACGTCGAGGCCCGCGCCGCCGAGGCGGCCCTGCTGCAGCGCTTCCAGGAGCGCGGACTCGTCGGCGACGGTTCCGCGTGAGATATTGACGAACACGCCCTTGGGCCCGAGCGCGTCGATCACCGCGCGGCTCACGATGCCGCGCGTTGCCTCTCCACCGGGACACGCGGCAACCAGGATGTCGGAGGCCTTCGCAAGCGCCACGACGTCCGCGAAGTAGGGCCACGTGACGTCGATTTTCTTGTTGGGTCCCTGGTACACGATCTTCAGGTTGAAAGCCTCGGCGCGTCGCGCGATCGCCCGCCCGATGCGGCCCATGCCGATGATCCCGCACGTCTTGCCCTGCACCGTGTCGGTGAGCGCCATCGCGCCCTTCAGCCATTTTCCCTCGCGCACATAGCGATCGCCCTGCGGTATCTTGCGGATGGTGGCGAGCACGAGGGCGATGGCCAGATCGGCCACGTCGTCGGTGAGGACGTCGGGCGTGTTGGTCACGGCGATGCCGCGCTGGCGCGCCGCGCCCACGTCGACGGTGTCGTAACCCACGCCGAAGTGCGAGATCGTCTTCAGCCTAGGCATCATCGCCATGGTTGCGCCGTCGATGCCTCCGGAGTTGGAGCTCGCGATCGCGGTGATGCGGTCGGCCACCGAGGCGATCATCGCATCGCGGTCCTTCGCCTCCCACAGCTTGTGCGTGGTGTAGGCGGCGTCGAGCGCGGCGAGCGTGGGCGGATACATCTTTCCAGTGACGATCAGGTCGGGTTTCATGGCAAGGCCTCGGTGGGGGGAGGGACGCCCAGCCTCTGCGACCAGGCGTGCATGTCGGCGAGCGCGGCATCGTCGATCGGGATGCCGGCCCGCCCCCGCGTCTCCTGCTCGATCAGCTCCGGCTCGCCCGGGAAAAGGATATCGCCCTGCGTCTTCAGGTCGCGCACCATGGCGTCCACGGTGGCTTCGAGCGTGGCGCCGCCGGCGAAGCGCTCCGGGTCGATCGCGATCATGAGGTGGCCGATCTTGCGGGGGTTCTTCAGGTCCTCGTACATGCTATTGATATGGCGCCCGTAGGTCATGCCGTTCATGGCGCCGCACAGGAGATCGATCATGAAGGCGAGGCCGTATCCCTTGTAGCCGTAGACCGGACCCCCGAGGGGAATGCCGGCGCGTGCCTTGTGTGGATCGGTGGTCGGGTTGCCGCGCTCGTCGACGGCGATGCCTTCATCGAGCGGCTCGTTCTCGATCCTCGCATTGAGAACCTTGTTCCAGGCGACCTGCGAAGTGGCCATGTCGAGGCACACTGGCTCGCCATCCGCCCGCGGAAACGCGATCGAGACCGGATTGGTGCCGAAGTACTTGTCGCGCCCGCCGTGGGGTACCACCACCGAGCTCGAGTGCGTCATGGCGATGCCGACGAGATGCTCGCGGGCGGCCATGCGCGTGTAGAGGCCGACCGCGCCGCAGTGCGACGAGTGTCCGACCCCGACGATGCCCACGCCCGCTTCCTTCGCCATCTCGATGGCGACTTCCATCGCGAGCGTCGCGTGCACGATGCCCAGGCCGTCTTGACCGTGCACCTGCGCGGTGACCGGCCCCGAGCGCATCACCAGCGGCGCCGCGAAAGGCGAAATCGATCCCATCGTCATCCGGTTGAGATAGTGCGTAAGGCGCAGCACCCCGTGCGAGTCGATCCCCCACACGCTCGTCTGCACCAGCGATTCGCCGACGAGCTTCGCCTCCGGGGGAGGCACGCCCACCTTCTCGAGGCACGCCACCGCCCAGCCGGTTAACCGTTCACGCTTTACGCGCTGCATTTGGGGATCGGGCTGCGTCTCGCCGTTGTAGTCATCTACCCGAATGGGCAACGACCCGCTGGCGCTGCACGCCCATCCCCTGGATGCCGAGCGTCACCACGTCCCCCACTTTGAGAAACGAGGCGGTGGGCTTCATGCCCATGCCGACACCGGGCGGCGTACCGGTGGTGATGATGTCGCCGGGCAGCAGAGTCATGAACCGGCTCACGTACGACACCAGCGTCGCGCAGCCGAAGATCATGGTGCGCGTGTTGCCGCGCTGGCGCTTCTCGCCGTTCACGTCGAGCCACATGTCGAGCGACTGCGGGTCGGTGATCTCATCGGTGGTGACGAGCCACGGTCCCACCGGGCCGAAGGTGTCGCAGCCCTTGCCGCGATCCCACTGGCCGCCAGGCCCCATCTGGAAGAAGCGCTCGGAGACGTCGTTCACCACCGTGTAGCCGGCGACGTAGTCGAGCGCCCTGGATTCGGAGACGTGCTGCGCCTTGGTGCCGATGACGATGCCGAGCTCCACCTCCCAGTCGAGCTTCTGCGAGCCCCTCGGCATCACGGTGTCGTCGTTTGGCCCGCACAGGCACGTGGTCGCCTTCATGAAGACGATCGGCTCGCTCGGGATCGGCAGGTTCGACTCTTCCGCGTGGTCGCGGTAGTTGAGTCCGATGGCGACGAACTTGCTGACGCCGGCGTACGGAACCCCCATGCGCGGATTGCCGCGCACGATCGGAAGTGTCTCCGGCTTCACGCGCGTCAACCTCGCCAGGTTGCGCGGCGCGAGCATCGCGTCGTCGATCTGGGTGATCACCTTCGACAGGTCGCGGATGTTGCCGTCCTTGTCCGCGAGGCCGGGTTTTTCGCGGCCGGGTGCGCCGTATCGCAGCAGTCTCATTTTCTTGCTCCCCTTCGATTTACAGGCTCATTCCGCCATCGACGAATACGGCTTGTCCAGTCATGAACGATGATTCGTCGGATACAAGATAGACGAAAGTCTCGGCGATCTCCTCGGCGGCCGCGAGCCGCCCCATGGGCTGGCGCGCGATGAAGTCCTTGCGCGCCTGGGCGGGATCGGCGAATGCGTTGATGCGATCGCCGAGCGAGGGGGTGTCGACGGTGCCGGGGCATACGCAGTTCACGCGGATGCCCTGCTTCACGTGGTCGATGGCGAGCGCGCGCGTGAAGCCCGCCACCGCCGCCTTCGACGCCGCATAGGCGAGGCGGTTGGGCGCGGCCTTCCCGGCGCCGAGCACGGAGGCCATATTGAGGATCACGCCGCCGCCCGCCGCGGCCATCTTCGGCACCATCGCTTTGCACACCAGGAACATGCTGCGCACGTTCACGTTGAAGCTCTTGTCCCAGTCGGCGAGCGTGCACTCGGCGAGCGAGCCCTGGTGCACCCAGCCCGCGCAATTGAAGAGGATGTCGACCGCGCCCGTGGCGACAACGAAGGCATTGACCGCCGTCTCGTCGGTCACGTCGAGCAGCGCCGTCTGGATCGAGGCGTTGCCGGCGAGCCCCTGGAGGGAATTGGCGTTGAAGTCGGTGGCGACGACCCGGGCGCCTTCGCGCGCGAATGCGAGGGCGGCGGCGCGTCCCATCCCGGCCCCCGCGGCGGTGATCAACGCGCGCTTGCCGGCGAGGCGATTTGCCATCGTTCTTCTCCGTGGTAAAGTGGGGCGAAATTGGCCTTACCACTTTACCAGATGCCGCTCCAGGCCGTCGATAACCGCCGCCTCTATCGACAGATCGCCGACCAGATCGCGGCGCTCATCGAGCGGGGAGAGTACGGCTCGGGCCAGCGCCTTCCCCCGGAGCGCGATCTCGCCAAGCAGCTCGGAGTCAGCCGCCCCTCGGTTCGCGAAGCGTTGATCGCGCTCGAAGTGGAGGGCTACGTTGAGGTGCGCATCGGTTCCGGGGTCTACGTAACCGGCCCGGGGCGCGCCGCGCGCACTGAACCGCTACAAGCCGACTCGGGGCCCTTCGAGCTCATCAAGGCGCGCTGGCTGATCGAAGCCGAGTGCGCGGCGCTCGCCGCCAAGTCCGCGACCAAGGCGCAGGTGCGCGCCATGGAAGACGCGCTCGAGCAGATGGCGAGCGAGCGCGACAAGGGCGTGATGCCGCTGGGCGCCGACCGCCTCTTCCACATGCGCATCGCCGAGGCGAGCGGCAACAGCGCGCTGGCGCTGGTGGTGCGCACGCTCTGGGACCAGCGCCAGGGGCCGCTCTTCCTCAGGCTCGAGCACCACTTCGACACTCCGGAGCTCTGGACCGTGGCGATCCGCGAGCACCGCGACATCGTAGCCGCCATCGCGCGCCACGATGCGGGCGGCGCGCGCACCGCCATGCGCCACCACATGAACCACGCCGCAAAGCGTTTCAGCAAAAGTTGGGACAAGAAGAAAAGAAAATAAAGGGGTCAGAACCCTTTTCGGCCCGAAAAGGGTTCTGACCCCTTCCTTTTCCGAGGAGAAGCGATGGAAGAGCAGGAGCACGTCCTCAACGCCGCCGGCGAGTTCGACGTCCACGACGAGCCGATCGACCTTTCGCAGTACCGCTTCGAGAACTGGATCGCGTTCGCCTTCTTCT
>JBBRQA010000052.1:0-18387 GCA_038227085.1 Burkholderiales bacterium | reverse complement strand
ACGCCATCATCTCGGCGCTGCAGGTGCTGACGGCGGTGGTCGAGTCGAGCCAGACGCTCGGGGAATTCACGCGCGAGCTCAAGCTCCTGCCGCAGGTCCTCGTGAACGTGAAATTCCGCGGCAAGCTCGACCTGCAGGCCGCCCCGGTCCGCGAGGCCGTGGCGCGCGCCGAAGCCGACCTGGCGGGGCGCGGAAGGGTTCTGCTGCGCCCCTCCGGGACCGAGCCCGTGGTGCGGGTGATGGTCGAGGGCGAGGATCGCGCGCACGTCCAGCTGCTCGCCGACGCAATCGCGGCGGTGGTGAAGGCCACCGCGGAGCGCGCAGTCGCTTAGTCCCTCAAAACTTGGTAAAATCGTCGGGTTTTGAGGGTCGCTCATGCGGTCGAAAGTCGTAGTCGGCAACTGGAAGCTCAATGGGAGTGCCGCCGCCAACGAGACGTTGCTTGCGGCGCTCCTGCGGGAAACCCCCGGGGATGGATCGTCGGCATGCGCGGTTTGCGTGCCTTTCCCGTACCTTGCGCAGGCGCAGAGCCTGCTGAAGGGCACGGCGATCGCGTGGGGCTCCCAGGACCTGAGCCGCTTCGACCAAGGCGCGTACACCGGTGACGTTTCCGGAAAGATGATCGCGGAGTTCGGCAGCCGTTACGCGATCGTCGGGCACTCGGAAAGGCGCACGGTCTTCGGCGACACCGACGCGATCGTGGTGGAGAAATTCGCCGCGGCGCGCCGCGCGGGCTTGACGCCGATCTTCTGTGTGGGCGAGACGCTCGAGGAGCGCGAGGCCGGCAGGACGGAGGCGGTGCTGGCAAGGCAAGTGGACGCGTTGCTCGGCAAGGGCGGCGTGGCAGGGCTGGACGGCGCGATCGTCGCTTACGAACCCGTGTGGGCCATCGGCACCGGCAAGACGGCGACGAAGCAGCAGGCGGAAGAGGCGCATGTCTTCATCCGCGGGCGCATCGCGGCGAAGGAGCAACCGAACATCGCGGCGCGGCTTCCGATCCTCTATGGGGGCAGCGTGAAGGCGGCGAATGCCGCGGAATTGTTCGCGATGCCGAACGTGGACGGCGGTCTCGTCGGCGGGGCATCGCTGGTGGCGGAAGAATTCGTGGCGATCTGGCGAGCGGCCGGCGCCCACTGAAAGGTCGTAAAGAAAATGCAGACGCTGGTCCTCGTGCTCCACATCCTCGCCGCGGTCGGTATCGTCGTGCTCGTGCTCCTGCAGCACGGCAAGGGCGCCGACATGGGCGCGGCCTTCGGCAGCGGCTCGGCCGGGAGCCTCTTCGGCTCCGCGGGCGCCTCCAACTTCCTGTCGCGCACCACGGCCATCCTCGCGGCGGTGTTCTTCGCGACGAGCCTCGGGCTCACCTATTTCACGTCCTCGACCAAGTCGAGCGGCGTGCTTCAGCACCTCGAGACTCCGGCTACGACGCCGGCGACCGGGGCGAACACCGAAGTCAAACCGGCGGCGCCTGCTTCCTCGGCACCGGCGCCGGCGGGAAAACCCGCGGAGAAGTCCACGGAGATCCCGAAGTAACGGTTTTGTTGTCCCGCGTCAAAACGCTTCAAAGAGCCGTCGTGGTGGAATTGGTAGACACGCTGTCTTGAGGGGGCAGTGCCGAAAGGCGTAAGAGTTCGAGTCTCTTCGACGGCACCAAAACAAGCTGGAATCCCGGCAATTGCTCGCTAACTATTTTCCGGTCCTGCTGTTCCTCGCCATCGGCACCGCCGTTGGCGTGGGGGCGGTCGTGACAAGCGGGGTGTTGGCGAGGCTGACGGGAGTGCAGAACCCCGACAGCGAGAAGCTCTCGCCGTACGAGTGCGGCTTCGAGGCATTCGAGGACGCGCGCATGAAGTTCGACGTCCGCTACTACCTCGTGGCGATCCTCTTCATCCTCTTCGACCTCGAGATCGCGTTCCTCTTTCCCTGGGCCATCGTGCTGCAGGACATCGGCTGGTTCGGATACATCGCGATGCTTATCTTCCTCGGCATTCTGGTCGTGGGCTTCATCTACGAATGGAAGAAGGGAGCGCTCGAATGGGAGTGACGACCGCATGGGCGTGATGAAAGAGGGGGGGGCGCAGCAGGGCTTCGTCGTGACCCAGGTCGACAACGTTCTCAACTGGGCGCGCACCGGGTCGCTCTGGCCCATGACCTTCGGGCTCGCCTGCTGCGCGGTGGAGATGATGCACGCCGGCGCCGCGCGCTACGACCTCGACCGCTTCGGCATCGTGTTCCGTCCCAGCCCACGCCAGTCGGACTTGATGATCGTCGCCGGCACGCTCTGCAACAAGATGGCCCCGGCGCTGCGCAAGGTCTACGACCAGATGGCCGAGCCGCGTTGGGTGGTGTCGATGGGCTCGTGCGCCAACGGCGGGGGGTACTACCACTACTCGTATTCCGTCGTGCGCGGCTGCGACCGCATCGTGCCCGTGGACATCTACGTCCCCGGCTGCCCGCCGACGGCCGAGGCGCTCCTCTACGGCTTGATCCAGCTGCAGAACAAGATCAAGCGCACGCAGACGATCTCGCGCCGCTGACGATGCCGGCCCCCCTCGAAACCCTGCAGGCCGCGCTCGCCACGGCGCTCGGCGGCAAGCTCGGCAAGTCGACCGTCGATCGCGACCAGCTCACCATCGAGGTCGCGGCGAAGGACTTCGTCGAGATGGCGGTGCGCATGCGCGACGACAAGAGCCTCGCTTTCACCGGGATGCTCGATCTCGTCGGCGTCGACTACCAGGGCTACGACAACTCCTGGGCGGGCCCGCGCTTCGCGGTGGTCTACGTCCTGCTCTCGATCACCAAAAACTGGCGTGTGCGCGTTCGTGTTTTCTGTCCGGACGACGAGTTCCCGGCGGTGGAGTCGATCATCCCGGTGTGGCCCTCGGCCAACTGGTACGAGCGCGAGGCGTTCGACCTCTACGGCATCGTCTTCCGCGGCCACCCGGACCTGCGCCGCATCCTCACCGACTACGGCTTCATGGGCCACCCCTTCCGCAAGGATTTCCCGGTGACCGGTTACGTCGAGATGCGCTACGACCCCGAGCAGAAGCGCGTGGTCTACCAGCCGGTGACCGTCGAGCCGCGCGAGATCGTGCCGCGCGTCACGCGTGAAGACGTGTACGGCGAGTCGGGTAAGAAATAGCCATGGCTGAAATTCGAAATTACACGATGAATCTTAGTTTCGGCCCGCTCGAGGGCGATGCCCTCACGCTTAACTTCCGCAAGCGGAAGTTAACCTTCACTGAAATTCATCGAAAGGTAATTTCGAATGGCTGAAATTCGAAATTACACGATGAATTTTGGCCCGCAGCACCCGGCGGCGCACGGAGTGTTGCGCCTCGTGCTCGAGCTGGACGGCGAGGTGATCCAGCGCGCAGACCCCCACATCGGGCTGCTGCACCGCGCGACCGAGAAGCTGGCCGAGACGCGCACCTACATCCAGAACGTGCCGTACATGGACCGCCTCGACTACGTGTCGATGATGTCCAACGAGCACGCGTACGTGCTGGCGATCGAGAAGCTGATCGGCGTCGACGTGCCGGTGCGCGCGCAGTACATCCGCGTGATGTTCGACGAGATCACGAGAGTCCTGAACCACCTCATGTGGATCGGCGCGCACGCGCTCGACGTGGGCGCGATGACGGTATTCCTCTACGCCTTCCGCGAGCGCGAGGACCTGATGGACATGTACGAAGCGGTCTCCGGCGCGCGCATGCACGCCGCCTACTATCGCCCGGGCGGCGTCTACCGCGATCTCCCGGACAAGATGCCGAGCTACGCGCCCTCCACCGTGAGGAGCGCCGAGAAGGTGCGCGAGCTGAACGAGAACCGCCAGGGCTCGCTCCTCGACTTCATCGAGGACTTCACCAGGCGCTTCCCGGGATACGTCGACGACTACGAGACGCTGCTCACCGACAACCGCATCTGGAAGCAGCGCACGGTCGGCATCGGCGTCGTCACGCCGGAGCGCGCGCAGGCACTCGGCTTCACGGGCCCCATGCTGCGTGGCTCCGGGATCGCATGGGACCTGCGCAAGAAGCAGCCCTACGAGACCTACGACCAGCTCGAATTCGACATCCCGATCGGCACCAACGGCGATTGCTACGACCGCTACCTGGTGCGCATGCACGAGATGCGCGAATCGAACCGCATCATCAAGCAATGCGTCGAGTGGCTGCGCAAGCACCCGGGTCCCGTCATCAGCGCCAACCACAAGGTGGCGCCGCCCTCGCGGGTGGAGATGAAGGAAAGCATGGAGGAGCTGATCCACCACTTCAAGCTCTTCAGCGAAGGCATGTTCGTCCCGCAGGGCGAGGTCTACTGCGCGGTCGAGCATCCCAAGGGCGAGTTCGGCATCTTCCTCATGAGCGACGGCGCCAACAAGCCATGGCGGCTCAAGATCCGCGCGCCGGGCTTCGCCCACCTTTCCGCCATGGACGAGATGTCCCGCGGCCACATGATCGCCGACGTGGTCGCGATCATCGGCAGCCTCGACATCGTATTCGGGGAGATCGATCGATGATGAGGCTCGCTGCCGCTTTCTTCGCATTCGCATTCGCATGCGCCGCGGCCTTCGCGGCCGACGCGACCGATCCCGAGCGCCTCGCCGAAGCGCGCGCGCTCCTCGGCGCGATGCAGCTCGAGAAGCAGATCGACGGCATGGCCGTGGCGATGGCGCAGGCCATGACCAAGGACGTCCTCCAGGATCAGCCGCGCCTCAACCAGCGCGTGGTGCAGATCACCATGGAAGAGTCCCTGGAGGGCATGAAGAAGGACGCGTCGAGCCCCGGCGGGCTCTTCGACACCCTCGCCCAAGCCTACGCGTCGCAGTTCACCTTCGACGAGCTGCGCCAGATCCGCGAGTTCTACCAGTCACCCGCGGGCGTCCACCTGCTGCTCGCCTCTCCCGAGGTCATGAAGCAGGTCTTTCCGCAGCTCGCCAAGTCGGGCCGCGCGCTGGCGCCGCGGGTCTGCGCCCGGGTGAAGGCGCGCCTCCTCGAGGAAAAGCTCGCGGGCGGCCCCGAGATGAAATGCCCTGCGCCATGAGCGTGATCGCTTCCCGCGTGGTCAACATCGACGAGCTGAAGCTCGAGCACTTCGAGCAGGGTGCGAAATTCCGCTCGGATTGCGCGCGCGTGGGACCGCTCATCGGCGCGAAGGACCTCGGCTATTCGTACGACGTGGTGCCTCCCGGGAAGGCCTCGTGCCCGTTCCACAGCCACCGCGGCGAAGAAGAGATGTTCTTCGTCGTCAAAGGGCGGGGCCTGTTGCGTTACGGCGACGAAACCCGCCCCGTGCGCGCCGGCGACTTTATCTGCTGCCCGACCGGCGGCCCGGACACGGCACACCAGATCGTCAACGATTCCGACGCGGACCTCGCGTACATCTCGGTGAGCACGATGATGCCGGCCGAGGTCTGCGAGTACCCGGATTCGAAGAAGGTGGGCGCCTTCGGCGGCGGCAAAGACGATCGCCTGCGCCACATGACGCACGCCGAGCACGCCGTGGACTATTGGAAGGACGAGGCCTAGGGCATGGCGCTCCTTTCCCCCGAATCCCTGAAGCGAATCGAGCGCGAGGTCGCCAAGTACCCGCCCGAGCAGAAGCAATCGGCGGTGATGTCTGCGCTCGCCATCGCGCAGGACCAGTTCGGCTGGCTCTCCAACGAGGTGATGGAGGAGGTCGCCGCGGTCCTGGCCATGCCGCCGGTGTGGGTCTACGAGGTCGCGACCTTCTACAACATGTATCAGCTCAAGCCGCTCGGCAAGTACAAGGTGGTGATCTGCACCAACCTGCCGTGCGCGCTGTCGGGATCGGTGGACGCGGCCGAGCACATGCAGCACAAGCTCGGCCTGACCGGCTTCAACCAGACCAGCGCCGACGGCCGCGTCACGTTGAAGGAAGGCGAGTGCATGGGCGCCTGCGGCGACGCCCCGGTGATGCTGGTCAACAACAAGCGCATGTGCGGCTTCATGACGCCGGCCGCGATCGACCGGATGCTCGACGAGGAGCTGAAATAATGGCCATGCTCGATTACGGTCCCGACGCGGTGATCATGAAAGACCTCGATGGCGCCAACTGGGGCCTCGAGGGCTACAAGGCTCGCGGCGGCTACCAGGCGATCGCGAAGATCGTGAACGACAAGCTCACGCCCGACGCGGTGATCGCGGAGGTGAAGAAGTCGGCGCTGCGCGGGCGCGGCGGCGCGGGCTTCCCTACGGGCCTCAAGTGGTCGTTCATGCCGAAGGGCTTCGCCGGCCAGAAGTACATCGTCTGCAATTCCGACGAGGGCGAGCCTGGCACGTTCAAGGATCGCGACATCCTGCGCTACAACCCGCACGCCCTCATCGAGGGGATGCTGATCGCCGGCTACGCCATGGGCGCGACGGTGGGCTACAACTACATCCACGGCGAGATCTGGAACGAGTACGAGATCTTCGAGCGCGCGTTGCAGGAAGCGCGCGACGCGGGCTTCCTCGGCAAGGACATCCTCGGCGCGGGCTTCGACTTCGAGCTCCACGCCCACCACGGCTTCGGCGCGTACATCTGCGGGGAGGAGACGGCACTGCTCGAGTCGCTGGAAGGCAAGAAGGGGCAGCCGCGCTTCAAGCCGCCGTTCCCGGCGTCCTTCGGACTCTACGGGAAGCCCACGACGATCAACAACACCGAGACCCTTGCCGCGGTGCCGTGGATCATCACCCAGGGCGCCGACTGGTTCGTCTCGATGGGCCGGCCGAACAACGGCGGCACGAAGCTCTTTTCCGTCACCGGGAACGTGAACAAGCCCGGCAACTTCGAGGTGAAGCTCGGCACGCCGTTCGCGAAGCTCCTGGAGATGGCGGGCGGCATGCGCGGCGGCAAGAAGCTGAAGGGCGTGATTCCAGGCGGCTCGTCGATGCCCGTGCTCACCGCCGAAGTGATGATGAACCTCGACATGGACTACGACTCGATCGCCAAGGCGGGTTCGTTCCTGGGTTCGGGCGCGGTCATCGTCATGGACGAGGACACCTGCATGGTGAAGGCCGCCGAACGCCTCGCCTATTTCTACTTCGAGGAGTCTTGCGGGCAATGCACGCCGTGCCGCGAGGGCACCGGCTGGCTCTACCGGATCCTCAATCGCATCGAGCACGGGCAGGGCCGCATGGAGGACCTCGATCTCCTCCTCAACCTCTCCGACAACATCCAGGGTCGCACCATCTGCGCGCTGGGCGACGCCGCGGCGATGCCGACGCGCGCCTTCGTGAAGGTGTTCCGCGACGAGTTCATCCACCACATCGAGAACAAATGCTGCAGCGTGAAGCCCGGCGGCTACAGCAGCGCGAATCCCGATTTGAGCAAAATGGCGGCCGACTGATGAGCGACGTGAAGATGATCACCCTGGAAGTCGACGGACGCAGCGTCCAGGTCGAGAGCGGCAAGACGGTGATGGACGCCGCGACCAAGCTCGGCATCTTCGTGCCGCACTTCTGCTATCACAAGAAATTGTCGATCGCGGCCAACTGCCGCATGTGCCTGGTGCAGGTGGAGAAGGCGCCCAAGCCGCTGCCGGCCTGCGCAACGCCCGCCGCCGAGGGGATGAAGGCCTTCACGCATTCGGATCCCGCGATCCAGGCGCAGAAGGGCGTGATGGAGTTCCTCCTCATCAACCATCCCCTCGACTGCCCGATCTGCGACCAGGGGGGCGAATGCCAGTTGCAGGACCTCGCCGTGGGTTACGGCCCGTCGGCCTCGCGCTACACGGAAGCCAAGCGCGTCGTCGTCAACAAGAACCTGGGTCCGCTCATCTCCACCGACATGACGCGCTGCATCCAGTGCACGCGCTGCGTGCGCTTCGGCCAGGAGATCGCGGGCGTCATGGAGCTCGGCATGGCCGGGCGCGGCGAGCACTCCGAGATCCTCACCTTCGTCGGGCGCACGGTCGATTCCGAGCTCTCCGGCAACATGATCGACATCTGCCCGGTAGGCGCGCTGACTTCCAAGCCGTTCCGCTACTCCGCGCGCGCCTGGGAGCTCTCGCGCCGCAAGTCCGTAAGCGCGCACGATTCCCTCGGCTCCAACCTGCTGGTGCAGTGCAAGCAGGAGCGCGTGATGCGCGTGCTGCCCATCGAGACCGAGGCGATCAACGAGGTGTGGATCTCGGATCGCGACCGCTTCGCCTACAACGGCCTCAATTCCGAAGAGCGCCTGCTGCGCCCGCTGGTGAAGCGCGCCGGCGTTTGGCACGACGTCGACTGGCCCGAGGCGCTCGAGGCCGCGGCCCAGGGTCTGCGCGAGACGGTGAAGATCAACGGCCCCGAATCCCTCGGCGTGCTGCTGGCGCCGGAGCTTACGCTCGAAGAGCTGCACCTCGCCGCGCAGCTCGCGCGGGGCCTGGGCACCGACAACATCGACCATCGCGTGCGCCAGGCGGATTTCCGCGCGAAGGTGGGCGGCGCTCCCTGGCTCGGCATGGCGATCGCTGACGTGGCGAAGCTGCAATCGGTCCTGCTCATCGGCTCGACATTGAGGAAGGAGCAGCCGCTCTTCTCCGCGCGCCTGCGCCAGGCGGCCAAGAAAGGCCTCGCCGTCAACGTGCTGCACGTCGCGGGCGACGAGCTCCTCATGCCGGTGGCCAACCGCATGGTGACGCGCCCGGACGCGCTCGCCGGGGAGCTCGCTGCGATCGCGGCCGCCGTCGCGCAGGCGAGCGGCAAGAGCGTCGGCGGCGCGGCGGGCAAGGCCATCGGCGACGCGGAGAAGGCCGTCGCCGCGAGCCTCATGGGGCGTGAGCGCTCCGCGATCCTCCTCGGCCACTATGCGCAGCAGCATCCCGATTTCGCCGTGCTCTTCGCCATCGCGCAGGAGATCGGCCGCATCACCGGCGCCACCGTGGGCGTGCTGCCCGACGGCGCCAACTCCGTCGGCGCGCACCTGGTGGGCGCGCTGCCGAAGAGCGGCCTCCATGCGCGCGCCATGGTCGACAAGCCGCGCCGCGGCTATCTCGTGGCCGGCGTCGAAGCCGAGCACGACATGGGCCCGCGCGCCATCGCCGCGCTCGCACAGGCGGAATTCACCGTGGTGCTCTCGGCCTATCGCAACGCCACCACCGATGCTGCGCACGTGATGCTGCCGATCGCGCCGTTCACCGAGACCGGCGGCACCTTCGTCAACATGGAAGGCGTGGCGCAGTCGTTCAACGGCGTGGTGAAGCCGCAGGGCGATGCGCGTCCCGGCTGGAAGGTGCTGCGCATGCTGGGCGCGCTCCTCGACCTGCCCGGCTTCCACGCCGACACCATCGAGGCGGTGAGGAGGCAGATCGCGCCGGACCTCCAGGCTTGGGCGCGCGCGGGCCTGGGCAATACCGTCCAGTCTTTCACCTGGGAGCTGCGTACGCAGCGCGCATCCGTGCAGCGCGTCGGCGAATTCGCGATCTACGCGGGCGACCCGATCGTGCGCCGCTCGGCTGCGCTGCAGAAGACCGCGGACGGCAAGGCCGCGCGCACCGCGCGATTCAATGCGGCCACGCTCGCGACGCTCGGCCTCGCCGCGGGCGACCGCGCGCGCGTTCGCCAGGGCGGCGGCGAAGCCGCGCTCTCCGTGGCGCTCGACAACGCGCTCGCCGACGGCACCGTGCGCATCGCGCGCGGCGTGCCGGAGACCGCGATGCTGGGTGAGGGCGAGATGTCCGTCGAGAAGGTCCAGGAAGCCGCCGTCGCATGAACGAACTGCACGAGCTCGCGACCTATTCGCAAGGAATGGCGAACCGGGTGTTCGGCCCCGAGTGGGGCCCGCACGTCTACACGGTCGGCCAATCGCTCGCGATGATCGTGGCGGTGCTGGTGCCGCTCCTGCTCACGGTGCTCTATTACCAGCTGATCGAGCGCTGGGTGATCGGCTGGATCCAGGTGCGCAAGGGTCCGAACCGCGTCGGCTGGAAAGGCATCCTGCAGCCCATCGCCGACGCCATCAAGCTCCTCATGAAGGAGCAGCTCGTCCCGTCGGGCGCCTCCAAGGTGCTCTTCTTCCTCGCGCCCATCATCTCGGTGGCGCCGGCGCTCGCCGCTTGGTCGATCGTGCCGTTCGCGCCGGGCTGGGTGATCGCCAACGTGGATGCCGCGATCCTCCTCATGCTCGGCCTCACCTCGCTGGGCGTCTACGGCATCATCATCGCGGGCTGGGCATCCAATTCCAAGTACGCCTTCATCGGGGCGATGCGCGCGACCGCGCAGATGGTCTCCTACGAGATCGCCATGGGCTTCGCGCTGGTGGGCGCGCTGATGGCCGGGCAGAGCATGAACCTGTCCGCCATCGTGGCGCGCCAGGACGGCGCCTGGGGCTTCGTGGGCTGGTTCTGGCTGCCGCTGCTGCCCCTCTTCGTGATCCACTTCATCGCCGGGCTCGCCGAGACCAACCGCCACCCGTTCGACGTGGCCGAGGGCGAGAGCGAGATCGTGGCCGGCTTCCACGTCGAGTACTCGGGGATGATGTTCGCGGTGTTCTTCCTCGCCGAATACGCGAACATGATCCTGATCTCGGTGATCTCGCCGCTCCTCTTCCTCGGTGGCTGGCTCTCGCCCTTCGGCTTCGCCTTCATCCGCGACGCGGGGCCGGCCATCTCGTGGCTCGCCGCCCCCAGCATCCTCTGGCTTCTCGCCAAGTGCGCGTTCCTGATGTTCGTGTTCCTGTGGGTGCGCGCGTCCTTCCCGCGCTACCGCTACGACCAGATCATGCGGCTGGGCTGGAAGGTCTTCATTCCCATCACGCTGGTGTGGATCGCGGCGGTCGGCTTCATGATGCTGCCGCCGGCCTCGAACCATCTGCCGTTCTCCATCTGGTTTGGAAAGTAATCCATGTTGAGCCGCGCCAAGGAAATTCTCGGTAGCCTGATGCTCGCGGAGCTCGGCAAGGGCCTCATGCTCACCGGGCGCCACCTTTTCGCGCGCAAGGTGACGGTCATGTACCCGGAGGAGAAGACGCCGATGAGCCCGCGCTTCCGCGGCCTGCACGCGCTGCGTCGCTATCCCAACGGGGAAGAGCGCTGCATCGCCTGCAAGCTCTGCGAAGCCGTCTGCCCGGCGCTCGCCATCACCATCGAAAGCGACGAGAGGGACGACGGCACGCGCCGCACGACGCGCTACGACATCGACCTCGTGAAGTGCATCTTCTGCGGCTTCTGCGAGGAGAGCTGCCCGGTGGACTCCATCGTCGAGACCCACATCCTCGAGTACCACGGCGAGAGCCGCGGCGACCTCCTCTACACCAAGCCCATGCTGCTCGCGATCGGCGACAAGTACGAGCCGATGCTCGCCGCCGCCCGCGCCCAGGACGCCCCGTTCCGCTGATGGACTTCGCGCTCATCCTCTTCTACTGGTTCGGCTTCGTGCTGCTCGCCTCCTCGGCGATGGTGGTCACGCTGAAGAACCCGGTGCACGCGGCGCTCTTCCTGGTGCTCGCCTTCTTCACCGCGGCGGCGCTCTGGATCCTCCTCTACGCGGAATTTCTCGCCATCACTCTGGTGCTGGTGTACGTGGGCGCGGTGATGGTGCTCTTCCTCTTCGTGGTGATGATGCTCGACGTGAATCTCGACGTCCTGCGCGAGGGCTTCTGGAAGCACCTGCCGCTCGCCGGACTGGTGGGGCTGCTCATGGCGGGCGAGATGGTGGCGCTCCTCTGGCGCGGCGCGCGCGGCGGTGCCGTTCCGGCGGCGCTGCCCGCGGGGTACTCCAATACCAAGGAGCTGGGGCGCATCCTCTACACCGACTACGTGTTCCCGTTCGAGATCGCCGCGGTGATCCTGCTGGTGGCGATCGTCGCCGCCATCGCGCTCACGTTGAGGAGCCGCAAGGAAGCCAAATACCAGGACGCCAGGACGCAGCTCGCCGCGAACACCGGCAACCGCCTGCGCATCGTGAAATCGATGAACGAGACGTCCACCACCGGGAGCGACGCTCCATGATCCCGCTCACCCACTTCCTCGTCCTCGGCGCGCTGCTCTTCTCGATCGGCGTCGTGGGCGTGTTCATGAACCGCAAGAACCTCATCATCCTGCTGATGGCCATCGAGCTGATCCTGCTCGCCGTCAACATGAACTTCATCGCGTTCTCGCACCACCTGGGAGATCTCTCCGGGCAGGTGTTCGTGTTCTTCATCCTCACGGTGGCGGCGGCCGAGTCGGCCATCGGCCTGGCGATCCTGGTGGCTCTTTTCCGCAACCTGCGATCCATCAATGTCGCGGACCTGAACTCCCTCAAGGGATAACAACAACAAATGGACTTGATGACCCTCTCGTGCGTCGCGGCGTTCGCCCCCCTGGTGGGCGCGATCCTCGCGGGCTTCCTCGGCTGGAAGCTGGGACGCGCCTTCTCGCACACGGTGACCATCGCCGCGGTGGCGATCTCGTTCGCGGCTTCCCTCATGGCGCTCATGCAGGTCGTGAACGGCGCGCACCTCGACGCCGAGCTCTACACGTGGATGGCGGGCAACGGCTGGAAGATGCAGGTGGGCTTCCTCGTCGACCGCCTCACCGTCACCATGATGTGCGTGGTGACCTTCGTGTCGCTCATGGTGCACGTCTACACCATCGGCTACATGGCCGACGACCCCGGTTACCAGCGGTTCTTCGCCTACATATCGCTGTTCACCTTCTCGATGATGATGCTGGTGATGGCGAACAACTTCGTCCAGCTCTTCTTCGGCTGGGAGGCGGTGGGCCTGGTGTCCTACCTGTTGATCGGGTTCTGGTTCACGCGCCCCACCGCGATCTACGCCAACCTCAAGGCCTTCCTGGTGAACCGGGTGGGCGACTTCGGCTTCCTGCTGGGCATCGGCATCCTGTTCGCGCAGTTCGGCGGGATCAGCGGCGGCCTCGACTACGCGCCGATCTTCGCCGAGGCGCCGAAGTACGTGGCCAAGATGGTCGAGATCATCCCGGGCGTGCCGTGGGCGATCATGTCGGTGATCTGCATCTGCCTCTTCATCGGCGCCATGGGCAAGAGCGCGCAGTTCCCGCTGCACGTGTGGCTGCCCGACTCGATGGAAGGCCCCACGCCGATCTCCGCGCTGATCCACGCGGCGACCATGGTGACCGCCGGCATCTTCATGGTGGCGCGCATGTCGCCGCTCTTCGAGCTGTCGCAGGCGGCGCTTTCCTTCGTGCTCGTGATCGGCGCCATCACCTGCTTCTTCATGGCGCTGATCGCCATCGTGCAGTACGACATCAAGCGCGTGGTTGCGTATTCCACCCTCTCGCAGCTGGGCTACATGACGATGGCGCTGGGCGCCTCGGCGTACTCGGTGGCGATCTTCCATTTGATGACGCACGCCTTCTTCAAGGCGGTGCTCTTCCTCGGCGCGGGCTCGGTGATCATCGCGCTGCACCACGAGCAGGACATGCGCAGGATGGGCGGGCTGCGCAAGTACATGCCGATCACCTACATCACGGTGCTGATCGGCGCGCTGGCCAACGCGGGCATCCCGCCTTTCGCCGGATTCTTCTCGAAGGACTCGATCATCGAGGCCCTGCAGATGTCGCACACGCCGGGGCATATGTTCGCGTACATCCTCGCCCTCGGCGCGATCTTCGTGGGCGGGCTCTACTCCTTCCGGCTGGTGTTCTTCGCCTTCCACGGCAAGCCGCGCTTCGACACCCATGCGAGCCACGAAGGGCACGAAAAGCACGAAGAAAAGCCCCGAGCGGGTGAAGAGTCCCATCACGAGGAGTTCCATGGGACCCCCCATGAGAGCCCCTGGGTGGTCACGCTGCCCCTGGTTCTCCTGGCCATCCCGTCGGTCGTCATCGGCGCGCTCACCATCGGCCCGATGCTCTACGGGGGCTGGTTCGACGGCGCGATCGTGAAGACGGCGACGATGGAAGAGATGGCGAGCGAATTCCACGGCGCGCTCGCCATGGCGCTGCATTCGATCTTCTCGGTGCCGCTATGGCTCGCGCTGGCGGGGGCGGCGACCGCCTGGTTCTTCTACATCAAGCGCCCCGACCTTGCGGGCGTGGCGCGCAAGAAGCTCGGTTTCTTCGTGGCGATCCTCGACCGCAAGTACGGCTTCGACGATTTCAACGACTGGTTCTTCGCCGGCGGCGCGACGAAGGTGGGCCGGGGCCTTTGGAAATGGGGCGACCGCAACATCATCGACGGCATCATGGTGAATGGCACCGCGCACCTGATCGGCGCCTTCGCGGGCTTCGCGCGGCGCATGCAGACGGGCTACATCTACACCTACGCCTTCTCGATGATCCTCGGGGTGGCCGCTTTCCTCACCTTCTTCCTGTTCTACGTGAGGAACCTCTAGGCCATGCCGCAGGGACTCCCCGTTCTCTCGATGACCATCTGGGTGCCGATCTTCTTCGGCATCGCGGTGCTGCTGGTCGGGCGCGACAAGAACCCCGCGCCGGCGCGCTGGATCGCGCTGTGGGGCTCGATCCTCGGCCTTCTCGTCTGCCTGCCGCTGTGGACCGACTTCGATCGCACCGCCGCGATGCAGTTTGTCGAGATGCACGTGTGGATCAGGGATTTCAGCATCAATTACCACCTGGGTGTGGACGGCATCGCGATGCCGTTCATTTTGCTGAACAGCTTCATGACCGTGCTGGTGGTGATCGCGCACTGGGAAGTCATCACCGACAAGGTCTCCCAGTACCTGGCCGCCTTCCTCATCATGTCGGGGCTCGTCAACGGCATCTTCGCCTCGCTCGACGCGATCCTCTTCTACGTATTCTTCGAGGCGATGCTGATCCCGATGTTCCTCATCATCGGCGTCTGGGGCGGCCCCAACCGCGTCTACGCGGCGGTGAAGTTCTTCCTGTACACGCTCCTCGGCTCGCTACTCATGCTGGCGGCCTTCATCTACCTCTCCACCCTCACCAATGGCAGCTTCGAGATCCTCGACTTCCACAAGGTGGCGATCGGCGAGACCGCGCAGAAGCTGATCTTCCTCGCGATGTTCACGTCGTTCGCGGTGAAGGTGCCGATGTGGCCGGTGCACACGTGGCTGCCGGACGCACACGTCGAGGCGCCCACCGGTGGCTCGGTGATCCTCGCGGCGATCACGCTCAAGATCGGCGGATACGGGTTCCTGCGCTTCAGCCTGCCGATCGCGCCGGACGCGGCCCACTACTTCGACACCTTCATGATCACGTTGTCGCTGATCGCCGTCGTCTACATCGGCCTGGTGGCGCTCGTCCAGTCGGACATGAAGAAGCTGATCGCCTACTCGTCGATCGCGCACATGGGATTCGTCACCCTGGGCTTATTCATCTTCGCTCCCGAGGATCCCGGGATCCGCCTCGGGCTCGGCATCCAGGAGGGCATGCTGGGCGCCATCCTGCAGATGATCTCCCACGGCTTCGTCTCGGCGGCGATGTTCCTTTGCGTGGGCGTGCTCTACGACCGCGTGCATTCGCGCGAGATCTCCGACTACGGCGGGGTCGCCAACAAGATGCCCGTGTTCGCGGCCTTCTTCGTGTTCTTCGCCATGGCCAACGCGGGGCTCCCCGGCACCAGCGGCTTCGTGGGCGAGTTCCTCGTGGTGCTGGGCACCATCAAGGTGAGCTTCTGGTACGCGTTCCTGGCCGCGACCACGCTCATCCTCGGCGCGGCCTATACGCTCTGGATGGTGAAACGCGTGATCTACGGCGCCGTCGCCAACGACCACGTGGAGCACCTGAAGGACGTGGGCAAGCGCGAGATCGTGTTCCTGGCCCTGCTGGCCGTCGCGGTGCTCGCGATGGGCCTCTATCCGAAGCCCCTGGCCGAAGCGATCAACCCCTCGATCCAGGAGCTGCTGCGCCACGTCGCGCAGTCGAAGCTATGAACCAGGCCACGTTCTCCCTCGCCACCCTGGCGCCCGCGATGCCGGAGATCGTGCTCCTCGCGCTGGTGTCGATCCTGCTCATCGCCGACCTCTTCTTCAAGGACCACGAGAAGCACCTCACCTACTGGTTGACGCTGGTGTCGCTGGTCGGCACGGCGATCCTCACCATGGCCACCCTCGGGCGTCCCACGGTGGTGACGTTCCAGGGGATGTTCGTCGCCGACCCGCTGTCGCAGATGCTGAAGGTGGCCACGCTCCTCACGGTCGCGGCGACCCTCGTGCTCGGCCGCTCGTACCTCGAGATCCGCAACATGCTGAGCGGGGAGTTCCTCTGCCTCGCCCTCTTCGGCACGCTCGGCATGCTGGTGATGATCTCAGCGCACCACTTCATCACGCTCTTCCTCGGCCTGGAGCTGATGGCGCTCTCGCAGTATGCGATGGTGGCCCTGCAGCGCGACTCGGCGCGCGCCACCGAGGCAGCGATGAAGTACTTCGTGCTGGGCGCCCTCTCCTCGGGCCTGCTCCTCTACGGCATGTCGATGATCTACGGCGGCACCGGGTCGCTGGAATTGACGCGCGTGGCGTCCGCCATCGCCAACGGCGGCGCGCGCAACACGCTGGCGCTCTTCGGCCTGGTCTTCGTGGTGGCGGGCGTCGCCTTCAAGCTGGGCGCGGCCCCGTTCCACATGTGGATCCCGGACGTGTACCACGGCGCGGCCACGCCGACCACGCTCATCATCGGCGCCGCACCGAAGCTCGCGGCGTTCGCCTTCATCATGCGGCTGCTGGCTTCCGGACTCCAGGGCCTGAGCCCCGACTGGCAGCAGATGCTGGTGATCCTCGCGGTCGCCTCGCTGGCGGTAGGCAACATCATCGCCATCGCTCAGGCGAACCTGAAGCGCATGCTCGCCTATTCAACCATCTCGCACATGGGCTTCCTGCTGGTGGGCATCCTCGCCGCCGACAACAACGGCTACAGCGCGTCCCTCTTCTACGTGATCGCCTACTCGATCATGACGCTCGGCTCCTTCGGCATGATCCTGCTCCTGTCGCGCGCCGGGTTCGAGGCGGAGAACATCGACGACTTCAAGGGCCTGAACCAGAAGTCCAAGTGGTTCGCCTTCGTGATGCTGATCCTCATGTTCTCGCTCTCGGGGCTGCCGCCCACGGTCGGCTTCTTCGCCAAGCTCTTCGTGCTCCAGGCGGCGCTCGCCGCGGGCTACACCTGGCTGGTCGTGGTGGCGGTGCTGCTCTCGGTGATCGGCGCCTTCTACTACCTGCGGATCGTGAAGGTCATGTACATGGATGCCCCCGCGGGCGAGATCACCCTCGAGCCGCGCGCCGACGCGCGCTGGATGCTCTCGGCCACTGCGGTCGCCACGCTCGCGCTCGGCCTTTTCCCCGAGCGGCTGTTGGGTATCTGCGTGCGCGCCATCACCGCTTCGTTGTAGTGGCGAAGCCCCCCGAGTCGCCCGCCGACTTCACCGAGACCGAGGTCTCGTCGCGCTTGGCCTACGACGGCAGCCTCCTCAAGGTCTATCGCGACCAGGTGCGCCTGCACGACGGCGCGCTCGCCTGGCGCGAGTACGTAAGACATCCCGGCGCGGTGATGGTCCTCGCGTTCGTGGACGACGAGACCATCCTCATGGAGCGCCAGTTCCGCTATCCGAAGCATCGCCATTTCATCGAGATCCCGGCGGGCAAGCTCGAGCCCGACGAGCCGGCGCTCGCCACCGCCAGGCGCGAGCTGGTCGAGGAGTGCGGCTTCGAGGCCGCGGAGTGGTGGAAGATCACGACCCTGGATCCCTCGATCGGCTACTCCACCGAGGTGATCGAGCTATTCGGCGCGCGCGGCCTGAGGCACGTCGGCGCGGCGCTCGATGTAGGCGAGCACTTGGAGACTTTCGAGGCGAAGATCTCCGACGTCCTGGAATGGATCCGCGACGGCGTCGTCACCGATACCAAGACCACGTTCGCCTTGCTGTGGTGGGACAAGTGGGGAAAGCTTCCATAGCCGCACAATAATCTAACGAGAGGCGCTCGTGAGCGATCTCGAGACGGCCTACGTCCAGGCATGGCATTCACAACGCGAACGCAATGTGGATCGGGGAACGATTCGAACCAAGGGCCTAGAACGCCTGCCGCACGATGCTCTTCCGGCTCGTCACTCCGTCGATCGTGTATTCGAAGAGGCCTGCGCCGACATTGTCGAAATGGAGCGTTGCCGTTCCGACCGGCGTCACTGTGACCGCTCCGGGATTGAATGCGGGATCCCCGAAATACGGGCCGTGGGTGCGGTAGACCGCGCCCGTGTAGTGGCGCGCCCTGAGCCACTGGCCCGTGGGCATTGCGTACCAGCCCGCTTTCCCGTCCTGCCCATACACAAACCACACGGCGAAGATGTTATCGGAGCCATGTTGATGGATCGAGAGGCCCCAGCCGGACTGCGCCGCGTTCCACCACAAGTCCGTGTAGTTTTCGCGGGGCGCGTCGATACCCGATCTTGATTCGACCGTGAACTTCGTCGAGCCCACTATTCCGATCACTCCGGCGGGATTGCCGTAGATGTCGCTTGCCCGCTTT
>JBBRQA010000051.1:0-18872 GCA_038227085.1 Burkholderiales bacterium | reverse complement strand
GCCTTGATGAAGTCGCACGCGATGGATGTGACCACGAGCGTCACGCGATGGTTGCGCGCGAGCCCCTGGTGGTCGAAGCCCAGGTGGCGCAGCCATTCGGTGCGCGCGCGCTCGAGGAACTTCAGGTATTCGCCGTGGTAGACCACGCCGCCCGCGTCGGTATTCTCGAAATACACGCGCACCGGGAACGAATAAACGAAGAGCTCGGGCTGCAGCGTCGGTTTCACCGCGATGCGGCTCATGGGAAAAGCTCCGGGCCCCGGCCAGGCACGTCCTGCGTGAGGCCGAAGTGGCGGTATGCGAGCGGAGTCGCGATGCGACCGCGCTGGGTGCGCTGCAGGTATCCCTGCTGGATGAGGAAGGGCTCGAGCACGTCCTCGATGGTGTCGCGCTCCTCGCCGATCGCGGCAGCGAGGTTCTCCACCCCCACCGGGCCGCCGCCGAACTTCTCGATGACTGCCGCGAGGAGCTTCCGGTCCATGAGGTCGAGGCCGATGGCGTCCACGTCGAGCATGCGCAGCGCCATGTCGGCGACCTCGACGGTGACCAGGCCCGTCGCCTTCACCTCGGCGAAGTCGCGCACGCGGCGCAGCAGGCGATTGGCGATGCGCGGCGTGCCGCGCGAGCGCTTGGCGATTTCCATCGCGCCGCCCGCATCGATCGCGACCTTCATCAGGTGCGAGGAGCGGTGCACGATCTTGGTGAGCTCGTCGGGCGTGTAGAACTCCAGGCGCGCGACGATCCCGAAGCGGTCCCTCAGCGGGTTGGTGAGCATGCCCGCTCGCGTCGTGGCGCCCACCAGAGTGAACGGCGGCAGGTCGAGCTTCACCGAGCGCGCCGCCGGCCCTTCGCCGATCATGAGGTCGATCTGGTAATCCTCCAGCGCGGGGTAGAGGATCTCCTCGACCACCGGCGAGAGGCGATGGATCTCGTCGATGAACAGGACGTCGTTGGGCTCGAGATTGGTGAGGATCGCGGCCAGGTCGCCGGCGCGCTCCAGCACCGGTCCCGAGGTGGAGCGCAGGTTGACGCCCATCTCGCGCGCGATGATGTGCGCAAGCGTGGTCTTGCCGAGCCCTGGCGGGCCGAAGAGCAGCACGTGATCGAGCGCTTCCTTGCGCGTGCGCGCCGCGGAGATGAAGATTTCCAGCTGCTCGCGGATCTTGGCCTGGCCCACGTACTCGGTGAGATGCTTCGGGCGAAGGGCGCGCTCCTCACCCTCTTCCTGGGGCGAGGCCGGGGACACCGAGATCAGGCGGTCGGCTTCGATCATCGATTCTTCTTCATGGCTTCGCCAGGAGCTTCAGCGCCTGGCGAATCGCATCGGTGAGGGGCAGGTCCGCGCCGAGCTGCTTCACCGCGCCCTGCGCCTCGCGCTCATTGTAGCCAAGGCCGAGGAGCGCATTGACCACGTCGCCTCTCGCGGGAGACGCGTCGGTCCGCGCGAGGCTCACCGCGGTCGGCAGCTTGTCGCGCAACTCGAGCACCAGGCGCTCGGCGGTCTTCTTGCCCACCCCGGGCACCTTGGTGAGCCGCGCCGCGTCCTGCGAGGCGACCGCCGCGGCAAGGTCCTCTACCGAAAGCCCGGAGAGCACCGAGAGCGCGACCTTCGGACCGACGCCGCTGATCTTGAGGAGCTGGCGAAACGCGGTGCGCTCGCCGGCGGTGAGGAATCCATAGAGGAGGTGCGCGTCCTCGCGGACCACCATGTGCGTGAGGAGCGTCACCTGCTCGCCGGTTCGCGGCAGGTGGTAGAACGTGCTCATCGGCACGTCGATCTCGTAGCCCACGCCGTGGCTCATGACGATCACCTGGGGCGGGTTCTTCTCGACCAGATCGCCCTGGATTCTGCCGATCACGGGCGCGCGCTCACGAGATGCGCCCGGCGCGCACGCGCCTGCCGCGCGTCGCCAGCGCGCCCATGCCGAGGCCGCCGTGCGCGTGGCAGATGGCGCACGCGAGCGCGTCCGCGGCGTCCGGCGTCGGGTACCCAGGAAGCTTCAGCAAACGCTTGACCATCTCCTGTACCTGCTCCTTTTTCGCGTGTCCCTGGCCCACGACCGCCTGCTTCACCTGAAGTGCCGTGTACTCGGCCACCGGCAGCCGCGCCATCACCGCCGCGCAAATCGCGGCGCCGCGGGCCTGCCCGAGAAGCAACGTCGACTGCGGATTGACGTTGACGAACACCTTCTCCACGGCGACCTCGACGGGATGATAGCTGTCGATCACCTCGGCGAGGCCGGAGAGTATCGAGGCGAGGCGCTCGGCGAGCGCGAGCTTGTCGTTGGAGCGGATGCGCCCGCTGGCGACGTACACGAGTGTGTTCCCGCATTTCTCCAGCACGCCGTAGCCGGTGACGCCTAGGCCGGGATCGATTCCGAGGATGCGGATCGTCTCCACCGTCAGGCTCGTGACGCCTGGAGAGTGGCGGCCACTAGCCGCCGAGGAGGGCCGTGGTGTACACGTCCTGCACGTCGTCGAGAGACTCCAGCGCGTCAAGGAGCTTCTGCATCTTCGCGGCGTCCTCGCCCGACATCTCGGTCTCGGTGGTCGGCTTCATCGTCACCTCGGCGAGCTCCGCCTTGAAGCCGGACTTCTCCAGGGAGGCCTTGACCTTGCCGAATTCGTGCGCGCCGGTGAGCACCTCGAGGGAGCCGTCATCATGGGTGATCACGTCCTCGGCGCCCGCTTCGAGCGCGGCCTCCATGAGCTTGTCCTCGTTGGTGCCGGGCGCGTAGAGCAGCTGCCCGCAATGCTTGAAGAGGAAAGCGACTGCGCCCTCCCCGCCCATGTTGCCGCCGTGCTTGGTGAACGCGTGGCGCACGTCGGCGACGGTGCGCGTGCGATTGTCAGTGAGGCAGTCGACCATCACCGCGGCGCCGTTCACACCGTAGCCCTCGTAGCGGATCTCCTCGAAGTTCGCGCCGTCCAGGCCGCCGACGCCGCGCTTGACGGCGCGCTCGACGTTGTCCTTGGGCATGTTGTTCTCGTATGCCTTGTCGACGGCGAGCCTCAACCGCGGGTTCATGGTGACGTCGCCCCCGCCCATGCGCGCGGCGACGGTGATTTCCTTGATGAGCCGGGTGAATATCTTGCCGCGCTTCGCATCCTGGCGACCCTTGCGGTGCTGGATGTTCGCCCACTTGCTGTGACCTGCCATATGGATCTTCTGGGGAAGCTGTCGCGGGACGAGCGATAAAACGTAATGGTAACATTCGCCTCCCGCCTCTCTCCAGAGCGAAACACGCTTCTCGCGCTCCTGGTCGCGGGCGCGATTACGTCGGCCGGCAGCAAAAAACGGGAGTAAGGACGATGGCGAAGACCGGGGAGCGCAAGGCGCAGATCCTGCAGACGCTCGCAACCATGCTCGAGAATCCGAAGGGCGAGCGCATCACGACGGCGCTCCTCGCCGCGCGCCTCGAGGTCTCCGAAGCGGCGCTCTACCGCCACTTCGCGAGCAAGGCGCAGATGTTCGAGGGGCTGATCGAATTCATCGAGCAGACCGTATTCACGCTGGTGAACAAGATCCAGTCCGAGGAACGCGACGCGATGAAGCAGATCGAGTCGACCATCGCGACACTGCTCGGCTTCGCGCAAAAGAACCCGGGCATGACGCGCGTGCTGATCGGCGACGCCCTGGTGAACGAGGACGAGCGCCTGCAGACGCGCGTGAACCAGATGCTCGACCGCCTCGAGGCGAGCGTGCGCCAAAGCGCGCGCCTCGCGGTGAGCGCCGGGACGCTGCCCTCGGACTGGGATGCGAACGCCTACGCCAACGCCGTGATCGCGTTCGTGATCGGGCGTTGGCACCAGTTCGCCAAGAGCGGCTTCAAGCGCCCGCCCATGGAGGGCTGGCCGCAGCAGTGGCGGGTGTTCGCGGCCTGAATCCGGCACTCGGAGCGCACGCCATGCTCCCCGAGCTCCATACCGAACGCCTCACCGTGCGCCTGGCGCGCCCCGGCATGCAGGCGGCCATCGCGCGCTTCCTCGCCGAGAATTTCGAGGGCCACCTCGACCGCTGGTCGCCACCCGCGACGGCCGCGTATTTCACCGAGGCCTTCTGGCGCGAGCGCCTCGCGATCGCCGTGGAGGAATACCACGCGGGGCGCTCCGCGCGATTCGTGCTGCAGGCGCGCGCGGCTGAAGTCCCCCTCGACGCGCCGATACTGGGCACCTGCAACTACACGAACGTGGTGCGCGGCCCGTTCCTCGCCTGCAACCTCGGCTACCAGATCGCGCGCGCCCACCAGGGTCAGGGGCTCATGTCGGAGGCGCTGCGCGAGACCAACGCGTTCGCCTTCCGCGAGATGCGCCTGCATCGCATCATGGCCAACCACCGCCCGGAAAACGAGCGCAGCGGACGGCTCCTCGAGCGCCTGGGGTTCGCCCGCGAAGGGCTCGCGCGCGACTATCTCTTCATCGACGGGGAATGGCGCGACCACGTGCTTACGGCGCTCGTCAATCCGCGCTTCCCGCCCGCCTGGGTGGAGCCCGCGGGACGCTGAATCAGTCGTCGCCCGCCAGCAGCAGCTCCAGCTCGGGAAGCCGGTGGCTGGGCGGATGGAAGGTGATCTCCCGGCACAGCCGATGGAAACGCTCGAACATCTCCTCCAGCGTGGCGCCTCCCAGGTTGAACACGCCGTAGCGGTAGCTGCCGAGCCATTTCATCTCGCGCGCGAGATCGGCGCCGCGCTTCGGATAGAACATCACGTGGATGTCGCGGTTGCGCGACTGCAACGCCTCGATTTCGGCGGCCGAAGGCCAGCGCGCGAGGCCCTCGCCCGCGAGGTCGCGCAGCACGAAGCTCGCGGCGTGCCCCTGGGTGCCGGCGCGATGGCGGATATCGGGCTCTTCGCCGCAATCGAGCGCGAGGAGCACGTCGAAGAGGCTAGAGCCGTCGACGCGCTCGAACAGGTCGTAGAACTGGCCCGCGGCACGCGGATTGATCTCGATGATCGAGAGCGCGCCGCTCGCCGGATCGAGGCGCATCTCCACGTTGAACATCCCGTGCGTGAAGCCCATGCCTTCGAGAAGGCGTATCGCCAGGGCATCGACGCGCGCGAGGTCTTCGGCCGGCAGCGACGACGGATATTGGAAGCGCTGGAACTGGTCTGTGCCCGGGTACATGACGGAATCGACCGTTCCCAGCATCGTCACCTTGCCCTGGCGCGCGAACCCGTTGGCGGTCACCTGCCGCCCGCGCGCGACCTCCTCGCAGACCATGCTGTAGGGGTCCTCGGTGTAGCTCGAATGCGCGCGCATCACGTCGGCGAACGGACGCACCAGGCGCTCGATGATGGCGCGCTCGAACCAGCCGAAGCGCGTGTGGCAGTAGAGCTCGTCGAACGAATCCACGCGGCGCGCGAGCACCGAGAACGCGGCCTTGACGGGCTTGATGTAGAAGGGATAGGCCATCGGCACTTCGTCGGATCGCTCGAATCCACCCCGCATCAGGCCGAAGCGCAGGTTGCACTCCGGCGCGATGCGCTGGAACGCCTCCCGCGCGTAGAACTTGTGCTGGATCGCGAGCACCGCGTCGAGCGGCGTGTGCGGCAGCCCCAGGCGCCGCGCGATGAGCGACGCGAGGAACGGCCCGAATTGCTCGTCAGACGTGACCACCGCGTCGAGGCCGCGGGGCTGGTAGCGGCGCACCATGCGCTCGACGAAGGCGAGCGCATCGAAAGTGAAGAGGCGCGCATTGTCGGGAAAGCTGAACAAGTCGAATCCCTCGAAGCGGAACTCGTACCGCTCGCCGTAGCACGGGTCCAGCGCGGCGGCACGATCCCACTCGTCGGCAAAAAGGACCAGGATTCGTCGCTTCATATCCCCGATTTTACGCGGGGCACGGCCCTTCGGATGCAACAGTTCATGACAGGACATCTGCCCATATGTTGGCCGCCCAGGTCATCGTGTAGGCCCCCTCGAGCTCGTTCATCGCCGCGGACACCCCTCCGGAGCCCGGCACCGCCTTCATGGTCCGCTCGGCCACGTCGTACTTGTGGACCGAGGAGACGTGGATGGCGAGCTTTTCGGACACCATGCTGTAGCAGGTGTTGACGAGTGTGGGTGACGGGTTGGGGGGCAAGCCGTTGGCGAGCGAGACGATCGCTGCCGCGCAGACCTTCGCCTGCGCGTTGGCCATCGTGGCGGACTTGGGCATGAGGGGCGCCGGCAGGATCGAGTCCCCCAGGATGTGCGCGCCCTTCGCCGCCTTCGCCTCGTATGCGAGCCATTCGACCTCGCACCAGCGCCCGTTGACGGTGATGAAAGGCGCCGCGATGTTTCCCGCCTTCATGGGCGGCAGCACGTTGAGGACGTCGCCGTGCACGTCGCCGAACTCGAGCTTCACCGCGCTCGCGCGCACGTCGACGTCCACCGCCTTGCTGTTGGGCCGGTACTCGATCATGTCCCTGTAGAGCTCGCTCCACGCTTTCTTGAAGAGCGGCCCCTTGGAGGTGATATCGGCGTTGGCGTCGAGCACCAGCACCTTGGAGCGCGGCTTGCGCGCCTTGAAATAGGCCGCCACCTGGCACGCGCGCTCGTAGGGCCCGGGCGGGCAGCGGTAGGGCGTCTCGGGAATCGAGATCACGAAGACGCCGCCGTCGCGCATCGCCTCGAGCTGGCGGCGCAGCTCCGCGGTCTGCGGGCCCGCCTTCCACGCGTGAAGCACGCGAGCCTGCGCATCGCCGCTCGCCATCGAGGGCAGCGCTTCCCACATGAAGTCCACGCCCGGCGCGACGATCACGTGGTCGAATCCCACCGCGTCGCCGTGCGCGAGGCGCACCTGGCGGCGCTCCATGTCGATCGCGGTGGCGGTGTCGCGCACCAAGCGCACCCCGTGCCGCGCGAGGCCGGCGTAGGGCGTGGTGATGTCCGCCATGCTCTTGAAGCCGCCCAATACCATGTTGGAAAGGGGGCACGACACGAACGCCTCGCTCGGCTCGACCAGGACCACCTCGATCGCGGCGTCGAGCATGCGGATGTAGCGAGCCGCGGTGGCGCCCGCGTAACCTCCTCCGACCACGGCCACGCGCGCCTTGGGCGCCGCGCCTGGAAGCGTCGCGCATCCCGGCAACGCGAACGCGAGGCCGCCCGCGCCCGCCTTGAGGAAATCCCTGCGTCGCATCGTCATGGGGGCCTGCGCTAGCGGCTCCGCCCGGCGAAATACGCGGCGAGCGCGGCGATCTCAGCGTCGTCATACCCCTTGGCGATCTGGTGCATCACCGTCGCCTCGCGCTTTCCTTCCTTGAAGGCTTTCATCGACTCGGCGATATCGTCACGGCCAGCGAGCGCGGCCACACGCGTTCCCGGCACGGTCCTGCCGCCGGGCCCGTGGCATGGCGCGCAGTTCGCGGCCATCGCGCGCACGCCGCTCGCACCGAGATTCGGCGCGGCGAAGGCGGGCGCAGGTTGCTGCGCGATAGCGATGCTGAAGAACGCCGGGGCCAATCCGGCGGCGACGGCGAGCGCGGCACGCATTTCCATGGAGCCTCCCCGATCGTTATGGTGCGCGAGGCCAAGGATAGCCCAGCGATGCCGCAAAGCAAAAACGCCCGCCGGAAGGCGGGCGCTCATTGCGGGAAGGCCCACCGTCAGGCCGATTCGACGGGCTCGGGAGGTTGCTGGGCCGCCTGGGCGATGTCGAGCTTCACCTGCCCCGCCTCGTCCAGGTCGATGGTCACGCGCCCGCCGTTGGCGAGCTTGCCGAAAAGCAACTCGTCGGCCAGGGCCCGGCGGATCGTATCCTGGATGAGGCGCGACATCGGGCGCGCGCCCATCTGAGGGTCGAAGCCGTTCTTGGCGAGGTACTTCTTCAGGTTGTCGGTGAACTGCGCCTCGACCTTCTTCTCGGCCAGCTGCGACTCGAGCTGCATCAGGAACTTGTCGACCACGCGCAGGATGATCTGCTCGTCGAGGGCCGCGAACGACACCACGGCGTCGAGACGGTTGCGGAATTCCGGCGTGAACATGCGCTTGATCTCGCCCATCTCGTCGCCCGGCGTCTTGGTATTGGAGAAGCCGATCACGTTCTTCGAGAGCCCCTCGGCGCCCGCGTTCGTGGTCATCACGATCACGACGTTGCGGAAGTCCGCCTTGCGGCCGTTGTTGTCGGTGAGCGTGCCGTGGTCCATCACCTGCAGAAGGATGTTGAAGATGTCCGGGTGCGCCTTCTCGATCTCGTCCAGCAGCAGGACCGAATACGGATGCTTGGTAATCGCCTCGGTGAGAAGGCCGCCCTGGTCGAAGCCCACGTAGCCGGGCGGCGCGCCGATGAGGCGCGACACCGCATGGCGCTCCATGTACTCCGACATGTCGAAGCGGATCAGCTCCACGCCCATGATGAACGCGAGCTGGCGCGCGACCTCGGTCTTGCCGACGCCCGTGGGCCCGGAGAACAGGAAGCTCCCCACCGGCTTGGAGGGATTGCCCAGCCCGCTGCGCGCCATCTTGATGGCGGACGCGAGCGCGTCGATCGCCTTGTCCTGCCCGAACACCACGGCCTTCAGGTCGCGGTCGAGGGTCTTCAGCGCGCTGCGGTCGTCGTTGGAGACGTTCCTCGCCGGGACGCGCGCGATCTTGGAGACGATCTCCTCGATCTCGGGCTTGCCGATCACCTTCTTCTGCTTGGACTTGGGCAGGATGCGTTGCAGCGCGCCCGCCTCGTCGATCACGTCGATCGCCTTGTCCGGGAGGTGCCGGTCGTTGATGTAGCGCGCCGAGAGCTCCGCCGCGGTGGTGAGCGCGTTGGCCGTGTACTTCACGCCGTGGTGCAGCTCGAAGCGCGACTTCAGGCCGCGCAGGATCTCGACCGTCTCCTGGATCGAAGGCTCGTTTACGTCCACCTTCTGGAAGCGCCGGGAGAGCGCGTGATCTTTCTCGAAGATGCCGCGGTATTCCTGGTAAGTGGTCGCGCCGATGCACTTGAGAGCGCCGGACGAGAGCGCCGGCTTCAGCAGGTTGGATGCATCGAGCGTGCCGCCCGACGCGCTGCCGGCGCCGATGAGGGTGTGGATCTCGTCGATGAAGAGGATCGCGTTGGGGTTGTCGACGAGCTGCTTCAGCACCGCCTTGAGGCGCTGCTCGAAATCGCCGCGATACTTGGTGCCGGCGAGCAGCGCACCCATGTCTAGCGCGTAGACCTGCCCCTTGGCGAGGATCTCGGGCACCTGGTTGTCGACGATGCGCTTGGCGAGCCCCTCGGCGATGGCGGTCTTGCCGACGCCGGCCTCGCCCACGAGCAGCGGATTGTTCTTGCGCCGGCGGCAAAGGATCTGCACGACGCGCTCGAGCTCGGCCTCCCGGCCGATGAGCGGGTCGATCTTGCCATCGATCGCGAGCTGGTTCAGGTTCTGCGTGAAGCTCTCGAGGGCGCCGCCGGATTGCGCTTCCGGGGCCTCGGCCTCGCTCTCGCCTTCCTCGCGGCCCTGGCCCGGCGCCTGGGGCGCCTTGGTGATGCCGTGGGAGATGTAGTTGACCACGTCCAGGCGGGAGACGCCCTGCTGGTGGAGGAAATAGACCGCGTGGGAATCCTTCTCGCCGTAGATGGCGACCAGCACGTTGGCGCCGGTGACCTCTTTCTTGCCCGACGACTGCACGTGCAGGATGGCGCGCTGGATCACGCGCTGGAAGCCGAGGGTGGGCTGGGTGTCGACCTCGCCAGTGCCGGCGACAGTCGGGGTGTGCTGCATGACGAAGTCGGAGAGCGCCTTCTTCAGCTCGTCGATCTTCGCGGCGCACGCCTTGAGGACCTCGGAAGCCGACGGGTTGTCGCACAGCGCGAGCAGCAGGTGCTCCACGGTGATGAATTCGTGGCGTTTCTGGCGGGCCTCGACGAAGGCCATGTGGAGACTGACTTCCAACTCCTGGGCAATCATGTTTCCTCCATCGCGCATTGCAGCGGATGCTGGTGTTCGCGCGAATATGCGGTTACTTGCTCCACTTTGCTTGAAGCCACGTCCTTGGGATAGATCCCGCAGACGCCCCTTCCCTCGGTATGAACTTTGAGCATGATCTGCGTGGCGCGTTCCCGTGGCAGGGCGAAGAACACTTGCAATACCTCTACCACGAATTCCATGGGAGTGTAGTCGTCGTTGTACATCACCACCTGGAACATCGGTGGCGGCTTGACCTGCGTCTCGCTCGGCTTGAGTACTGTGGAGCCGTCGGGTTTATCAGCCATGGCAGCGCGGGCAGGAGGACTATCGACAGGACAATCTCCGGATCCCTTTCAGGAGTGGAACAACCTATAGCCTAATATGGACAAGCAGGCGGGGTTTTTCAAGCCCTTCAATCGCTTGGGAGCAGGAATTGCGGCCGAGGTTCACCTCCCTGGGCGATTTTCCCCTCTGGGACGACGGTATTGACACTCCCGGGGACGGCGCGTAAAAAGCGCGTTGGAGTTTGGTTTCAAGGATTCTGCATCCTCTTTGGACGTGCGGGGCCTCGATCCGAACGAAATCGCGGGACTCCACCCGTTCAACAAGAGGCACGTAATCGAATGGCAACCGGAACTGTGAAGTGGTTCAACGACGCGAAGGGTTACGGGTTCATCACGCCCGACGACGGCAGCGAAGACCTCTTCGCGCACTTCTCGGCGATCCAAATGCAGGGCTTCAAGACCCTCAAGGAAGGCCAGAAAGTTTCTTTCGACGTTACGCAAGGCCCCAAAGGCAAGCAGGCGTCGAACATACAGAACGCATAGGGAGCGGTATTTAGAGGCAGAAAGCCCCCGGGGCCAGTCCCCGGGGGCTTTTTCTTTTGCGGTTGCCCCCATCCATCGAACTCGGTATGAAGCTCGAGCCGGGGGACCACGGCCTTTCGAAGGGGAGGGATCTCGCTTCTACACCATTGCGCTCGAATTCCTGGAGCACCTTCGCCTTCTCAACCAGCGGGGCACCCCCTCTCGAGCTTCATCCCAAGAGTTCGATCGATGGGTCTGCGCGTCAAAAGCGACCGCCGCCGCCAGCTCACCCACCTCTGCGACCGGGGCCTTTCGAGCCTCATTGAAGTGTAGGGGGGGAGCTCGAGAGGCGCGTGACACTATCGATCGAAAGAACGAAGCCTCCGCCAGTTCGAGCGCTATGGGTTGCAGCGAGCTCCCTCCCCTGTCAAGGAACGATCGCGCCGGCTCGAGCTCCACCCCCACTTCAATGAGGCGATAGCCTGACTTGGCAGGAAGCTACTGCATGCGGCGCTTGAGCTCGTTGTCGACCGCGTCCATGAACTCTTCGGTGGTGAGGAAGGGGTGGTCGGGGCGGATGAGGATGGCGAGGTCTTTGGTCATCTTGCCCGACTCGACCGTGTCCACGCAGACCTTCTCGAGCAGCTCGGCGAACTTCACCACCTCCGGCGTATTGTCCATCCGGCCGCGGTAGATGAGGCCGCGGGTCCACGCATAGATCGAGGCGATCGGGTTGGTCGACGTGGGCTTGCCCTGCTGGTGCATCCGATAGTGGCGAGTCACGGTGCCGTGCGCGGCCTCGGCCTCCACCGTCTTGCCGTCCGGCGTGGTGAGGACAGAGGTCATGAGGCCCAGGGAGCCATAGCCTTGCGCGACGGTGTCGGATTGCACGTCGCCGTCGTAGTTCTTGCACGCCCAGAGGTAGCCGCCGTTCCACTTGAGGTTGGAGGCCACCATGTCGTCGATCAGGCGGTGTTCGTAGGTGAGGCCGGCAGCTTCGAATTTGGCACGGAACTCGGCGTCGTAGATCTCCTGGAAGAGGATCATGAAGCGCCCGTCGTACACCTTGAGGATCGTGTTCTTCGTGGACAGGTAGACCGGATACTTGCGGTTCAGCGCGTAGTTGAAGCAGGCACGCGCGAAGCCCTTGATCGAGTCGTCGAGGTTGTACATCGCCATCGAGACGCCGCCTCCGGGCGCCTGGAACACTTCCTTCTCGATGACCGGCCCCCCGCCCTTCGGCGTGAAGCTCATCTTCACCGTGCCCGGGCCGTCGAACTTGATCTCGGTGGCCTTGTACTGGTCGCCAAAGCCGTGGCGCGCGACCACCACGGGCTTGTTCCAGTGCGGGACGAGGCGCGGCACGTTCTGGCAGATGATCGGCTCGCGGAAGATGGTGCCGTCGAGGATGTTGCGGATGGTGCCGTTCGGGCTCTTCCACATCTGCTTCAGGCCGAACTCCTTCACGCGCCCCTGGTCCGGAGTGATGGTCGCGCACTTGACCGCCACGCCGTACTGCTTGGTTGCGTTGGCCGCGTCGATGGTCACCTGGTCGTTGGTCGCGTCGCGATGCTCGACGCCGAGATCGAAGTACTTGAGGTCGATGTCGAGGTAGGGGAGGATCAGCTTCTCGCGGATCTTGTGCCAGATGATGCGTGTCATCTCGTCGCCGTCCATCTCGACGACCGGGCTCTTCACCTTGATCTTGGCCATTCGGTGCTCCTCCGCGTTGTTTTTGCGATGCAGAATCAAAAATTATAGCAAAGCGACCTCACCCGATTGCCCCCATGCCGCGCGTGATCCTCTTCAACAAGCCGTTCGGAGTCATCTGCCAGTTCAGCCCGAGCGGCGACAAGCCGACCCTCAAGGACTTCGTCGACGTACCGCGCGTCTATCCCGCCGGCCGCCTCGATACCGATAGCGAGGGCCTCCTCGTGCTCACCGACGACGGGGGGCTCCAGGCGCGCATTTCCAGCCCGCGCGACAAGCTCGAGAAGGGCTATTGGGCACAGGTCGAGGGAGACCCCTCCTCCGAGGCGCTGGGGCGCCTGCGCGCGGGCGTAGAACTGAACGACGGCATCACACTGCCCGCTGGCGCGCGTGTCATCCGCGCCCCCGAGGGGCTCTGGGAGCGCGATCCCCCGATCCGGGTGCGGCAGTCGATTCCCACCGCATGGCTCGAGATCGCGCTCGCCGAGGGCCGCAACCGGCAGGTGCGGCGCATGACCGCTGCCGTAGGCCTGCCGACCCTGCGGCTGGTGCGCTTCAGGGTGGGGCCGTGGCACTTGGGCGACCTCGCCCCCGGGGCGTGGCGCGAGGTTCCCGCGAAGCTTCCCTGAACCCCACGAGCCGTCGGGCGATACAACCGCCCGCAGAGAGCTCGTACGCGTGTCAACCTCGGTATAATGCGCGGCGTTAATGTCGAGACGAGGCTGATTTCAGCGCAGTCGAGCATTGATACCTTGTTCAACACCACCTAGGAAAACATAAAACCATGAAGAAGCTGTCCGCCCTGATCGCCGTGCTCTTCGCCACTGCATCGTTGTCCGTTTTTGCCCAGGCCACCCCCGCGACGCCCGCCAAGCCGGCGGAAGCCGCCAAGCCCGCCGTCGCCCCCGCCAAACCCGCCGCCCCCGCGATGAAGGCCGAGCCGGCGATGAAGGACGACATGAAGAAGGACGACACCAAGAAGAAGCCCGCCAAGAAGAAGGTCGTGAAGAAGTCCACCGAGGCCAAGAAAGCCGACGCGATGAAGGCCGACGCCCCGATGAAAGCCGACGCGATGAAGAGCGACATGAAGAAGGAAGCGCCGAAGAAGTAATCGGCCTGCCCGCACGACGGAAGGCGGGGCCTCGGCTCCGCCTTCTGCTTTTTGGGAACCCGTAGAATCCTGTGTCCATGAAAATCGTCGTCGGTCTTTCCGGGGGAGTCGATTCCGCGGTAGCCGCGCTCCTGCTGCAGCGCGCCGGCCACGAGGTGATCGGCCTCTTCATGAAGAATTGGGAGGACGATGACGACGACGAGTACTGCTCCACCCGCGAGGACCTGGTCGACGCGGTAAGCGTCGCCGAGAAGATCGGCATCGAGGTCGAGGCGGTCAACTTCGCGGCCGAGTACCGCGAGCGCGTGTTCGCGAGCTTCCTCGCCGAGTACAGGGCCGGGCGCACGCCCAACCCCGACGTGCTCTGCAACGCCGAGATAAAGTTCAAGGCCTTCCTCGACCACGCGCTGGCGCTGGGCGCCGAGCGCATCGCCACCGGGCACTACGCGCGCGTCGAGGAACGCGACGGGGCGGCGGCGCTGCTGAAGGGCGCCGATCCCGGCAAGGACCAGAGTTATTTCCTGCACCGCCTGAACCAGGCGCAGCTCGCGCGCACGCTCTTTCCCGTGGGCCACCTGATGAAGAGCGAAGTGCGCCGCATCGCGCGCGACGCGGGGCTTCCCAATCACGCCAAGCGCGACTCGACCGGGATCTGCTTCATCGGCGAGCGCCCGTTCCGCGAGTTCCTGTCGCGCTACCTGCCGCGCAAGCCGGGGCCGATGGTCACGCCCGCGGGTGAGCGCGTCGGCGAGCACGAGGGGCTCATGTACTACACCATCGGGCAGCGCCAGGGCCTGGGCATCGGCGGGCGGCGCGACGGCGCGGGCGATCCGTGGTACGTGGCGGACAAGGACATCGCGACCAACACGCTCACCGTGGTCCAGGGCCATGACCACCCGCTGCTGATGCGGGGCACGCTGGCCGCCGCGGACGCGAGCTGGGTGAGCGGCGCGGCGCCCCATGCGAGCGCCGATCTCGGCGCCAAGACGCGCTATCGCCAGGCCGATGCGTCGTGCGTTCTGAAGGGCGAAAGCGCCGCGGGCTTCGAGCTCGACTTCGCCGTGCCGCAGTGGGCGGTGACCCCGGGGCAGTCGGCGGTTCTGTACCGCGGCGAGGTGTGCCTCGGCGGCGGCGTGATCCGTTAGCTCGGCGGACGGGTCGCGGCGAACGAGGCGCGGCTCTCGAGGTTCTCCGCCCAGGAACGCAGCACCGCATCCTCGCGCCAGTGGAATTCGGGCAGCCTGAACTCGAGCCAGAAAAGCGCGCATCCGCTGGCGATGTCCCCGAGGGTCATGCGCCGCGCCCCGGTGGCGGGCTTGGACGTGATCGATTTGCAAAGCGCCGCGATGCCCCCGTTCACCTTGTCGGCCTGTCGCGCGATCCAGGCGGGGTCCTGGCGCGCGGCCTCGCGCTTCCTTTCCACGAAGATGGCCACCCCCGCCTCGGCGATGCCGTCGCCGAGCGCTTCGTCGCGGCGCACGCGCACCCGCTCGTTCAGCGCCGCGGGAATGAAGGTCACGCCCGGGAGCGAGTCCACGTATTCGGCGATCACCTGGGAGTCGTAGAGGCACTCGCCTTCGTCCAGCACCAACGTCGGCACCTTATTCAGCGGGTTGAACCTGGGCACGCCGGAATCCGGGCTCCACACATTCTCCTCGACCAATTCGTAGGAGATCTGCTTCTCCGCCAGCAGGACGCGAATCTTGCGGACGAACGGCGACGTCCGTGAGCCGAGGAGTTTCATGGGTGCCTATTGGTGAAGCGGCGGAGTATAGCAGCGGGTGGTAACATTTCGCCCGCATGACCTCGCCTCTCACCGCCCTCTCGCCCCTCGACGGGCGCTACTCCGCGAAGACCCGCGCGCTGCAGGACCACTTCAGCGAGCTCGCCCTCATGCGCGAGCGCGTGGCGATCGAGGTGGCGTGGCTCGCGGCCCTCGGCGAGGAGCCTGCCTTCACCGCATTGAAGCCCTTTTCGGCTGCGGCCGCCGGCGAAATGAAGCGCGCGGTTGCCGAATTCAAGCTCGCGGACGCCGAGCGCATCAAGGCGATCGAGGCCACCACCAACCACGACGTGAAGGCGGTGGAGTACTGGCTGCGCGAGCGCTTCGCCGGCAATGCGGAAGTGACCGCGGCCGCCGAGTTCATCCACTTCGCGTGCACCTCGGAAGACATCAACAACCTCGCGCACGCACGCATGCTGAAGGGCGGGCGCGACACCGTGCTGCTTCCCGCGGTCGACCGCATCGTCGCGCGCCTGGAAGCGCTCGCGCGCGAGCACGCCGATCTCGCGATGCTCGCGCGCACCCACGGCCAGCCGGCGACTCCGACCACGCTCGGCAAGGAGATGGCGAACGTCGCCCATCGCCTGAAGCGCGCGCGCGCCAAGCTCGCCGCGGTGGAGATGCTCGGCAAGCTGAACGGCGCCACCGGAAACTTCAACGCGCACGTCGCGGCCGCACCCGGCGTCGACTGGCCGCGGCTCGCCGAGCGCTTCGTAGAGAGCCTCGGCGTCGCCTACAACCCGCTCACCATCCAGATCGAGCCGCACGACGCCCTGGCCGAGGCGTTCGACGCCACCGCGCGCCTCAACACGATCCTCATCG
This sequence comes from Burkholderiales bacterium, assembly GCA_038227085.1. Lineage (GTDB taxonomy): Bacteria > Pseudomonadota > Gammaproteobacteria > Burkholderiales > Usitatibacteraceae > Usitatibacter. Next base: position 2,765 of record JBBRQA010000051.1, on the reverse strand, counting down.
ACCTGGACCGCGACGTATGGGGCTACATCTCGCTCGGCTACTTCACGCAGAGAGTGACGGCCGGCGAGATCGGCTCCTCGACCATGCCGCACAAGGTAAACCCGATCGACTTCGAGAACTCCGAGGGCAACCTGGGGCTCGCCAATGCGCTCCTGCGCCATCTCTCCGAGAAGCTGCCGATCTCGCGATGGCAGCGCGACCTCACCGACTCCACCGTGCTGCGCAACGTCGGCGTGGCCTTTGGCTATTGCCTCCTCGCCTACGACTCGTGCCTGCGCGGCCTCGACAAGCTCGAGGCCAATCCATCGCGCATCGCCGCCGACCTCGACGGCAACTGGGACGTGCTCGCCGAAGCGGTGCAGACGGTGATGCGCGCGCACCGCATAGAGGGCTCCTACGAGAAGCTGAAGGAGCTCACCCGCGGCAAGGGCGGCATCACGCGCGAAGACCTGCGCGCATTCGTGAACACGCTCGCCCTTCCGCAGGAGGCCAAGCGCCGCCTCCTCGACCTCACGCCCTCGACTTACGTCGGCCTCGCGGCCAGGCTCGCGCGCGGCGATTGACCACCCGCGCGGCGCGCTATGATGGCTGCCGAATACACCCGCGCATGATCCGCGACCCCGCCACCACTGAGCTCGCCTCACCCGGACGACTGGAAGCGATTCCGGCGCGCTGGGCGATCGCGCGCGGAGCGGCCGTCGCCCTGGCCGACGCGCGCGGCGACTGGACGTGGCGCGAGCTCGAGCACGGCAGGAAGCAGCTCGCCGAGCTCCTCCTCACCCTCGGCATCCGCGCCGGGGACCGCGTGATGGTGGTCGGCGAGAACTGCGCCACGCTGGTCGCGCTCCTCTTCGCCATCTGGTCGGTCAATGCCTGGGCCGTGAACGTGAATGCGCGCCTCTCGCCGCGCGAGATCGACGCCGTGCGCGCGCATTGCGGAGCGCGCCGCACGCTCTTCCTCGGCGACGAGTCGCCCGACGCGCGCCACCACGCCGAGCGCGTGCAGGCCACGCGGCTCTCGCTCGGGCGCTGGGGGACCATCAGCGTGGGCGCCATGGACGAGCGCTGCATGCCCGAGCCGGTCGAAGGCAAGCCCGCGCGCGACGTGGCCGCGCTGCTCTATACGACTGGAACCACGGGAGAGCCCAAGGGCGTGATGCTCACCCACGCCAACCTTCTCTTCATCGCGCGTGTTTCCGCGGAGCTGCGCGGCATCACGCCCGAGGATCGCGTGTTCGGCCTGTTGCCGATCTCGCACGTCTACGGCCTCGCCTCGGTGTGCCTGGGGACGCTCCGCGCGGGCGCGAGCCTGCACCTGCAGGCGCGCTTTCTGCCCGCCACCATGGCTGAGTGCATTTCGGCCAAGGAGATCACCGTGTGCCAGGGGGTGCCCGCGATGTACGCGAAACTCCTCGAGCACCTGAAGACGCACGGCACGCGCTGGGCCGCGCCGGCGCTGCGATTCCTGTACGCGGGCGGCTCGCCGCTCACACCCGCGCTGAAGCGCGAGGTCGAGGCGGCGCTCGGCCTCACCCTGCATAACGGCTACGGGCTCACCGAAGCCTCGCCCACCATCACGCAGACGCGGCACGACGAACCGCGTTCCGATTGCTCCGTCGGGCGCGCGCTGCCCGGGGTGGAGGTGCGCATCGTCGACCGGGAAGACAACGACCTTCCGGTGGGCGAGCCGGGCGAGCTGTGGGCGCGCGGCCCGAACGTGATGAAGGGCTACTATCGCGACGCCGAGGCGACACGCGCGGCGATCAAGCCGGGCGGTTGGCTTGCCACCGGCGACATCGCTCGCCAGGGCGAGGACGGCGCGTATTTCATCGAGGGACGGCTGAAGGAGCTCATCATCCGCTCCGGCTTCAACGTGTTCCCGGTCGAGGTCGAGGCTGTGCTCAACTCGCATCCGGAGGTGACGCAGTCGGCGGTGGTCGGGCGCCCGGCGGACGGCGACGAAGAGGTGGTCGCGTTCGTCGAGCTCGCCGCGGGAGCGCGCGCCACGACCGCGGAGCTCCTCGAGTGGGCGGCGGCCTCGCTCGCGCCGTACAAGCGGCCCACGGAGATTCGCGTGATGGCCTCGCTCCCGCACGCGGCCAACGGCAAGATCCTCAAGGGCCGCCTCGCGCAGATGGCGCGAGAGCGGCACATCTGAAGGGTTACTCGTTCGCGGCGAGCGCGCCGATGTCGCCGCCTATCTCCCCGCCTTCCTGCACCAGCATCTTCCCGTAGCGGATCTTTCCCGACACGCGCCCGCTCGCGTGGATCACGAGCTTCTTGCGGGCCGTCATCTCGCCCTTGAAGTCGCCGCGGATCTCGGCCACGTCGACGTCCACCTTGCCGATGAAGGCGCCGTTCTCGGCGATCTGGATGGCGCGGCTCACCATGGTCGCCTCGACGCGTCCCTCGACCACCAGCGTGTCGCAGTCGTCGATCTCGACGCCTTTCAGCTTGATGTTCGGTCCGACGATGAGCTTGGAGCCGCCGGGCTCCTCGGTGCGCGTGGTGATCGGCTCGAGGGAGGCGGAAGGAGCTGGCTGCCGCACCGCGGCGGGCACCGCCGCGGAGGCAACCGGGGGTGCCGAGGCGTGGGCCATGGTTTGCGCGGGTGGGCCTGCGGCATCGCGCAGCGGACGCGCCGGCGGATCGCGGCTGGCGAAGAGATTCTCTGCATATTTCATAGTTGGACCTTTTCCCTTTTTTGGAACATCGGGGAGTTAAGAATCACGATTCGTGCCAAGCGCTTCGAAAATCGCAGTTTC
>JBBRQA010000050.1:0-19037 GCA_038227085.1 Burkholderiales bacterium | reverse complement strand
TCCTCGGGCATTCCCTCCGCGCGGAGCTTGTGCAGCTCGGAGCCGTACGCGCCGTCGTTCATCACGACGATGAGGATGTTCAGCCCATGACGCTTGATGGTTTCGAGCTCCTGCACGTGCATGATGAGGCTGCCGTCGCCGTCGAACAGCACGACGGGCCGATCGGGGCGTGCCGCGGCGACGCCCATGGCGAACGAGATGCCGTTGCCGATCGCGCCGAACTCGCGGATGGTGAGGAACTTCTCCTGCGGGCGCGAAGGCATCTGTGCGAAGAACCACGAGCAGTGGCCGCCCGAGTTCACCATCTCCCAGTCGTGCGGCAATTCCTTTTCCAGCGCCTCGACCACGCGGCGCGGGTCGAGGAGCCCCGGCTCGATCTCGAACGCGTGGCTGTCGGGTTTCGAATCGCGGATGCGCGCGGCCATCGCATCGCTTCGCCAGCGTCCGTTGCGCGCCGGCAACGCTGACGTCAACGCCTCGACTCCGAGGCGTGCGTCGGCGCGCAGGTGATGGCGCGCCACTTCCTGGCCTTGGTTGACCGCGACAGGGTCGATATCGACCTGCAGCATCGTCGCCTTGGGCCAGAGCTGGCCGCCACCACCCGCATGGAAGGCGAGCGAGCATCCGACCGCGACGACGAGGTCGGCTTCCTTGAGGTACTCAAGCCCGGCTTCCGGCGTGAAGCTGCCCGAGATCCCGATGCAAAAGGGATCGTCGTGAAAGAGCCCTCTCGCAGGAAGCGTCGTGGAGAGCAGCCCACCCGTCTTCGCGGCCAACGCCCGGCAAGCATTCCCTGCCCCGGCTTCGACCGCACCCATGCCCGCCAGCACGACAATGCGCTCGGCGCCGGCCACCAGTTGCGCCGCGCCGGCGACGTCATCGGGATGCGGTGGAATCGGCGAAGGGCGCGGCAACAGTTTGTGCGAGGGTGTGGGCAGAACCATCGGTCCATTCCACGGCCGGGCCTGAAGATCGAACGGAATGCCGATCACCACGGGCCGGCGTTCGCGACGAGCCTGCAGGAAGGCGTCGCGTATCGCAACCGGCATGCGCTCGGGCATGTGCAACGCGTGATAGGCGGCACCCGTCGCGGTGATGAGCGGCGCCTGGTCGATCTCCTGGTTGTACCAGCCGCTCTTCAACGGCGCTTCGCCGGCGAACACCACGAGCGGCAGATGCGCGCGCACGGCCGCGGGGAGCGCGGTGATCAATTGCGTCACGCCCGGCCCGCAGGTGACGGTCGCCACGCCCACGTCCCAGTTCTTTCGCGCGTACGCCATGGCGGCGGCGACGGCGCAATGCTCGTGCCTCACATAGATCATGCGGCATCCCGACTCGGACAAGCGCGCGGCCCAATTCATGTTCGCATCCCCGAGAAGCGCGAAACACGTTCGCACATCCTCCTGCGCGAAGGCCTTCGCGAGGATGTCGAATACGCGAGGCTTGGCGTCAGTCTTCATCCGTTGTTCGAGTTGGCCATGACGGCTCCTGTATGTCTTCGCGAAGTGGTCATACGGGGAGGCTTCGGGTTGACCGAACAGCAACTGGTAGCGCTTGAGGCTGCGGGCAACATCAGCAACACGAATGATGGTCTGTTCAGTGTACCCGGAGCATTGTTGTCGCTGGCTTTGCCCTCGCCTCGATCAGTCGAACCGGAAGTAGACGAACCGGATGCGCGCATCCACCGCGAAGAGCGCCGAGATGGCGAGCACAGCGAGGCTCACGAGAGGCGACTTGATCTCCTCGGGTGCGTCTATCTGCATCGCACCTTGCCAGATCGACGCGACACCCCCCGCGAGAAGCACGATGACGGCGACGACGAAAGTCCAGAAGTAGACCTCCATGCCATAACCGAAGGCATGCGAGGCGTCCGCCCGGGCGCGACTGCGCCAGGTGCCGATCAGCAACAGAACCTGGTTGACCGTGTCCGCGGTCGAGTGGATCGCCTCGGTAAGCATCGCACTCGACCCAGAGAGGGCCGCTGCGCCGAATTTGCAGATGGCGACCAGCACGTTGCCCAGCAACGCAGCGTAGACGACTCTTGTCGAGGAATCGGGCATCGGCGGCGCTCGCGATGCCTGGACTGCTAGCGCTTGCCGGCCGACTGCGCCCGTATCGCATCGAGCGTGGTGTTCGGCGTGATCGCCTGCGGATCGGTGCGAAGCTCGATCACCGCGGGCTTCCCTGAAGCCACGCATCTTTCGAAGGCGGGCCCGAATTGCGCCGAGTCCTCGACGATCTCGCCCACCGCGCCGAAAGAGCGCGCGAAAGCGGCGAACTGTGGGTTCACGATGTCGGTGCCGATCACGCGTCCGGGATAGTTCTTTTCCTGGTGCATGCGGATCGTGCCGTAGATGCCGTTGTTCACCACGAGGATGATCACCGCCGCGTTGTATTGGACGGCGGTGGCGAGCTCCTGGCCCGCCATCAGGAAGTCGCCGTCGCCCGCGAGGCACACGACGGTGCGCTCGGGTCGCGCGATTTTCGCGGCGATCGCGGCGGGCACGCCGTAGCCCATCGCGCCGGAGGTGGGAGCCAGCTGCGTGCGCCACCCGGTGTAGCGATGGAAGCGATGCAGCCAAGTGGCGAAGTTACCCGCGCCGTTGGTGTAGATGGTGTCTTCAGGACAATTCTGGTTCAGGTAATCGACCACGTCCCACATCTGGACGCACCCGGGCGTTTCCTTGCGCGCGCTCCATGCCAGGTAGTCGGCGCGCGCCTCGGTGGCGGCGCCCTTCCACGCGGGCGATTCTACCGGCGGCATCGCCGCGCAGGCGCGCGCGAAGTGCGCGGGCGCCGAGACGATGCCGAGCTCCGGTTGATAGACGCGGCCGATCTCCTCGGCGCCGGCCTGCACGTGCACCAGCCTCTGTCGCGGCACGGGGGAATCGAGCAGGGTATAGCCGCTGGTGGTCATCTCGCCCAGGCGCGGGCCGATGGCGATCAGCAGATCCGATTGGCGCACGCGCGTGGCGAGGACCGGATTGATGCCGATGCCGACGTCGCCCACGTAGTTGGGGTGGCGGTTGTCGAATAGATCCTGGAAGCGGAAGGCGCAGGCGCACGGCAGGTCGTTCGCCTCCACGAAGCGCTGGATGTCATTGCATGCCTCGCGCGACCAGCCGCTGCCGCCGAGGATCACGAGCGGGCTCCTGGCCGACGCCAGCAAGTGCTGGAAGCGCTCCATGTTCTCGCGGCCGGGGTGCGCCTCGGCGGGCACGTAGGGCCGCGCGTCGGCCGCCGTGATCTCGCGGGTGAGCATGTCCTCGGGCAATGCGAGCACTACGGGGCCGCGCCTGCCGGAGGTCGCGACCTGGAAAGCGCGTGCGACGTATTCCGGAATGCGATCGGCGCTGTCGATGCGCGCCGCCCATTTCGCGAGCGGGCCGAACATCGCCGAGAAATCGACTTCCTGGAAAGCCTCGCGGTCGCGGAAGTCCGAGCCCACGTCGCCCACGAAGAGGATCATCGGCGTGGAATCCTGGAACGCGGTGTGCACGCCGACCGCGGCCTGCGTGGCGCCCGGGCCGCGCGTGACGAAGCAAAGGCCCGGCCGGTTGGTGAGCTTGCCGTAGGCCTCGGCCATGTTGGCGGCCGCCGACTCGTGGCGGCACACGACGAGCTTCAGCTTGTCCTGCACGTCGTAGAAGCCGTCGAGCACGGCGAGGAAGCTCTCGCCCGGCACCGTGAACGCGAGGTCGGCGCCGTGGACCACCAGCTGGTCGACGAGGACGTGGCCCGCGAGGCGTTTCGTCACAGCTGGCGCACGACGTAGCCGCGCTTGCGCAGCATCTCGATCAAGCCGCGCGGCCCGGCGAGGTGCAGCGCGCCTACCGCGATGAAGTGGCGGTCCTTCGACTGGTTGAGATATCCGTCGATCTTCTCCAGCATGGAATCGTGGCGCGACCAGATGAATTTCTCCTCGAACTGCACCGCGCCGGGAATCTTGTCGTTGTAGCGGCGCGCGACCTCGAGCATGCCGTCGGGGTTGCCGGACTGCCACGCCGCCACCATCCCGTTGACCTGCTCGTCGGTGAGCCCGCTCTGCAGGGCGTCGAGAGTGCCCTTGAAGAGCTGCTGCAATTCCTTCTCGGAGAGCGAATCCATCAGGCGGATCTGGGAGTCGAGGCCCTCGATCTCGACGATTGGCTTCTTCTCGCCCTTGGCCTTGTTGATGAGGTACGCGTCCACGCCGAAGTTGGGCAGGTAGCCCATGCGCGCCCACTCGGTGAAGACGAGGAGCGAGACCGCCATGAACGGCTTCATCTGGACCACTTGGTCCTCCGGCAGGCCGTAGCGCGGCAGGAGCATCGCGAAGCGCGCGTACTCCTCGGCGGGGATATGCGTCTTCAGCGACGCAGGCGGCGTGTACATCATCGCGGCGGCCGACTTGTTCATCGCGGCAGCGTCGGTGATGTCGGCCTCCACCACGAGCACCTTCGCGTCGCGGAAGGCGTCCTCGACCGCCTGCGGCAGCGGATACCACGAGGCCTTGCCGGCGTGCACGGTGCCGAAGAGGTAGGCGCGATTGGTGAGGGATGAGACCTCCCACAGGTAGCTCGCCGCGGCGGCGGGCACGGCGGCGAGGGATGCGACCAGAAGGAGGACGAAGGTGCGTGCGGCGTTGCGAAGCGTAGTCATTTTGCGTTGGGAGTCCATGGGTTCGTGACCGGCTCGAAGGGAGCCATCGGGATCTGTTCGTAGCGCACCTCGAGGATCTCGAGCTCCTCGTCGCCGCCGGGCGTGCGCAGGCTCACCGTGTCCCCCTCGCGCGCCTTGATGAGCGCGCGGGCGATGGGTGAGATCCAGCTCACGTAATTCTGCGGCAGGTTGGTCTCGTCGATGCCGACGATGCGGATGGTTTCCTCGCCGCCGGAGGCCTTGGCATAGGTCACCGTCGCGCCGAAGAAGACCTGGTCGGTCTCCTCGCGCGTGGAGGGATCCACGACCTCGGCGGCCTCGAGGCGCTTGGTGAGGTAGCGGATGCGCCGGTCGATCTCACGCAGGCGCTTCTTGCCGTACTGGTAGTCGGCGTTCTCCGAGCGGTCGCCCAGCTTCGCGGCCCACGACACGACGGAGGTCACGTTCGGGCGCTCGGTCTTCACCAGCCAGGTGAGCTCGTCGCGCATGCGCCGCCAGCCGAGCGGGGTGAGGTAGTTCTTCGATCCCGGGGGAATGGGATTCTCTTCCTCGATATCGAGATCGTCCTCGGGGGCGGCGTCGTCTTCGCGCGTGAAGGCCTTGCTCATTTCAATCCTTCCACGAACTCCCGCACGCCGCCCAGGAGCATCTCTACCGCGATCGCGGTGAGGATGAGCCCCATGAGGCGCTCCGCGGCCTGCATCGCGCGATCGCCCAGCCAGCGCTGCAGGCGATCGCCGGTGACGAGTACGATCGTGGCGAGCACCATGGTCACGGTGAGCGCCATCGCCCACATGCCGATCTTCTCGGGCTCGCGCGTGGCCATCAGCATCACGGTGGCGAGCGCCGAGGGGCCGGCGATGAGGGGAACCGCGAGGGGCACGATGAGGGGCTCGCCGCGCTGGTGCGGCCCGAAAGCGCCCTCCGGATGGGCGAAAACCATGCGAATCGCGATCATGAAAAGAATAACACCCCCCGCTATGGACAACGAAGTCTCGGACAAGTGCATGAGCTCGAGGAGCGCGCGCCCAAACATCATGAAAAGCGCGAGGATCGCCGCGGCGATGGCGCACTCGCGCACGATCACCAGCCGGCGGCGCGCGGGCGCCACGCCCTCGAGCATGGCGTTCACCAGCGGCACGTTGCCGAACGGGTCGATGACCAGCGTGAGGAGGATCACCGCCGAGAGGAGCTCTGTCTTCATACCTTCGTTATGATATTCGCTTCCATGAGCCGGGTAGCCTTCCTCTGCCTCCTCGCCGGGGGCTGCGCGATCGCGTTCGCGCCGATTTTCGTGCGCCTCGCGGACACGGGGCCGGTGGCGAGCGCTTTCTGGCGCTGCGCCCTGGCCGTGCCGCTGCTGTGGACCTGGGCTCTCGCAAAAAGGGGTCAGAACCCTTTTTCGACGAAAAAGGGTTCTGACCCCTTTTTGCCGCTCGTCGCCGCGGGGCTCTTCTTCGCCGCCGACCTCGGCGTCTGGCATTTCTCCATCCTCTACACCTCGGTCGCGAATTCGACGGTGCTCGCCAACCTCGCGCCGATCTTCGTCACGCTCGCGGGATGGCTCTTCTGGCATCGCATGGTGACGCGCACGTTTCTCGCCGGGATGGCGGTGGCGATCCTCGGCATGTTCGTGCTCGTGGGGCCGAACTTCGCGCTCGGCGGCACGCCCCTGCTGGGCGATGCGCTGGGCGCCCTCACGGCGGTGTTCTACGCGGGCTACTTCCTCTCCATCAAGGTCACGCGCGACGCGGGCGGCTCCACCGCGCGCCTCATGGCCTGGAGCACGACCATCACCGCGATCGCGCTGCTGCCGATCGCGCTCCTCGCGCCGCAGCCGTTCTGGCCGGCGAGCACCGCGGGATGGTGGGTGCTCGTGGGACTCGCGCTGGTCACGCAGATCCTGGGACAGGGGCTCATCGCCTATGCGTTCGCGCACCTGCCCGCGTCACTCTCCTCCGTGTCGCTGTTGATCCAGCCGGTGATGGCGGCGCTTTTCGCATGGCTCATCTTCAACGAGGCGATCGGCGCGGCGCAGTACCTGGGTGGCGCGATCGTGCTGGCAGGCATCTGGCTCGCCCGCAGGGGCAGCGCGTAGGGCGAGCCGTGCCGCTACGCGGGCAGCGCGGCGAGCTTTGCCGCGAGATTGGCCGAGAGCGCATCCAGCGCGCCATTCTGCGCTGCGCTCACCGGCACGCGCTCGCGCCATGCCGTGGCGAGCATCCCGACGCGCTTGAGCGCCTCCCGATACGCGGTGACGGCACGCAGGTACCCCACTTCCCGCGCGGCCTCGATGAGGTCGATGCGCTCGGTGACGCATTTGATCCCCATCCCGGGAGAGCGTTGCTCCTGCCCGGGGTGGACGCGATACTCGCTTAAAGCCGACGCGCAGTAGTAGCCGTTCCCCCTGGCGAGGAGGCGCAGCCACAAGGAGAGGTCGGCGAGGCAGTGATACGACTTGCCGCCCCACGTGAACACCTGGTTTTCGACGGCGGGCACGTCGCGGGCCCTGAACATGACCGTCGAGGGCTCGCCGATGAGATTCAGCCCGTTGACGAGCACGAGGTCTCCCAGCTCCACGCCCGCGGCGATGCAAGACACATAGGAAACGGGCGATGTCGCCGGGATCGCCGCACGCACGGCGCCGTGCTCGTCGATCACGTCACGGCGGCTGGTGGCGAGCGTGAGGCGGGGCTCCGCATCGAGCGCCGCGGCGAGGTGCGCGATGCAATGCGGGCGCAGGCGGTCGTCGTCGTTCAGGAATTTCACGTAGCCGCCGCGCGCCTGGCGCAAGCACTCGGTGAAATTTCCTTCGAACCCCAGGCGTTGGGGGTTGCGCACGTAGCGCACGCGCGTGTCGCGATCCGCCATGGACCAGGCCTCGATCGCGGTTCCCCGAGAGTCGTCGCACACCACGATCTCGAACGCCTCGTAGGCCTGTGCCCGCGCGCTGGCGAGAGCGTCGCGGAAATGCGCCTCGTTGTACGCCGGGATCAGGATCGAGACGCGCGGGGTCACCGGCCTGGGACGGCCTTCGCGTCGGGAGTCACGACCTGGTAGAACACTTCGTCCTTCCTGATCATGCCGAGCTCGAGCCGGGCCCGCTCCTCGACGGCTTCCATGCCCTGCTTCAGGTCCTTCACGTCCGCGTCGATCGCGTCGTTGCGCGCCTTCAGCTTCGCGTTGGTGAGGCGCTGCTGTGCCAGGCTGCGGTCGAGCTCCCACACCCTCATCCAGCTTCCCTTGCCGATCCAGAGCGGGTACTGGAGCGCGAGGAGGAGCCCGGCGAGGACGAGGGCGAGCGCTTTCACTTCAGCTGGTAGAACGCATCGCGGCCGGCGTAGGAAGCGCTCTCACCCAGCTCTTCCTCGATGCGCAGGAGCTGGTTGTACTTTGCGGTGCGGTCGGAGCGCGACAGGGATCCGGTCTTGATCTGCATCGCGTTCATCCCCACCGCGATGTCGGCGATGGTGGAGTCCTCGGTCTCGCCGGATCGGTGCGAGATCACCGCCGTGTAGCCCGCGCGGCGCGCCATCTCGATCGCCTCGAAAGTTTCCGAGAGCGTGCCGATCTGGTTGATCTTGATGAGGATGGAGTTGGCCACGCCGCGCTGGATCCCTTCGGCGAGGATGCGCGTGTTGGTGACGAACACGTCGTCACCCACCAGCTGCACGTCCTTGCCAAGGCGCTTGGTGAGGAGCTCCCAGCCTTCCCAGTCGCCTTCCGCCATGCCGTCCTCGATGGAAACGATCGGGTACTTGTCGCACCACGTGGCGAGGAGGTCGACGAACTGCGCCGAGGTGTACGACAGCTTCTCCGCCTCGAAGCGGTACTTGCCGTCCTTGTAGAACTCGCTCGCGGCGCAGTCCATGCCGATCATCACCTGCTCGCCGGCAAGGTAGCCCGCCTCCTCGATCGCGCGCAGCAGCCACGTGATCGCGGCCTCGTTGTTCGGCAGGTTCGGCGCGAAGCCGCCTTCGTCGCCCACGGTGGTGGACATGCCCTCCTTGTCGAGCATCTTCTTCAGCGTGTGGAAGATCTCGGCCCCGCAGCGCAGCGCATCGCGGAAGGTGGGCAGCCCCGCGGGGATGATCATGAACTCCTGCATGTCGAGCGAGTTGTTGGCGTGCGCGCCGCCGTTGATCACGTTCATCAACGGCACGGGCATGCGCTTGGGGGCGGCGCCGCCGAAGTAGCGGTAGAGCGACAAGCCCGACTCCTCGGCCGCGGCCTTGGCGCACGCGACGGACACCGCGAGGATGGCGTTGGCGCCCAGTCGCGATTTGTTCTCGGTGCCGTCGAGGTCGCACAGCACGCGGTCGATGTAGGCCTGCTCGGAGACGTCGAGGCCGAGGATCGCCTCGCAGATCTCGGTGTTCACGTGGTCGACGGCCTTCTGCACGCCCTTGCCGAAATAGCGCTGCGGATCGCCGTCGCGCAGCTCGATCGCCTCGCGCGAGCCGGTCGAGGCCCCGGAGGGCACGGCGGCGCGGCCCATCGCGCCGGATTCGACCAGGACGTCGGCTTCGACCGTGGGATTGCCGCGCGAATCGAGGATCTCGCGGGCGACGACTTCGACGATGGCGGTCATGCACGTTCCCGGGGGTTGAATGACCGCGATTCTACGGGAACGGCACCCTGCCTACATCTTCTTGGCCAGAATCTCCGCCAGCTTTTTCGCATCGTTCAGGTCGCGTTCGGAGAGCTTCTGCGGGCCCACGGAGAGCGTGAGCCACGCGCGGCCCTTGCGCATGTTCATCTGTCCGGTCTTTGCGCTCCAGAAGGCCTCGGTCCCGGAGATGAGCATGGGCTTGGTCTGGAATTGCATGCGCGCATCGTCGAAAGCGCGCTGGGCGTCCGCATCGGTCTTGCCGAAGCGGAATTGCGCGCTCGCGGCGACGGCCTTGCCGTCCTTGAAGCCGCTATAGGTGCAGATCGCGATCACCTTGGGACGCTTCGCCTTGGGGTTCACGGGCTCGCTCGCCGCGGTCGTGCCGAGGGCAGACTCGGCGTCGCCCTGGGTGAAGATCTCGCAGGCGTCGAAAGCATCCTGCGCCCAGGCGCTGTGGAACATCGAGGCCGCTCCCAAGACGGCCAATGCTGTGAGCTTTCGCATGGTTCACCTCTTCGGGTTGCGCGCGCCAGCAAAGTCTTATCCATCCAATGATACTGGACGGGCCCACTGCCGCGCCACCGAGAGGTGGGGCGCCCCGAGGACCGGGGCGCCCCGCTATAGCCTTATAGAATGTCGCGCACGCCGCCGAAGAAGCCGCTGTACGTGCAGAACTGGTCGGAACCGGTGAAGCGCGAAGTAAAGCCCTGCTGGCTCGCGTCGAGCATGTCCAGCTGGAATGCGCCGACGTTGCCGGGGGTGCCGCCGAAGGTGCAGTTCCAGGTGCCGTTGGTGACCTGCGCCACGCGCCCCTGGGCGGTGAGCGCGCCGGCGAAGGTGCATTGCGAGGACTGGCCCATGGCCGAGGTGAACCGGACCAGCATGCTCAGGTTGCGGCCGGTCTGCGAGACGGTGAGCGTGTCGAAGATGAGGATCGGGCCGTTGGGCGAGTTGCGGCAGTTGCTTCCCTGCGCCGTGAGGCCGCCCTGGTAGTTGCCGGCGATGTTCTGCTCGGCGAACGTCTGGCGCACGATCGACTTGGTGACGTTCACGCCGTTCACCGAATAAATAAGCGTGCCCGAATACTGGTTGGCGAAGGCGACGGTCATGGAGCCCACCGTGTTGACCGTGACGGACGCCGGGTTGAAGCTGCCCGAGCCGAAGTAGGGCCCCGTAGTCGCGGACATGGGACCCGAGAACGCCCCACCGGAAGGACGCATGGTCGCCACATACCAGCGCGGGGTGTTGTCGGTGCCGTATACGAAGAGCGTGGCGAAGATCACGTCGTTCTGCTGGATGAAGTTCACGCCCCATCCGCTTTCGGAGGCATTCCACCATTGGTCTGTGTAGTCCGGGCTCACGGTCGTGGCGGAGGCGGAGAGGGAAACCGCGCAGGTCGCGAGGAAGGCTATGGCGTAACGCTTGAGGATCTGGATCATGGTCTGGTCCCAATGGCGGACGAAATGCCGCGTACAAGTCACGGACTCGGCGGGCGGAAAAGAGTTCCGCAGCCCCGAGCCGGAATAACGCGCGGACATCCATGCGGGCTGACACGAATTCACGAAAAATTCTTGTTGCAACCGCGCTCGCAGCCCTTGCCGCCCCTGCCTCGGCCGTCACCGTTTGACGACAAGTTTCGGCGGCGGCGACCCCGCCCTGCCCGGCTCCAACACCGTCGGCCGAGAGATTTCCGGCGGCGCCGCCTCGAGTGGGAGCGCCACCAGAAGGCCGACCGATACCGTCACGCTCGGCGTGATGATGGGGGTCTGGACGCTTTGGCCCCGCGTGAAGGGCCTACTTCAGCAATCCCCTGAGCGCGTCGACCACGCCGTCCACTCCGCCATTGCGCATCAGGTCGATGTTGGTGAGCACCTTCTGCGCGATGCGCCCGATGAGGGCGTTGGTGACGATGTTGGCCACCTCGCTCGCGCTCACGCCGTCCTGGCGCTTGCCGATGTCGCGCAGCTCGATGTCGGGCAGATCGAAGGTGACGCCCTGGCCTTTCAGCCCGGGATTGGTCATCGTCACTTTCGCGCCGCGGATCGCCAGGCGCTCGATCACGAACTTGTGCTGGACGCTCTTCCCGTCGGGCTTGCTGTCCTTGCCCTGCGCCGACGACGCGGCCTGCGCGCGCTTCACGTAGCTCTCTATGTTCTTCTGGATCGCGTCGAGGTTGGTGGAGCTCTTGCCGCGCTCGTACGTGATGAGCGGTGCGTCGATGACGATCTCGTGGACGAGGACCACCGGGGCGCGAATCGTGCCTGGATCGAGTGCGACCGACACTTCGCCCAAGCGCGCGGCGCGCGGGGACGAGAAGCCGGGCGGATTGCCGATCTCGACGCCTTTCAGGCTGCCGCGCCCGTCGCGCGGCGAAATCGTCACCTCGCCCACTTTCAACGAGACCCCGGTGACGGCGGGGCCGTAGTGCTCGAGCGCCACCTTGACGATGACCCCGAGCGAGTTGTACGCCCAGTAGACGCCGCCCGCGATGAGCACCGCGAGCACCGCCAGGACGATGGCGGCCTTCTTCATCTACTCGAGCGCGGCGAGGACGGCGCGCAATCCCTGCGCCTCGCCGCCGAGCGGGCGTCCCGGCCGGCTCGCGTCGTTCCACGAGAAGACGTCGAAGTGCGCCCACGCGATGTCCTCGGGGACGAAGTAGTCGAGGAAGAGTGCCGCGACGATCGAGCCGCCGAAGCCGCCGCGCCCGGAGTTGTTGATGTCGGCGATGTCGCTGTCGAAGAAGCGCCGGTAGTTGCGCCAGAGAGGCATGCGCCACATGGGATCATCGAGCGCCTCGGCCTTCGCGAGCAGGCGCGCGGCGAGCTTCTCGTCGTTCGCGAAGAGCACCGGCAGCTCCGGTCCAAGCGCCACGCGCGCCGCACCAGTAAGCGTCGCGAAGTCGATGATCGTCCTGGGCTTGCCCTCGACCGCGTACGCGAGCGCGTCGCACAGGATCACGCGGCCCTCGGCGTCGGTGTTGCCGATCTCGACCGTGAGGCCCTTGCGCGTGCGCACCACGTCGCCGGGGCGATAGGCGTTGCCGCTGATGGCGTTCTCCACGGTCGGCACCAGCATCTGCAATCGCACCGGGAGCTTCCTCTGCATGATGAGGCGCGCGAGCGCGATCGCGTGCGCGGCACCGCCCATATCCTTCTTCATGAGGCGCATGCCCTCGGCGCCCTTGATGTCGAGCCCGCCCGTGTCGAAGCACACGCCCTTGCCGACCACCGCGATGCGCGGATGCTTCGGGTTGCCCCAGTTGATCTCGAGGAGCCGCGGCGGACGCGCCGCCGCGCGGCCCACCGCGTGGATCGCGGGGAAGTTCTGCGCGAGGAGCTCGTCGCCCACCCACTCGTCGAACTCGCCGCCGAAAAGCTCCGCCTGCTCGCGCGCGATGTCGGAAAGATGCTCCGGGCCCATGTCTTCCGCGGGCGTGTTGACGAGGTCGCGCACCAGGCGCACCGCCTGCGCCATCTCGAGCGCCTCGCGCACGCGCGGCGAGGGATCGAGCTGCAGGTCGGCGGCCTTGCGCCTGGCCCTCTTGTAGCGCGTGAACTGGTAGCCGCCCAGGTCCCACGCGAAGGCTGCTTGCTCCGGCGCGATCGCGACCGGGCCCTTGCCCAGCGCGTAGCGCGCGCGCGGCAGTTTCAGCGGAAGGCCGGCGAGCGACCACGGGTCGCCGCCGTCGCGCACGCCGGCCAATACGCACGCGATGGCGCCCTTGGCGTCGGGGATCAGCGCGAAGCTGCCCGGCGATCCGTCGAAGCCCGCGACCTCGGCCCAGCGCCGCTCGGTCGCCGACAGCGCGCCCAGCAATTTCTGCAAGCGCTTCGCGTCGGTAGCGAAGATCGGAGTGGCCTTCTCGAAGGCCTTCTTGTCGGTGATGACCGTCATGATTCTTTTTTGGGTAGGATCAATCCTCCATTTTAGACTCTATGGTTGATGCAGCACGGCTTCGGTGGAGGAAAAGCTTGTGTCCGCAGATGAACGCAGATAACCCCGAGCCCCACATGATCTTCGAGACGATGGATCCGACCGCGCGAAATGACATGCACCTTTCAGGTTTGCCGTTTGCCGGAGTCACTCGACTGTTGCTGGCACTCGGCTTGTTACTTCCCCCTTGCGCGCGAGCGATGGAAGACGTGCCGTTCATCACCACCCCGGACAACGTCACGCTGGCCATGCTCGAGATGGCCCGTGTCGGCCCGGGCGACTTCGTGATCGACCTGGGCTCGGGAGACGGGCGCATCGTGATCGTCGCGGCGAAGCGCTTCGGCGCGCGCGGCCAGGGCGTCGAGATCGTGCCCGACCTGGTGAAGGTGTCGCGCGAGCATGCGGCCGCCGCCGGGGTTGCCGATCGCGTTGAATTTCGCGAGCAGGACCTCTTCGCCACCGATCTCGCCAGGGCCTCGGTCATCACCATGTACCTGCTGCCCGACGTGAACCTCGAGCTACGCCCGAGGATCCTCGCGTTGAAGGCGGGCACGCGCATCGTCTCCCACGACTGGGACATGGCAGACTGGGCGCCCGACAAGACCATCACGCTGCCCGTGCCGGACAAGAAGATCGGCCTCGAGAAGACGAGCAAGGTGCACCTGTGGATCGTGCCGGCGCGCATCAATGGCGCGTGGTGCGGCACCGGCAAATTGCGCGGCACGGCGCTCGATGTCGAGCAGAAATTCCAGCAGGTGCACGCGGTGCTCACGCGCGGCGTGGTGCGCCAGGAGTTCGACGCGCGCGTCGACGGTGCGAGCGTGACGAGTGTGGACGAAGCACTCGGCCTCAGTAGCGACGGTGCGGGATTGCGCGTCCTCCAGGCGCGGAAGGAGTTCGCGCCGCTCCGCGGCGCCTCATTCGTGCGCCGTGCCGGCGAGCGTTGCCGCTGAGAGGGTCAGAACCCTTTTCCGGCAAAAAAGGGGACAGGTTGGATGATCTGTCCCCTTAAACTCGCGAAAAGGGTTCTGACCCCTGCGCCGTCCCCGCATAAGCGGCCAGCGCGACGCCCACCAGCGTCCACACGATGACCGGCCCGCTCGGCAGATCGAGCGCAGTAGAGAGCGCAAGCCCCACCCCGTAACCCACGGCGCCGATCGCCCAGGCGGCGGCGAGGCGGTAGCGCGCGAGCCTGCGCGTCGCGAGCGGCGGCACGATCAGCGTCGCGAACACGAGGTAGAGGCCCACCAGCTGCACCGACACCGTCACCGCTAGCGCAAAGAGCACGTAGAAGCCGACGCGCCCGATGCGCTCGCGCATGCCGAACCAGAGAGCGAGGATCGCCGCATAGACGGCCGCGGCCCAGGCGAGGCGCACGGGCTGGGCCCACAGGATCTGGCCCACGAGGAGGTCGCGCAGGTGCTCGCTGCCGTGCGGGTTGCTCGCCAGCAGCAGCACGCTGCCGGTGGCGCCGAGCACGAACACCACGCCGATCACCGCCTCCTGCACGTCGGGCCAGATTTTCTCGGTGATTGTGAGGAGGAGCGCGCCCGCGAGCGCCGCGGCGAGCGCGGCTACTTGCACGGCGATGCCCTCGGCCTCGAAACCGAAGCGATCCGCCACGAGCACGCCGCACCCCGCGATCTGCGCGATCGCGAGGTCGATGAACACGATGCCGCGCGCGAGCACCTGCATCCCCAGGGGTATGTGGGTCGAGGTGACGAGGAGGCCCGCCGCGAACGCCGGCAAGAGGATCGAGAGATCGAGGGCAGTGATGCTCACGCTGCGCCCTTCAGCAAGCGCTCGATGGTGTCGTCGAAGACTCCGAAGAGATCCTTGGCGGCGGCGTCGCCGCCCACGGTGAATGGCAGCACCACCGCCTTGATCTTGGCGCGCTCCGCGATCCATTGCGAGGCGCGATCGCTCTGGTAGGCCGCGCGCAGCACCATCTTCGCGGGGGTCTTCTGCAACGTCTCCAGCACGCTCGCCAGGTGCGCGGTGGTGGGCTCGAGGCCGGGCTTGGGCTCGAGGGCCGCGACCTCCTTCAACCCCAGCCAGTCGATGAGGTAGGTGAACGCCTTGTGCTGCACTATGATCGCGACTCCCTTCAACGGCGCCGCTTCGCGCTCCCAACGCGACACAGCCGCGCTCCAGCGCTCGTTGAACGCCTTGAGCCGCCCCTGGTAGTAGGCCGCGTTGGGCGGATCGATCTCGGCGAGCTTTGCCGCGAGCGGCGTCGCCACCCGCGCGATGTTGCGCGCGTCGGTCTGGATGTGCGGATCGCCCTGGGGATGCACGTCGCCTTCCGCGCGATCCAGGCGCGCGGGCTTGCCGAGGAGCGGCACGAACGCGGCCGCCTCGAAGTACCCGGGCCTGCCGGGCTGCACCTTGGGATTGCCCGCCTGCTGCAGGATCAGCGGCAGCCAGCCCACCTCGAGCTCCGCACCGGTGGACACCACGAGGTCCGCGCTCCGCGCGCGCGCGATGAGGCTCGGCTTGGCCTCCACATGGTGCGGATCCTGCAGCGCGTTGGTGGCGACGTAGATCTTCACCTTGTCGCCTCCCAGCTCCTGTACCAGCGCGCCCCACTCCGGCACCGTCGCGAACACGTTCAGCTCCGCGCGCGCCGGCGCGATCCACGCCGCCAGCGCCGCCACAACGATCAACAGATGCGATCTCATCGCGTGCTCCTCAATATTTGTGGGCGCCGTGGGCGCCCAGGCTCAGGATGTATTGCAGGAACCACTGGTTGTCGGTCGCGCCGGGCAACGTGCGGCTTTGCGCGAGCTGCAGCCGCAGGCGGCTGAATTCGCTCGGCGTGTAGTCGAGCATCACCGCATAACGCTTCGGATTGAAATCGGTTGCCGGGAACAACGCGGAATTCGCTCCGTAATCGACGCTCCCGGGGTCGAGCCGGTCGAAGCGCGCCCCGATGCGCCACGTCGGCATGAACTGGTAGACGCCCTGCAGGTACCACCCGCTCTGCCGCGCCGCGTAGTCCGAGGTGACGGCCGCGGTGATGTCGCCGCGCTCGCGGCGCCAGAGGTACTCGGCCTGCAGCTTGAAGTTGGTGTCGCGGCCGTTGCCGTTGGGGGCGTACTTCCAGATGAAGTCGGCGACCGCGACCTGGCTCGTGCCGCTGAAGGCGACCTGCCTGTCGTCACCCGCGTTGTCGGCGAGCGAGTACGTGCGATCCTGCGCGCGCGTCGTGAGGTACGAGAGCCCCACGCGCCAGTTGTGGCTCAGGCCGATGTCCCCGCCCGTGTGCGCGAACACCGTTGCCGAGCCCGCGCCGTTCTTGCTGCGCGCATTGCCGGGGAAGCCGTCGCCGTTGCCCGCTTCGACGCCCAGCTCGAGGTAGTGGTCGATGGGCGCGACCCACTTCGCCTGGATGCCGTCGACCGCAAATTGCCCGCCGAGGAACGTCTGGTACGCGAGCGGCGCGTCGACGAAATCCCAGTTGTGCTGGTGCTGCTCGTTGAGATAGCCCAGTCCCGAGAAGAAGCGGCCGAATTTGGGCGCGAGGCCATAGGGCGCGGTGAGCCAGAGGCCGTACGCCTCCTCGACCGACACGGTGTTCTCCGGTGAGAGCGAGACGATGAGGTTGCCCGCGAACTTGTCGTCCACGTTGGCGAACATCGCGAGCTCGGACTCGCCAAGGCTGAAGCCGCGCCGTCCAGGGCCGATGTCGCCGCCGGGTGCAAAGCCCGCGATGGCGAAGCGCGACGGATCCCGCGAGAGATTCGCGTACCTTCCCTGGAGCACTACGGAGGTCGCCGGATTGAACGCGCTGACCGAGCTCGACGACGGTTGCGGCATCGGCGCGGATGCCGGCGTCGCGGCCTTCGCCTCCGCGTCCTTCAGCCGCTCCTCGAGCGCCTTGATGCGCGCCTCGTAGCTCGACTTGAGCTCCTGGATCTGGGAGCGAATCTCCGCGAGATCCGCGTCGCTTGCGCCCGACGCATTGGGGGCGACCAACAATGCCAGCGCGATCGCGCCCGGCAGCAATGCCTGCTTGTACATGACGTGCTCCTCGAAAGAGAGTCAAGCCCTTTCCACGCGGAAAGGGGCGACGCTAGAGGAGCGAGGGCGGTGCGCGCGCGCGGTAGGCGAGGCGCGCCGGGGAGGCGACTCCGCGGGTGAGGGGATCGGCCGCGCGCGGCGTACACGCCGCGACCACGGGAAGAACAGGCACGGTGACGCCCACCGCGCCGGAGAGCTCGGCGCAAGCGAAGCACTGGTCGCACGACGCAGGCGAAGTCTTGGAATCCTGCTTGTGCGAGAGCTGGCCGGTGGCGTGCCCGAGATCGTGCAGCGCCGCGGCCTGCTGCCCCACGAGGAGGGCGAGGGCGAGCCAGAGGATGCTTGCGAGACGGCGGATCGATCTCATGACAGCCACATCATAAGGCCTGGAAGCGCCAGCTCACGCCTGCCAGCCCCGACCAGTCCGATGTGAGCTGCACGCCATTCACCGATTGGTAAACCGGCAACTGCACGAACGCGTAGAGCTGCGCGCTCTTCGCGAAATTCCAGGAGATACCGGGGCTGGCGAACACCATGCGCTGACCGCTATCCTCGGGTTCGGCCTGGTCGCCGCTGTCGCGCCCCTTGACGACGCAGTTCACCTGCAGCATGAGGCCCACGTCGCGCGAGAACGCATAGCGAAGCCCCGCGTCGAGCGAGAGCTGGCGCCCCGGCTTGTATCCCGCGCGCGCTTTCATCGGCAGCAACGCCTGCGCGCGCGCGAACCAAGAGATATCGGCGAGCGGCGCGGCGCCATGCCAGTACGCGCCGACCAGGAGGTCGCTCGTGCCGGTGCCCGGTTGTAGCGTGCGTTCGGCAAGCTCGCCCTCGGCATTGGCCACATCGTGCCTGCCGGTGGGCAGCTTCGCGCCGAAGGTCACGCCGGCGGAGCGCGGCGCCGCCGGGTCTTCCTGCGAAGCGAAGAATTCGTAGCGCGCCTGTACGCGCATGTCGCCGAGACCGCGAAACTTCCAGCTCTCGGGCTCGATCTCTCCCAGGGCATTGTGATTGTGGTAATGCTCACGATCCACGTACGGAATGGTGAGCGACAAGCCCCACGCGGGGGCGAGGTTCCAATCCACGCCCGCGACCCAGTTCTGGTTCTTCGTCTCGACCTCGTCGTGATCGCGAGGGATCGCCCCCACGTCGACGCGGCGCGTGCCGCTGCGCGGCCGGCCGAGGTCGATGCTCTCGTGGCGCAGATCGAAGCGCGCGCCCGGCTCGACCCATGCGCCTTGCGCGGACCAGTCGGTGTTGACGATGCAGAAGGCCGAGCCGCAGCTCGCGCTCGCGTCGAGGGCGCCGAGCGCGAGCGCCGCCGCGCAGAAAACGGGATGGACGTGCTTCATGATTCTCCTGAACGCAAAGGAGACGGGCGCCGTGCACAGCGCCGGAAAGGCGAAGCAGCGTTCAGTCGACTGGCGGAGCGCGGCTCGGAGGCGGCTGCGCGAAGAAGACGAAATCGATCGACGATGTGAAGGACTCCAGCCGCAGCACAATGCGCGTCCCGGTGCTGGATCTCTTGCGCAGGAAGGTCCGGCAGCGCCGAATCCATCGAAGCGACGCACAACGGGCAATGGAACTTGTCGTCGCCCGGGGCGCCGGGGACGTCCGCGTGCTGGAAGCCCGTCTGCGTGCAGATGAAGCTCGGGATGCGGGGCGGCCCGGGCCGCGCCGCAGTGGCAAGCGGCCACAACGCGCCGACCGCGACCGCGAAGGCCGCGACGACCGGCGAGAGGCGCCGTCTCGTTTCTGATGGCGCGGTTTGTAGGGTGGCCGGGGGGGTGGGGTTGTGTGTTGGGGTGGTTTTTGTTGGGTTGGTTGT
>JBBRQA010000049.1:0-19506 GCA_038227085.1 Burkholderiales bacterium | reverse complement strand
GCGATCGGCAACGGCATCTCGTTCGCCATGGGCGTCGCCGCGGCACGCCCCGATCGGCCCGTCGTGCTGTTCGACGGCGACGGCAGCCTCATCATGCATGTGCAGGAGCTCGAGACCATCAAGCGTCATGGACTGAACATCCTCATCATCGTGATGAACGACGGCGCGTACGGCTCCGAGCTGCACAAGCTCCGCGCGGAGGGAATGCCCGAGGAGGGATCGGTATTCGGCTACTGCGATTTCGCGGGCGTCGCGCGCGGATTCGGCCTCGCGGGCAAGACCTTCAACAAACTGGACGACCTGCCGAAGCTCGTGGCGGAGTTCGCTGCAAGCGGCGGCGCCGCGGTCTGGGATTTTCACGTGTCCGCGAAAGTCGTTTCTCCCACCATACGGCGCGCCCATCCTCATCCTGCCAAGGAAAGAGAAGCCTGAACGATGAAGCATCTCGGTCTTCCTCGCCGCCGTGCTCGCGATTTCCCCAGCGGCGTTCGCGAAGACGCCGCCCAACATGTTTCGTGATCGCAACCGAACCGCGGGCCCTTGCTCGATCGTTGGCGCGCGTCTCACGTGGTGAAATTCGATTTGATCCCACCAGACGGGAGAAATGCCTATGTGCCGAAACATCAAGATGCTCTTCAACTTCGAGCCGCCCGCCACCGAGTCGGAAGTGCGGGATGCTTCCTTGCAGTTCGTGAGGAAGCTCAGCGGGTTCACGGCTCCATCCAAGGCGAACGAGGTGGCCTTTGAAAAGGCCGTAGGGGAAATTGCCGCGTCCGCCCGGACACTCATCGCATCGCTGGTCACGACCACGGCGCCGCGCAGCCGCGAAGGCGAGGCCGCAAGGGCGCGCGCCCGCTCGGCTCTTCGGTTCGGGGCGTTGAAGGCCCGATGATCCTCGAGGCCGCATCGCTGAGCGTGAAGGCCGGTGAGTCGGAAGCCTTCGAGGCCGCCTTCCGCGTTGCGCAGGCTATCATCGCCTCCATGCCCGGCTATCGCTCCCACGAGCTGCAGCGATGCATCGAGCGCGAAGGGCAATACTTATTGCTGGTGCGCTGGGACAGCGTCGCCGCACACGAAGAGGGCTTCCGGAAATCTCCCGAGTACCAGAAGTGGCGCAAGTTGCTGCACCATTTCTACGATCCGTTTCCCACGGTCCATCACTATGAAACAGTGGAGTCGAATACCCGGTGACTACCAGGTACCCGCCCGCACGAACCGCAATCGATGTCGCGTTGCACCCGAAGCAGACGGGTTATCCCGAGCCGTTCGCATCACTCGTCAAGGGACGCCTCAAGCGCCGCCTCGGCGACGAGTTCGGTCTCGTCAACTTCGGAGTGAACCTCACGCTCCTCAAGCCCGGCGCGATCTCCTCCGTTCGCCACAACCACACCAAGCAGGATGAGTTCATCTTCATCCTCGAAGGCAGTCCGACCCTCGTGACCGACCAAGGCCCGTCTGCGCTCAAGGCGGGCATGTGCGCGGGCTTCAAGGCCGGCAGCCAGGATGCGCACCATCTGCGCAACGACACGTCGGAGGACGTCTGGTACCTGGAGGTCGGCGATCGCACCCCCGGCGACGCCGCGGCCTATCCCGACGACGACCTCGCGATTACCTCGGTGGACGGCGCCTATTCGTATGCGCACAAGGACGGGAGTCCCTACAAATAGCTCGGTAATGTAAATGTCATACTTGCCGCGTAGCCTCCTCGGGGAGAGCCGCCATGACAGAACATATCTCCAAGCAATACGACCAGGACCTCGAAGCGCTGCGCTCGCGCATGATGCAGATGGGCGGCCTGGTGGAATCGCAGATCCGCTCCGCGGTGGCGGGCTATCTCGACGGCGACGTGGAGAAGATCGAGCAGGTGATCGCCACCGACGCCAAGGTGAACGAGCTGGAAGTCGCCATCGACGACGACCTGCGCCACGTGATCGTGCGCCGCCAGCCCGCCGCCTCCGACCTGCGCCTCATCATGGCGGTGAGCAAGACCGTGACCGACCTCGAGCGGATCGGCGACGAGGCCGCCAAGATCGCGCGCATGGCGCGCGAGATCAACGCCAGCGGGCGCGCGACGGCGACCAAGCTCGCCACGATCGGCCACGTTTCCCAGATCGCCGTGGGCATGCTGAGGAAGTCCCTCGACGCCTTCGCCCGCCTCGACGCGGCGGCCGCGGCGCGCATCATCGGCGAGGACGCGGCGATCGACGCGGAATTCCACGCGATCATGCGCCAGCTCATCACCTTCATGATGGAAGACCCGCGCACCATCTCGAGCTCTATCAACGTGATCTGGGTGGCGAAGGCGTTCGAGCGCATCGGCGACCACGCGAAGAACATCGCCGAGCAGGTGATCTACATCGTGAAGGGAAGGGATGTGCGCCACACGCCGCTCGCGGAAGTCGAGCGCGAGGCGCTCGGCTGATGTCGGCGTCGATCCTGGTGGTCGAGGACGAGCCGGCGATCCAGGAGCTCATTGCCGTCACTCTCGCGCGAAACGGCCACAGCGTGCGCCGCACCGCCACTGCCACCGACGCCTATGCCGCGGTCGTGGAGGCGCTGCCCGACGTGATCCTGCTCGACTGGATGCTCCCCGACGGCTCCGGTCCCTCGCTTGCGCGGAAGCTGCGCTCCGATGCGCGCACGCGCGAAGTGCCCATCATCATGCTCACGGCGCGCGCGACCGACGAGGACAAGGTCGCGGGCCTCGACAGCGGCGCCGACGACTACGTCACCAAGCCCTTCTCGCCGCGCGAGCTCGAAGCGCGCATCCAGGCGGTGCTGCGCCGGCGCACGCCGCAGCTCTCCAAGGAAGCCGTTGAAATCGAAGGCCTCGTGCTCAACCCGGCAACGCGCATCGTGTCCGGCGGCAATATCACCCTCAAGATGGGCCCCACGGAGTTCGGGCTGCTGCACTTCTTCATGACTCACACCGATCGCGTCTATGGCCGCGCCCAGATCCTCGACCTGGTGTGGGGCGACCACGTGTTCCTCGAGGACCGCACGGTGGACGTGCATATCCGGCGCTTGCGGGAGGCGCTTTCTGCCAGCAAGCACGATCGATTGATCGAGACCGTGCGCGGCGCGGGCTACCGGTTCCGATCCTCGTACTGAGATGATCGGTCTCGCCGCGTGCGCGCTGCTGGCCGTCGGGGCCGGCTTCTTCTTCGGCGTCGAGGGCGGGCTCGCCACGTTCAGCGTGCTCGTCGTGGTGCTCCTCGCATACCACCTGCGCAACCTGCGCGCGCTCTCACATTGGCTGGAGCACGGCGCGGCGCCCGATCCGCCGCGCGCCCGGGGCCGCTGGGACGAGCTGCATGCGCTCCTGCACCGCTCGCGCCGCGAGGCGGCGCGCCGTGAGGCCGAGCTCGCCGACATGCTGGCGCGCTGGCGCGAGGCGGCGCGCGCGCTTCCCGATGGCGTGGTGATCCTCGATGGCGAGCGCATCGCGTGGTGCAACGACACCGCGCGCCAGCACCTCGAGATCGACCCCGTGCGCGACGCGGGCACTCCGCTCACCCACCTGGTGCGCATCCCGGCGTTCCTTGGGTACCTCGACGGCGGCGACTACTCGCGCCCGATCCAGGTGCAGCCGCCTTACCAGTCCGACCGCGTGCTGTCCATGCAAGTGGTCCCCTATGGCGAGAACCAGAGTCTCGTCCTGTCGCGCGACGTGACGCAGTTCAAGCAGGTCGAGCGCATGCGCCGCGAGTTCGTCGCCAACGTCTCGCACGAGCTGCGCACGCCGCTCACCGTCGTATCGGGATTCCTCGAGACGCTGCGCGACGAAAGCGATGCCGAGGCACGGCGGCACTACATCGACCTCATGGAGGAGCAGTCACGGCGCATGCTGCGCCTCGTGGAAGACCTCCTCACGCTCTCCGCGCTCGAGTCGTCGCCCCTGCCCCCGATGGAGGAGACCGTCGAGATGAGGAAGCTCCTCGAGCGCCTCGGCGCCGAGGCGCGCGCCCTTTCCGGGGGGCGCCACCGCATCGAGATCGAGGGCGAGGAGGGCGTGGATCTGCTGGGCAGCGAGAAAGAGCTCTCCAGCGCGTTCGGCAACCTGGTGAGCAACGCGATCCGATACACCCCGGAGAGCGGCGTGGTGCGCCTGCGCTGGCATCGGACCGCGGACGGCGCCGCGTTCGCGGTCGAGGATACCGGCATCGGCATCCTGCCGGAGCACATCCCGCGCCTTACGGAGCGCTTCTATCGCGTCGACCGCGGGCGCTCGCGCGAGACTGGCGGCACCGGGTTGGGACTGGCGATCGTGAAGCACGCTCTCGGGCGGCACGGCGCGGTCCTCGACATCACCAGCAAGCCGGGCGAGGGGAGCCGCTTCAGCGCGCACTTCGCCGGGGCACGGGTGCGCTCGACAAACCACTGAGCGGTGCCCAGAAATCCAAGGCGTCGGTAAGGTCGAGGGCGCTCAGGACGCTGTCACATTCGGCCGCTACGCTCGCGTCCCAGGAAACTGAGGCGATGGCGTGCGTCACTCCGGTGGCCGCCTTCCCGGTGCGCGGTCCGATCGACGTGATCAAGGATTCGGCGGTGGGGGTCCACGACGAGGACCTCGGCGCGGCCGCCCTCGCCGCGCTCGCGCTCGATCGCGACAAGGTGGCGCGCTACGGGCAGCGTTATTCGTGGGAATATAGCTCTCGGCAATTCCTGTCGAGCCTCGTGCCCGCGCGCACCCTGGAGGCCTCCGTTGCTCAAGCCGCCTGATTCGCTGACCGAAAGCCCTTTCAAGGGCAAGACCGGCGTGATCCGCATCGTCCACGCGTTCTTCAATTCCCTGTCCGGCCTCGAGGACGCGTGGCGCAACGAGAGCGCGTTCCGCCAGGAGATCCTCCTCGCGATCGTCCTCATCCCCGTCGCGTGCCTCGCGCACCTCAGCGCCGTGGAGCGTGCCGTGCTCATCGGGGCGGTGCTGCTGGTGATGATCGTCGAGCTCCTCAACACGAGCGTGGAGGCCGCGATCGACCGCATCTCCTTCGACCAGCACTCGCTCTCGAAGCGCGCCAAGGACATCGGCAGCGCCGCGGTATTCGTGGCTCTGGTGCTGCTCGCGATGGTGTGGGCGCTGATCCTGCCGCCCGCCCTGTTCTAGAATCGGGCATGAGCGCCGCCGATGCCGTGCAACGCCAGCTCGACGCGTACAACGATCGCGACCTCGCGCGCTTCGTCGCCGAATACAGCGACACGATCCGCGTCTATCGCCCACCCGCGAGCGAGACCGCCATCGAGGGGAAGGCGGCGCTCGCCGCATACTACGCCGCGAACCGATTCAACCTTCCGAACCTGCACGCGGATCTGTTGCACCGCATCGTCCTGGGCGATCGCGTCATCGACCACGAGCGAGTCCATGGCGTGCGCGACGAGCCGTTCGAGGTCGCCGCGGTCTATCGGGTGGTAGAAGGAAAGATCGAAGAGGCCTGGTTCTTCTGAGCCCGCGCGAAGGCCTTTGACAAAGTCGACGATCTGGAGAAATGCCGGGCCTACGTAGCCTTCGCGCATTGAGCAGCGCCAGGTCGAAATGCGATAGGCGCCGACCTCCGGCTTCACCTTATCCGAAACGGCCGGTGATGTAATCTTCGGTCTCCTGCTTGCCAGGTTTCAGGAAAATCTGGTTGGTCTCGCCGAACTCCACCAGCTCGCCGAGGTACATGTACGCGGTGTAGTCGGAGACGCGCGCCGCCTGCTGCATGTTGTGGGTCACGATCACCACGGTGTAGTCGGCCTTGAGCTCGGTGATGAGCTCCTCGATCTTGGCGGTGGAGATCGGGTCCAGCGCGGAACACGGTTCATCCAGGAGCAGGATCTCCGGGCGCACCGCGATGCCTCGCGCGATGCACAGGCGCTGCTGCTGGCCGCCCGAGAGGCTGTTGCCGCTCTGTTGCAGCTTGTCCTTCGCCTCCTTCCAGAGCGCCGCCTTGGTGAGCGCCCACTCGACGCGCTCGTCCATGCGCGCGCGCGGCAGGTCCTCGAAGAGGCGCACGCCGAAGGCGATGTTGTCGTAGATCGACATCGGGAAGGGCGTGGGCTTCTGGAACACCATGCCGATCTTCGCGCGGATGAGCGACACGTCCTGCTTCGAGGTGAGGAGGTTCTCGCCGCTCATCAGCACCTCGCCCTCGGCGCGCTGCTCGGGATAGAGCTCGAACATGCGGTTGAACGTGCGCAGCAACGTGGACTTGCCGCAGCCCGAAGGCCCGATGAACGAGGTCACGCGATTTTCCGGGATCTCGAGGTTCACCTTCTTCAGCGCGTGGAACGAGCCGTAGTAGAAGTCCAGGTTGCGGACGGCGAGCTTCGGCATGGTCATTTCTTCGAGAAGAGGGCGCGTGCGGAAATGTTGATTCCGAGCACGAGAAGGGTGATCAAGGTGGCCCCGCCCCACGCCAGGCGGTGCCAGTCGTCGTAGGGGCTCATGGCGAACTGGAAAATCACCACGGGGAGGTTGGCCATGGGACGGTTCATGTCGGTGGACCAGAACTGGTTGTTCAACGCGGTGAAGAGGAGCGGCGCGGTCTCGCCGGCGATGCGCGCGATGGCGAGCAGGATCCCGGTGAGGATGCCGGCACGCGCAGCGCGGTACGAGATCATCGTCACGATCTTGTACGAAGGCGCGCCCAACGCGGCCGCCGCCTCGCGCAGGCTGTTGGGAACCAGCTTCAGCATGTCGTCGGTGGTGCGCACCACCACCGGCACCGCGATGATTGCCAACGCGAACGCTCCCGCCCATCCCGAGAAATGCTTCACCCGCGCCACATAGACCGTGTAGACGAAGAGGCCGATCACGATCGAGGGCGCGGACAGGAGGACGTCGTTGATGAAGCGCGTGGCCGGCGCGAGCCAGCCGCGGCTGCCGTATTCCGCGAGGTAGGTGCCGGCAAGGATGCCCACGGGCGTGCCGATCAGCGTGCCCGCCCCCGCCATGAGGACGCTCCCCAGGACCGCGTTGGCGAGGCCGCCGTCGGCTCCGGGCGGCGGCGTCATCTGCGTGAAGAGCGTCGGCCCCAGCGCGGCCGCCCCCTGCCAGAGCAGCACGCCGAGGATCCATGCAAGCCAGAAGAGGCCGAAGGCGAGTGCCAGCGTCGAGACCGCCATCATCACCTTGTTCATGCGGCGGCGGCGACGATAGGTCGGGTTGTCCGCGCGTGCGAGGCTCGCGCTGTCGTTCACGTAGCCGTCCCCTCGCGCTTGGCCAGTTGCAGGAGGAGCAGCTTCGAGAGGGCCAGCACGATGGTGGTGATGACGAAGAGAATCAGGCCCAGCTCGATGAGAGCGGAGGTATACACGTCGCCCACCGCCTCGGTGAACTCGTTGGCGAGCGCCGAGGCGATCGAGTTGCCGGGCGCGAAGAGCGAGGCCTTGAGGTTGTGTGCGTTGCCGATCACGAAGGTGACCGCCATCGTCTCGCCCAGCGCGCGGCCGAGCCCCAGCATCACGCCGCCGATGACGCCGACCTTGGTGAAGGGCAGCACGACGCGCCAGACCACTTCCCACGTGGTCGATCCCAGGGCGTAGGCCGATTCCTTGAGCATCGGCGGGACCAGCTCGAACACGTCGCGCATCACCGCGGTGATGAACGGGATCACCATGACGGCGAGGATGATGCCCGCCGCCAGCATGCCGATGCCCATGGGAGCCCCGGAGACGAGGCCGCCAACCCACGGCACCTGGCCGAGAGTCTTCTGCAGGAGCGGCTGCACGTGCACCTGGAAGATCGGCGCGAACACGAAGAAGCCCCACATGCCGTAGATGATGCTGGGGATCGCCGCGAGCATCTCGATTGCGGTGCCGAGCGGGCGGCGCAGCCACCCCGGCGAGAGCTCGGTGAGGAAGAGCGCGATCCCGAAGCTCACCGGGATCGCGATGGCGAGGGCGATGAACGAGGTGACGAGGGTCCCGTAGATCGGCACCAGCGCGCCGAACTCCTCCTTCACCGGGTCCCACGTGTCGTTCCACAGGAAGTCGATGCCGAACTTGTGGATCGACGGCATGCTGCCGACCGCGAGCGAGACGATGATCGCGGCGAGCAGGCTGAAGACGAAAAAAGCGAAGATCCGGGTGATGTTCCGGAACATCGCGTCCATCAGCGCGTTGTTTCGCAGCACGGGTGGCTTGGGGGCGTAGTCGGTGACGGCCCCGGAATGGCCCGGGGCCGCTATGCCTCCATTATCCAACACTGCGCTCATGACGTGCCTCGGCAGGGAAGGCTCGATCAATAGACGGGCTTCCCGGAGCTGTCCTTGATGTTCGCCTTCCACGACGCCTGGATCTGCTTCACGACGGTGTCGGGAAGCGGCACGTAGTCGAGGCTCGAGGCGAGCTTGTCGCCGTCGGCGCCGTACGCCCAGTCGAAGAACTTGAGCACTTCCTTGGCGATGTCGGGCTTCGCCTGGCTCTTGTGCATCAGGATGAACGTGGCGCCGCTCACCGGCCACGCGCCCTTGCCGGGCTGGTCGGTGAGGATCAGGTAGAAGCCCGGAGCCTTGTTCCACTCCGCGTTCGCGGCGGCGGCCTTGAAGCTCTCCGCGTTCGCCTGGACGTACGCGCCGTCGCGGTTCTGCACGGCGGCGGTGGTCATCTTGTTCTGCAGCGCGTAGGCGTACTCGACGTAGCCGATCGAGCCGACGATGCGCTGCACGTACGAGGCCACGCCTTCGTTGCCCTTGCCGCCCACGCCGGCCGGCCAGTTGACCGAGGTGCCTTCGCCGACCTTGCTCTTCCACTCGGGGCTCATCTTGGAGAGGTAGTTCACCCAGATGAAGGTGGTGCCCGAGCCGTCCGAGCGATGCACCACCGTGATGTCCTGCGCCGGCAGCCGCACGCCCTTGTTGAGCGCGGCGATCGCCGGATCATTCCACTTGGCGACCTTGCCCAGGTAGATGTCGGCGAGCACCGCGCCGGTCAGGTGCAGCTCGCCCGACTTGATGCCTGCGAGGTTCACCACCGGCACATCGCCGCCGATGACCGTCGGGAACTGGGTGAGCCCTTCCTTCTCGAGCTCTTCGGGCTTGAGCGGCATGTCGGAAGCGCCGAAGTCGACGGTCTTCGCGATGATCTGCTTGATGCCGCCGCCGGAGCCGATCGACTGGTAGTTCATGCCGGTGCCGGTATTCTTCTTGTACGCGTCGGCCCACTTGGCGTAGATCGGATAGGGAAACGTGGCGCCCGCGCCGGTGATCTCGGCGGCGAACGCGGAATGGGCGATGGCGGCCGCGGCGACCAGCGCCGGGGCCAGAATGCGTGCGATGCGCATGGTTTTTCCCTGTCTCATTGAATCCGGCCAATATACGCAGCGCCCATGACCGTTCTGTGACACTCGGGCGCGGGGGCGAGCTGGGCTATCGCCTCATTGAAGTGGGGGTGAGGCTCGAGCCGGCGCGATCGTTCCTGGAGACGGGAGAGAAGTCGCTGCAAAAATTGCGCTCGAACGGACGGCGGCTTCTCCAGATCGACGGGTAGTGACGCGCGCCTCTCGAGCCTCACCCCTACACTTCAATGAGGCTCTGCTGATCAAGGGCCTGCGATCACGGTCGATCGATCGCGGAGATTCACTAGTAGTGGTCCGCTTCGATGCTCCTCGCATCATCGCCGCATAGGTCACGGGCAGCCCCTTTGCGCGGGCTGCATATCGAATCGCGTCGCGCATCGCCGTTGTTCTCGGCGACCCCACTTCAAAGCCCGGGGATGATCGGCGTGTGCGCGGAGAGCCATCCATCGGGCTCTTGGGATGAGGGTCGAGAGGCGCGCGTCACTTTCGGCCGATCTGGAGAAGAACCCGTCCGTTGGAGCGCAATCTTTGCAGCGACTTCCCTCACCCATCCAGGAACGATCGCGCCGGCTCGACCTTCGTCCGGAGCCCGATGGATGGCGCAACGCTACCGACCGAGCTCTAACGATCCGGTGAGATCTCCCGCATTGCGCCGCACGCCGGGCAGCGGCTCGAGCCCGAAGCGCCGCGTGATGAGCTTCAGGATCGACGTCGTGTCGTACGAGGTGTGGTCCACGTAGCCGCGCTTCGCGAACGGCGAAACGACGATCGCCGGTACGCGCGTGCCGGGTCCCCAGCGGTCGCCCCAGCCGCTACCCGAAGGCGGGGCCACGTGGTCCCAGTAGCCGCCGTTCTCGTCGTAGGTGACGATCACCAGCATGTGCGGCCACTGCGGGCTCTTCTCGAGCTGCGAGAGAAGGCCCTCGACATGGATGTCGCCGCTCTTGATGTCGGTGTAGCTCGGATGCTGCGTGAGCTTGCCCGGAGGCTTGTAGAACGAAACCGCGGCAAGCGTACCTTGCGCGATGTCGTTCACGAAGTCGTCGCCGTCCTTCAGGTGCTCGCGGCGGTCCGCGGTGCCGGGGGCGAAGCGCGCGAAGTAGTTGAAGGGCTGGTGGTGCGGCTGGAAGTTGGGGCTGCCCTCGCCCCGGTTGTAGATGATGTCGCGCTTGACCGCGGGATCGCGCCGGCCGTCGGCAAGCGCGAGGTTCCACGCGCCGCCGTACCACGTCCACGAGATGCCTTTCGCCGAGAGCGTGTCGCCGATGGTCTTCTGCGTCTGCGGCGGCACCACGTTCTTCGCGGGGTCCGCGTAATCATTGCGCTCGAGGGACGCGGGAAGCACGCCGCTCGGCTGGTACGGCGGCTGCGAAGTGTTCACCGCGTAGCCATCGGGCGTGACCTGGCCATCGAAGAGCTGCGCAGGTCCCTGCATTGCGGAGGCGGGTGAGCCGGGCTTGCGCTTGAGGCGGTCCTGCGCATCCGGCTGCGCGCGGATCGATTCCGGCGCGTTCTTCCATTCCGGCGTGCACGCGCAGATGAGCCACTGGTGATTGAGGAATGAGCCGCCGAAGGCGCCCATGAAGAAGTTGTCCGCGAGCGTGAAGCGTTGCGCCCACTTCCACACCTTCTGCGATGAGCCGTCGTAATAGCCCATCACCCAGCTGCCCACGTTGGTCATCGCGACGAACTTGTCGTTGCGTCCGCCGTCGATCTGCTCGATGTTCTGGTAGTAGAGATGGATCGGCGCGGGC
Source organism: Burkholderiales bacterium (assembly GCA_038227085.1). Classification (GTDB taxonomy): domain Bacteria; phylum Pseudomonadota; class Gammaproteobacteria; order Burkholderiales; family Usitatibacteraceae; genus Usitatibacter. Next base: position 8,472 of record JBBRQA010000049.1, on the reverse strand, counting down.
GTGAGCTGGTCGATCTGCCGGTTGACCGGTGATGCATCGATGCGGAAGGGCCCATTGGGAAGCGCGGCCGGATACGCGGGATCGGGCTTGTCGCCCTTGAACACGGGCGGGAGCGTGGGTAGCACGGCGCCGTCGTGGTCCCTTTGCTGCGTCGCGGCCGCGGTGGCCTGTGCGATGCCGTTGGCGCCGGGAAACATCCCGTACATGTTGTCGAAGCTGTGGTTCTCGGCGTAGATCACCACGATGGTCTGGATCGCATCGAGCGTCCGCTCGCTCGCGGGGAAGGTGGCGCATCCGGCCAGCAGCAGGCCCGCGAGAGATGCTAAATGGTTGCGTGACATCGATTCTCCTAGGATTCGAGGACCTGGCGGCTTTCGGGATAAAGGCGCTTCAATATAGCAACTGCCGCGCCGGTGAGCTCGTGTTCCAGGCGTGCAGCGACCGCGGGCGGGGCCGCTCCCGCTTCGGCCATGCGCGACGCCTCGGCAAGCTCGGTTTCGCGCGCGCGCACCTCGTCATCGACCACCGGCGCCCAGTGCGGCGGGGCTTCCGCTTCGATCCAATCGCCGCGCCCTCGGCCGTAGTGCGCGACCGCGAGGTAGCGCAATAGCGCGGCGCGCGTCTGCTGCGCGAGGAAATCGTTGGTCCAGTGCACGCGCCCGTCTTCCTGCCCCTGGAGGATGTTGTATGCCCGCGCCGCGCCCCCGGCGCCGAGCGCTCCGAGGACCGCACCGATCAGCATGCCCGCGCCGAGCGTGAGCCCGCCCGCGGACAGGTCGGCCGCGAGCCCTCCGGCGGCCCCGCTCAGCATGCCGCCCACGAGTCCCGTGCCCGCCACATCGGCCGGCATTGCAATTTCGAATTGACCGGCGGTGCGCGCGAGGATTCGCTCCTGCGCGCGCCCCGTGAGCCCGTGCAGCGCGATGAGGTGATCGGTATCTTCGCGCGTGCGTTGGTCGAGCCGCTTCAGGAGCGCGGTCATGGCCGCGTCCACCACCGGATCCTTGTGCGCGCCTGCATCACGGGTGCGCCTGAGCCAGCTCTTCGCGCGCTGCGCGAGCGCCGCCGCGTCGAGTCTCTCCGGCACGCTCTCGCGATCGGCGATCGTCCCCGCGAGGTATCGGGCCATCGACGCCATCGACGCGCGAAAGGTCGCGAGGTTGCGCCCGCGCCACGCCGCGCGCAGGCGCTCCATCCCCGGACGCTTCGCGAGCTCGATCAGCTCGCTCACGGCGCGCAGCAACCGGTCCTCCTGCACCCAGCAGCGGGCGAACGCGTCGAGCGTGATGACGGCGCGGTCGCGGACGTGCAGTGATAGATGCCGGCTCCAGCGTTCCTCCTCGGCCGCCTCGATCTCTCGCGGGCGCGGCGCGCCGGCCTGGTTGAGAAGGAGGAGCACGGGCTTGCCCACCCATTGCAGGATCTGCAGCTCGGCCTCGAGATACGCGGCGGCAGAGGGATCCTCGGCGGCGTTCACCAGGTAGAGGACCACGTCGCTTTCGTCGCGCACATTGCGCACCGCCTGCTGGCTGCAGAAGAAGGGGCGGTCGGCGAAGCGGTCCCAGACCTGTGTCTGCAGCCAGCCGATGGGATTGCCGCTTGCCTGCAGGCGCTTCAGGAGGCGCGCGCTGTCACCGAAACCCGGCGTGTCCCAGAGATGGAGGACGTCGCCCTGCGCGGTGTCGAGAAGGGTATGGCGCTCGGCGGCCTCGGTCACGTGGGGCCGGTCCGCGACTTCGCCGATGTCGCGTTTCAGTAGCGTGCGCATGAGCGTGGTCTTGCCGACGTTGGTGTGCGCGACGACGCTGAGCTCGATCGTCATGCGAGGCTCGCGAATGCGGGCTTCACGCCGCGCGCCTCGGCGAAGCGACGCCACGCGAGGCGCCGTTCCGCTATGCGCTCCGGCGTGCCCGCCATGCGCTCGGCATAGGGCGCTTCGTCGATCACCACCAGCAGCTGCGCACCCGGACTCGAGGCGGCCAGCCAGTCGCGCACCCCCGAGATCACCTTGCCGTGGTTCTCGTCTTCGGGCGTGGACGCGAGGCTGAACGGCATCACGATGAATCCCGCGCCGGCGCCTTCCGCGGCGAGAGCCTCGAGATAGCGATCCTCCTCTCCGTAGGCAACGCTCGCTCGCGCGTCCACCCTGAGCGGGCCGCCGGTCGCGCCGGGAAGCCACGCGATGAGCCGTGCGAGGGCGCCTGGCGAAAGCTCGCAGGCATAGGGCAGGATGAGCGCGGACGCGTTCGCCACGGCGCCCTCGACGCTCGCGAACGATGCGCGGAAGTACGCGACGAGCGCGGGCGGCAACGGCGCGCGCAGCGCAAGGCGCAGCACCTTCACGGTCGCCACGAGGGCGAGCGCGATGCGCGGCAGCACGACATAGAGGAGCGCCGACGCCGCCATGAGATGAATCCATCGCGCCGCGGTCTCGCCGCCGGCGTCGCCGCGCCAGCGCATGGCTTCGAGGTGCGCCGCGTCGGGCACCGCGATTCCGGTAAGCCACGATGCCGGCCCGTAGAGCACGGCCAGGAGGGCGCGCGCACCCGACGCGTCGAGGAACGTACTTTCCCATCCGGCCTGGTAGTCGAAGGCGATGCCGCGTAGGTAGAGGCCCACGATGAGGCCCACGCCGAGCGCCGCGGCCGCCAGGTGGAAGAGGCGCGTAGCGCGCGCGACGAGGAGCGGCTTGGCGCCTTCGTACCACTCCTCGGCGAACTTCCCCAGCGCGTCGGCGAGCGGCGCGTTGAATGGGCGCGAGCGGGCGATGAGGCGCGCGGCGAGGTTGGATCCCAAGGAAGCCACCCAGGTGAGCAGCGGCCCCGCGCGGGTTGGCGCGGGGCGCAGCGCCCGGTATAGCAGGAAGGCGTACACCGCGAAGTTCCACGCGACGAGGCCCAGCAGCGGAAATGCGAGGACGTTGATGTGCCGCGAGCCGTCGAGCGCAGAGAGCGAAGCGCCGACCCCCAACCCTGCGGCGATGAGTCCCAGCGACACCGGCGTCGAGGGTCCGAGGAGGGCGACCACGTTTTCCACGAACGGATAACGCGCGGCGATGCGCGGGAAGAGCGTGCGCGAGCGTTCGGCGAGGAGCGCGCCCTCGTCGCGCGACGAGATGGCGCGCATCGCATCGCGTGACGCCGCTTCGCGATCGGCGGTGGGGATGATCGCCGCCTCGCGATCGGATTCCTCGATCGCCTTCACCAGCAGGACCCGTCTCAGGTCGTCTTCACGCATCACCTGATTCTGCCCTGTTTTGTGCGCCGTCCCGATGTAAGCTTTATGGATGGACCCCACGATTCCCCGCGAGATCGGCAACCCCCACGACCCGGACGCCGATCCGCTCGAGACCCGCGAGTGGATCGACGCGCTCGACGCGCTCATCGCCTCCGAAGGCCCGGAGCGCGCGACCTTCCTGCTGCGCCGCCTCCTGCAGCACGCGCGCACGCGGCGCGTTCCGTTACCCCGTGTGCTCGCAACGCCCTACGTGAACACGATCCCGCTCGCGGAGCAGCCGCCGTACCAGGGCAATCTCGAGATCGAGGCGCGGCTCTCGGCGCTGGTGCGCTGGAACGCGCTCGCGATGGTGGTGCGCGCCAACCGCGCGAGCGGCGAGCTGGGCGGGCACATCGCGAGCTACGCCTCGGCCGCGGATCTCTTCGAGGTGGGCTTCAACCACTTCTTCCGCGCGGGTGCGGACGGCGACCTCGTCTACTTCCAGCCGCACTCGGCGCCCGGCGTTTACGCACGCGCTTTCCTCGAGGGGCGCCTCACCGAGGAGCAGCTCGACAACTACCGGCGCGAGACCGAGGGCCGCGGGCTCTCCTCCTATCCGCATCCGTGGCTGATGCCGAATTTCTGGCAATACCCCACCGGATCGATGGGATTGGGCCCGCTCTTCGCGATCTATCAGGCGCGCTTCATGCGCTACCTGCAGCATCGCGGCCTCGCCGACACGGGTGCGCGCAAGGTGTGGGCGTTCGTGGGCGACGGGGAGATGGACGAGCCCGAGTCGCTCGCCGGCCTCGCGCTCGCCGCGCGCGAGAAGCTCGACAACCTCGTGCTGGTGGTCAACTGCAACCTGCAGCGCCTCGATGGCCCGGTGCGCGGCAACGGCTCCATCATCCAGGAGCTCGAAGGCCTCTTCGCGGGCGCCGGCTGGAACGTGATCAAGCTCCTCTGGAGCGGCGACTGGGATCCGCTCTTCGCGCGCGACGCGCACCAGTGGCTGGAGAAGCGCTTCCTCGAGACCGTGGATGGCGAGTTCCAGACCTATGCGGCGACCGACGGCGCGTTCAACCGCGAGCACTTCTTCAACAAGTATCCCGAGCTGCGGCAGCTCGTGGCGCACCTGTCCGACGACGACATCGATCGCCTGCGCCGCGGCGGCCACGATCCAGTGAAGATCTTCTCCGCGTACTGGCACGCTGCGCGCCACACCGGGCAGCCGACCGTCATCCTCGCGAAGACCAAGAAGGGCTACGGCATGGGCACCGCGGCGCAGGGGCGCATGACCGGGCACCAGCACAAGAAGCTCGACACCGAGCAGCTCATCGCCTTCCGCGACCGTTTCGCGCTTCCCATCGCCGATGCGCAGTGCGACGCGTGCGAGTTCGTGCGCCCGCCGCGCGAGGCGCCGGAGATGGCTTACCTGCACGCGCGCCGCGAGAAATTGGGCGGTTACCTGCCGATGCGCTCGGCCAAGGCGGAGTCGCTCGCCACGCCGGACGCCGCGGTGTTCGCGAAATTCGCGCTCGAGGCGAACGGCAAGGAGATGTCGTCGACCGTCGCTTACGTGCGCATGGTGGGCGCGCTGTTGAAGGATTCCGTGCTCGGCAAGCGCATCGTGCCCATCATCGCGGACGAAGCGCGTACCTTCGGCATGGCTGACCTGTTCCGCCAGATCGGCATCTACTCGCCCATCGGCCAGCTCTACCAGCCCGAGGATCAGCACACGCTCTCCTACTACAAGGAGTCGACCGACGGCCAGATCCTCGAGGAGGGCATCAATGAGGCGGGCGCGCTCGCCTCGTGGGTCGCCGCGGCCACCAGCTACTCGGCGCACGGCCAGGCGATGCTGCCGATGTACATCTACTACTCGATGTTCGGCTTCCAGCGCGTGGGCGACGAGATCTGGGCGGCGGCGGACTCGCGCGCGCGCGGCTTCCTGTTGGGCGCCACCGCGGGGCGCACGACGCTGTCGGGCGAGGGCCTGCAGCACGAGGACGGCACCAGCCACTTGATCGCGTCCACCATTCCCAATTGCCGCGCCTACGATCCGTGCTTCGGCTACGAGCTCGCGCTGATCCTCGAGGACGGCATGAAGCGAATGCTCGGCGCCCAGGAAGACGTGTTCTATTACGTGACGTTGATGAACGAGAATTACCCGATGCCGTCGATCCCCGAGGGCGTGCGCGAAGGGATTCTCAAGGGCATGTACAAGGTGCGAGGCGCGAGGCGCGAGAAAGCGCGGGTGCGGTTGCTCGGCGCCGGGACGATCCTGAACGAGGTGCTCGCCGCGGCCGAAATGCTGGAGAAGGAGTGGGGGATACCCGCCGAAGTATTCTCGGTGACCAGCTTTACGGAGTTGCGGCGCGACGGAATGGAAGCTTCTCGTGCGGCGCGCCTGCAACACCCGGCGCCGCCTTGCTGGGTGCAGACCCAGCTCCCGAAGACCGGCGCCCCGGTCGTCGCCGCCAGCGACTACGTAAGCGCGGTGGCGGACCTCATCCGTCCCTGGATCGAAGACTCGTACACGGCACTCGGCACCGACGGATTCGGGCGCAGCGACACGCGCGCCAAGCTGAGGAAGTTCTTCGAGGTCGATCGCCACGCGATCGCGGTCGCCGCGTTGCACGCGATCGGCGACGCGCGGGTGGCGGAAGCGATGACGCGCTACGCCATCGATCCAACGTCGCGGCCGCCATGGACTCGCTGACGGCGAGGCTTGCCGCGATCGTCGCGCTCGCGGCCCTTTCATCCTGGAGTGACATGAGCAAAGCCGCGCAGCAACTCACGCTCGACGTGGCCGAGGCCTCGGTCGCCGAGCTGCAGGAGGCCATGACCAACGGGCGCATCACCTCGAAGGCCCTTACCGCACGCTATCTCGCGCGCATCAAATCGATCGACAAGGCGGGCCCTCGCATCAACTCGGTGATCGAAGTCAATCCCGATGCGCTCGCCATCGCCGCGGCGCTCGACGCCGAGCGCAGGAAGAAGGGCCCGCGCGGCCCGCTCCATGGAATCCCGGTGCTGATCAAGGACAACATCGCGACCGCGGATCGCATGCAGACCACCGCGGGTTCGCTCGCGTTGGCCGGAGTCAAGCCGCCGCGCGACGCCTTCATCGTGACGCGCCTTCGCGAGGCGGGCGCGGTGATTCTCGGCAAGACCAACCTCTCCGAGTGGGCCAACATCCGCTCGACGCGCTCGACCTCGGGCTGGAGCGCACGCGGCGGCCTCACGCGTAACCCGTACGCGCTCGACCGCAACACCAGTGGATCGAGCTCGGGATCGGCGGCGGCGATCGCGGCGAGCCTCGCGGCGGTGGCGGTCGGCACCGAGACCGACGGATCGATCACGTCGCCCTCCGCGGTCAACGGCCTGGTCGGCATCAAGCCGACGGTGGGCCTCGCGAGCCGCGCGGGCATCATCCCTATCGCGCATTCGCAGGACACGCCCGGGCCGATGGCGCGCACGGTCGCCGATGCCGCGGCTCTCCTCACCGCGCTCGCGGCAAGCGATCCGCGCGACGACGCCACGCGCGAGGCTTCCGCGCACGCCGTCGATTACACGAGGCACCTCGACGCGAAGGCGCTCGCCGGCGCCCGCCTGGGCGTGGTGCGCTCCCAGTTCGGCGGCCGCAACGACCTGGTGTCCGTGGAAATCGAGAAGGCGCTGGAGGCGTTGAAGGCGGCGGGCGCGGTGCTGGTGGAGATCCCCGCGATGCCGAATGCGGGCAAGTACACGCAGACCGAGCTCGACGTCCTCCTCTACGAGCTGAAGGCGGACCTCCCCGCATACCTGGCCGAGTACGCGCCCGGCGCGCCGGTGAAGACGCTCGCGGACGTGATCGCCTTCAACGAGCGCAACAAGGCGAAGGAGATGCCGTACTTCGGGCAGGAGCTATTCCTCCAGGCCGAGGCCAAGGGCGGGCTCGACAGCCCCGGGTACGTCGAGGCGCTCGCGGCGAACCACAAGATGACGCGCGAGGAGGGCATCGACAAGGTGCTCACCGAGAATCGCCTCGATGCGTTGATCGCGCCGACCGGCGGACCCGCGTGGCTCACCGACTTCATCAAGGGAGACGCGAGCGGCGGCGGCTTCACCTCGCCGGCGGCGGTCGCGGGCTATCCGCACGTGACCGTGCCCGCGGGCGAGGTGGGCGGCCTGCCGTGCGGGATTTCCTTCGTGGGTGCAGCGTGGAGCGAGGCGCGGCTCGTCGCGCTCGCCTATGCGTTCGAGCAGGCAACGCGCAAGCGGCGGGCGCCAACCTACCCACGGACGGTCAACGGTTGGTAGCGGCCGACCTTGCCGCGCCCCGACAAATTGTATACAGTATCCACCCATTTCCGCAGGATCTGACATGAGCGCCGCGACCATCGACGCCGCGTCGGCCTCGATTCTTCACGCAAACCAAGACCGTCTATCGTGGCTGCTGAAGTTGCGATGCCGGAACGACCGGGGACAAGACAATGAAGAAGGCGATGAAGCTCGAGGTCGAGGAAGCGCGCGCCATGATCGGCGCGGCGGTCGCAAAGGCGAAGGAGATCGGCGTTCTCGAGACGGTGTGCATCGTCGACGACGGCGGCTACCCGATCCTCCTCGAGCGCATGAACGGCGCGCGCATCACCGGGCCGCAGATCGCGTGGAACAAGGCGTTCACCGCGAGCGGCCACAAGCGCTCGACGCATCTCTTCAACGCGCCGCCGAACGGCCCGGCGCTGCCGGGCAACGAGGCGTTCGGCATCCAGCTTTCCTTCGAAGGGCGCTTCGCCGTGTTCGTCGGAGGCTTCCCGATCGTCGTGAACGGTGAAGTCGTGGGCGGCGTGGGGCTGAGCGGGGGCAACGGCGAGCAGGACACCGCGTGCGGCGTCGCCGCCCTGAAGGCGTTGCAGGACCTCCTCAAGCCGCAGGGGATGGAAGTCCTCGCGCAGGCCGACATCAAGAAATAGCGGCGGATGGCGATTCATCGCGTCGAGGTGCTGGAGACCTCAGAGTCGTTCGATGTGGTTTCCGGCGAGTCGCTCCTTTCCGCGGCCACGCGCGCGGGCGTGAAGCTTCCCCACGAGTGCACGCTGGGTGGTTGCGGCACCTGCCGCGTGAAGCTCGAGCGCGGCGCCGTGACCTACGAGGACTTCCCGATGGCGCTCTCGCAGCAGGAAGCCGCGCAGGGCTATGCGCTCGCATGCCAGGCGCGGCCGACGAGCGACCTCGTCATCAGCGTGCCGCGGGTCGAGCTCTCCGAGCCCG
>JBBRQA010000048.1:0-19888 GCA_038227085.1 Burkholderiales bacterium | reverse complement strand
GGATGCCGAGCGCGTGCATGGCCTCGCCGATCAGCGCTTCGCGCAGCATCGGCCCGACCGCCGCCTTGCCGTCGCCGCCCCGCGAGAACGGCGTCCGGCCCGAACCCTTGAAGGCGATGTCGCGCCGCTGGCCGGCGCGGTCGATCAGCTCGCCGAGCAGCACCGCGCGGCCGTCGCCGAGCTGCGGCGAGAAGCCGCCGAACTGGTGGCCGGCGTAGGCCTGGGCGACGGGCTCGGCGCCTTCGGGCACGACGTTGCCGGCGAAGAGCGCAGCGCCTGCCTCGCCCGCCAGCGACGCGACGTCGAGGCCGAGCTCGTCGGCGAGCGGCGCGTTGAAGAAGAGCGACGTCGGCGCCGGCACGACGGCCGGACGCCACGGCACCGAGAAGCCGGGAAGCTCGCGGGCGTAGGAGTTGTGGAGCTTGAGAAGCGAGGCAGCCATCGGGAGGGAACGAGCCGGATGGCGAAGTGTGAACGAGCCGGGATGACCGCTCTCGAGCGAGGCTGAATCGGGCTTGCGGCAGGCCGATCTGCGCGGGTGCTGTCATGATGATCGCGCGACTTCGACGGTAGGCCGCGAGAGGCGAGACGAGGCGATGAGCATCGCAAGAAAGACCCGCTGGCGCGCGCGCCGGTCGACGACGCGCGACGACGAGCCGCGGCGGCGCGTCCCTGCCGACGGCGCCGAGTGGGCCGGGCCGACGCGCAGGTCGCGTGCCATCGCCGTGCTGATCGCGATCGCCCTCGCGGCGATCACCTTCGCGGTCGTGAGCCGCGTCTGGCGCGGCGCCGCGCCGCCGCCACCGCCGCGGCCGACCTCGGTCGAGGTCAGGCTGATCGCGACGCCGACGACGCCGGCCGCGCCGGCACCGACGCGCTAGCGGCGCACGTCCGCAAGCTCCGCGAAGCGCAGCGACACTTCGGCGCCGTCGACGACCAGCTCGGCGATCGAGATCGGCAGGCTGAAGCGACGCCGTCCGGCGCTGCCCGGGTTGACGAAGAGCACACCACCGCGCTCCTCGGCGCTCGGCTTGTGCGAATGGCCGGAGACGACGACGCGCACTCCCGCGGCCACGGGATCGATGTCGATCGCGTCGATGTCGTGGATCGCGTACAGCACGATGCCGCCGACCTCGACGAACTCCGATTCGCGCAGGTTGTCGGCCCATGCGCCGCGGTCGTTGTTGCCGCGGACCGCAACGGTCGGCGCGATCGCGCTGAGCGCGTCGAGCACGGCGCGCTCGCAGATGTCGCCGGCGTGGACGATGTGGTCGCAGCCGCGCAGGAAGGCGAGCGCGTCGGGCCGCAGCAGGCCGTGCGTGTCGGAGATGAGACCGATGCGCGTGCTCATGTCGGCGTCGCCCTCGGCAGTACCCGATGCACTCCGCCCGACCTCAGATCGTCAGCGTGCTGAGCACCGACCGCGTGAAGCTCGCGGTGTCGCCCGTGCCGCGGATGTCGCCGGTGCGCGCGCCCGGATCGCCGAGCGCCGCGGTCGTCGCCCGCGTCATCGAGGCTGCCATCCGAACCGCACCGTCGTTGCCGCGGCTGTGGCCGAGCCACTCGAACATCATCCGCGCCGATTCGATCATCGCGTAGGGATTGGCGATGCCTCGGCCGGCGATGTCGGGCGCCGAGCCGTGCGTCGCCTGCGCCATCGCGACGTCGCCGTCGCCGATGCACAGGCCCGGCGCCATGCCGAGGCCACCGACCAGGCCGGCGGCTTCGTCGGAGAGGATGTCGCCGAACATGTTGGTCGTGACGACGACGTCGAAGCTCTGCGGATCGCGCACGAGCCGCATCGCGAAGGTGTCGACGATGACATCGTCGGTGAGCACGTCGGGGTACTCGGCCGCGAGCTTCCTGCACTCCTCGACGAACATGCCGCAGCTGAGCTTGAAGACCGTGTCCTTGTGGACGTAGGTGAGATGCTTGCGCCGCTGCCGCGCGAGCTCGAATGCGGCCTTCGCCACACGCCGGCTGCCGGTGCGCGTGATGACGCGCACCGAAAGCGTCACCTCGTCGTTGGGCCGGAACTCGCCGTTGCCGACGAGCATGTTGCGATCCGGCTGGAAGCCCTCGTTGTTCTCGCGCACGATGATGAGATCGATGTCGTCGTGCAGGCAGCCGATGCCCGGGTAGGAGCGCGTCGGGCGCACGTTGGCGAAGAGATCGAATTGCTTTCGCAGGACCGGGTGCGGGTTGATCGCCTCGGCGACCTTCGGATACGCGCGATGACCGATCGGCCCGAGGATCCAGCCGTCGAGCATGGGCAGCGTGTCGAGCGTCTCCTTCGGCAAGGTCGCGCCATGCGTGTCGATAGCGCGCCGCCCGATCGGTAACGGGCGCCACTCGATCTCGAGTCCGTGCTTTTTCGCCGCCGCACGCGCAACCTCCACCGCGGCGGGCACGATCTCGTGCCCGATGTCGTCGCCTTCGAGGATTCCGATTTTCATTCCGCATCATACAAAACTGCGGACAGGCTTCACTTTCCGCAATGCGGAAGACCAGGGTCAGAGCGGGGTCTGACCCCGGTTGTGGTTGCGCGGGAATGGCGGTTCGGCGCACGATGTTCGTGCAGGGCCAACCACGCTAACGAGAGGAGATCGGCCATGAAGAAGGTGACATGGGCATTCGCCCTGCCGCTCGCGTGCGCGACTGTATCGAACGCGGTGTCGTTCACGACGCTCATCACCACGCCGCTCGCGATCGAGGGTCTCACCAACGACGCGCAAGGCAATCTCTACACGCCGGGCAGGGCGCTCGCGGCGACGGATCCGTGTCCGGTGTACCGGACCCGCATCGACGCGCCCGCGCTCGCCGTCGTGGGACTTATCCCCGCGCAGACGCCCACCTGCTCGCCGAGCGGCCTCGCCTTCGGCCCCGATGGCCAGCTCTATGTGACCAACGCCGACAAGATCTATCGCTTCACGCCAAGCAGTAGCGGGACGCCAACGTGTCACCATCCCGGGTGGCGACCTTCCGGTCCACTGAGCGAGAAACAATGAATCGAGGATTCCCGGCCTTCGCGGCCGCGATATTGCTTTGCCTGCCGTTGGCGGCGCTCGCGCAGTATCCGAACAGGCCGATCAAGCTTATCGTGCCGCTGGCCGCCGCGGGCACGGGCGACACGCTCTCCCGCACGGTGGGCGAGGAGATGGGCAAAATCCTCGGGCAGCCGGTGGTGATCGACAATCGCCCGGGCGCGGGAGGCCTGGTCGGCACGGAGTTCGTCGCCGCAGCTCCCGCCGACGGCTACACGCTGCTGGCCGTGAGCCCGTCGCATGTCATCAATCCCGCGCTCTACTCCAACACCAAGACCTACGACGCATTGAAGAGCTTCGAGCCGATCACGGTGCTCGCCAACACGCACCAGGTGATCGTCGCGCATTCGTCGGTGGAGGCGAAGACGCTGAAGGAGCTCATCGATTACGCGAAGCGGAATCCCGGCAAGCTCAACTACGGCTCGGCGGGCACGGGATCGGCGACCCACCTCAACATGGAGCTCTTCAAGTCCATGGCGGGCGTGGACATCGTCCACGTGCCATACAAGGGCAGCACGCAGGCGCGCAACGACGTGCTCGCGGGCCAGGTGCAGCTCGCAATGGACGGCCTGCTGCCGCTGCAGCCTCTCATCAAGGACGGACGGCTCCGCGCGCTCGCCATCACCAGCAGCCATCGCGCGAAGAGCAACCCGGAGATTCCGACCATCGGGGAGACGGTGCCCGGCTATTCTTCGGACACGTGGTACGGAATCCTCGTGCCCGCGGGAACTCCCAGGGAGATCATCAACGCGCTGCATGCTGCCGCGGTCAAGGCGCTCAACGCGCCGGGCGTGCGCGCGCGCCTCGAGAAGCTCGGCGCCGAGCCCGTGGGCAACTCGCCCGAGGAATTCCGCAAGCTCCTCGAGACGGAGCAGAAACTGTGGGGCAGGGTGGTGAAGGATTCGGGGGCCAAGGTCGAATGATGAAGCGCGCCTCGACACGCCTGCGCGAGCTGATCGCCCGCGGCCCCACGCTGTACGTGCCCGGCTGCTACAACGCGATGAGCGCGCGCGTGCTGGAAAGCGCCGGCTTCGACGTGATCTACATGACCGGCTACGGCACCTCGCTCTCGCTCACCGGCCTTCCCGACGTGGGCCTCACCTCGATGAGCGAGATGGTCGCCAATGCGCGCTACATCACATCGGCCGTCCGCATCCCGCTCATCGCCGACGCCGACACCGGGTTCGGAAACGCCATCAACGTGATCCGCACGGTCCGCGAGTTCATCGGGGCGGGTGTCGCGGGCATCCACCTGGAGGACCAGGTGAGCCCGAAGCGCTGCGGCCACGTCGCCGGGCGCCTCGTGATCCCGATGGAAGAAGCGGTGGGCAAGATCCGCGCGGCCGCCGACACCCGCGCCGGCCTCGATCCGGATTTCGTGTTGATCGCGCGCACCGACGCGCGCGGCGCCTCGGGCGGCTCGCTCGACGAAGCCATCCGGCGCGCCAACGCATTTCTCGGCGCGGGCGCCGATCTTGCCTTCGTCGAAGGCCCGACTTCGGCGGACGAAGTGCGCCGCGTGTGCAGTGAAGTGAAGGGTCCGGTCTTCTACAACATGACCGGAGTCTCGCCGCGCTTCACGGTGGACGAGATGCGCGGGCTCGGCATCGCGGTGTGCATTTCGCCCAACGCCATGCTGCGCAGCGCGCTCGGCGCGATGCACGACCTCGCGAAGGAGATGCGCGCGGACGGTCCCGAGGCGGAAACGCGCTTCATGGAGCAATTCCGCAAGCACCCGCTCGGCGACCTGCACACCTTCGCCGGATTCGATCAGGTGCGCGCGTGGGAGAAGGAATACCTCGGCGAGGAAGCAATGAAGAAATACGCCGATTCGCTGGGCCATGTTCCGAAGTAAATGGGCCGCACGATCTACGAAAAGATCTGGAACGCGCATGTCGTAGCGCAGGGGCCCGGCGGGCGCACGCTCCTCTACATCGATCGGCACCTCCTGCACGACGGCAGCTTCCACGCCTTCGAGGCGCTGCGCCATGCGGGCCGCACGGTGCGCCGGCCCGATGCGGGCTTCGCGACGCCCGACCACTACGTGCCGACCATCGGCCGCGACAACATCATCGATCCGGAGCTGCGCGACAAGGTCGAGACGCTCGCGGCCAATGCTAAGGCCGCCCGCATCACGATCTTTCCCGTGAACGACGAGCGCCAGGGACTCGTGCACGTGATCGGGCCGGAGCAGGGGATCACCCAACCGGGCGTGACGCTCGTCTGCGGCGACTCGCACACCTCGACCCATGGGGCGCTCGGCGCGCTGGCCTTCGGCATCGGCGCCTCCGAAGTCGCGCATGTGCTCGCGACGCAGGCGCTGTGGCAGCTCCCCGCCAGGACGATGCGCATCGCCATCGACGGCGTGCTGGGTCGGGGCGTGCATTCGAAGGACCTCATTCTTGCGCTGATCGCGAAGATCGGCGCGTTCGGCGGCACGGGCTACACGCTCGAGTACGCCGGCAGCGCGATCCGCGCGCTCTCCATCGAGGCGCGCATGACGGTGTGCAATATGTCGATCGAGGCGGGCGCGAGGAGCGGCATGGTCGCCCCTGACGAGACCACCTTTGAGTACCTGGCGCGACGGCCCTATGCGCCCAAGGGCGCCGACTGGGATCGTGCGCTCGTTCGCTGGCGCGCGTTGCCATCGGATGCCGATGCTCGCTTCGATCGCGAGGTGCGCCTCGACGCCGCGGCGATCGAGCCCATGGCGACCTGGGGCACGAGCCCCGAGCACGGCGTGGGCGTGGGCGGCGTGGTCCCCGACCCCGCGCGCGAGCACGACGCCGCGCGCCGCGGCAGCATGGAGCAGGCATTGCGCTACATGGACCTCAAGCCGGGGCAGCCGATCGAGGGCCTCGCCATCGACCGCGTCTTCATCGGCGCGTGCACCAACAGCCGCCTCGAGGACCTGCGCATCGCCGCGCGCGTGGTGCGTGGACGCAAGGCCGTCGTGCCCGCGATGGTGTCGCCGGGCTCGGGGCTGGTGAAGCGCGCCGCGGAGGCCGAGGGCCTCGATCGGATTTTCCGCGAGGCGGGCTTCGAGTGGCGCGACGCGGGGTGCTCGATGTGCGTCGGCATGAACGGCGATCTGGTCGCGGCGGGCGAGCGTTGCGCGTCGACGTCCAACCGCAACTTCGAGGGGCGGCAAGGCAAGGGCGCGCGCACGCACCTGATGAGCCCCGCGATGGCGGCGGCAGCGGCAGTGTCCGGACGGGTCACGGACGTGAGGAAGCTCCTGTGACCCCTTTCACCACCCTCACTTCGGTTGCCGTCCCTCTCGACATGGTCAATGTCGACACCGATCGCATCGTTCCCGCGCGCTTCCTGCGCAATGCCCGCGCCGCGGGATACGAGAACTTCCTCTTCCACGACCTGCGCGAGAAGGATCCGGATTTCGTGCTCGACCGGCGGGCGTACGCCGGGGCTCGGATATTGGTCGCCGCGGAGAACTTCGGCTGCGGCTCCTCGCGCGAAGGGGCCGTGTGGGCCCTCGCGGGCGCCGGTTTCCGCGTGTGGATCGCGCCCTCGTTCGGCGACATCTTTCTCGAGAACTCCTTCAAGAACGGCGCGCTTGCGATCGTGCTGCCTTTGGACACCGTGGCGAGGCTGCGCGGGGAGCTCGCACGCGCTCCGGGCACCGAGCTCACCATCGACCTCGCCGCACAGACCGTGACGATGCCGGGCGGCGGCGCCGAGCGCTTCGAGGTCGATCCCTTTCGCAAGGAATGCCTCCTCGCTGGAATCGACGAGATCGAGTTGACGCTGCGATACGAGGACGCGATCGCGGCCCACGAGCGCCGCCAACGGCGCGAAACGCCCTGGCTATACCTGACCCCGGATTG
The DNA here is from genome assembly GCA_038227085.1 of Burkholderiales bacterium. Classification (GTDB taxonomy): domain Bacteria; phylum Pseudomonadota; class Gammaproteobacteria; order Burkholderiales; family Usitatibacteraceae; genus Usitatibacter. Next base: position 12,999 of record JBBRQA010000048.1, on the reverse strand, counting down.
ACGCGGCGCAACAAAACGGGCCGTAGACCCCTTGACAGTTTGTTATGTTGCAGTGCACAATACGCACAGATACCCACCCACCAAGGACGCACGCCATGTTCAAAATCGACCAATTCGCCGCAGCCAACGAAGCCGCGATCGAACAATTCGCCTACTTCGCCAAGCTCTCGCTCGGCAACATCGAGAAGTTCACGGAGCTGGGCCTCGGCGCCGCTCGTGAATCCGTCACCCAGGCCACCCGCCACGCCCAGTCGCTCGCCGGCGCCCGTGACGTGAACGAGGCCTTCGCGATCAACTCCGCCGCCGTCGAGCCCGCGCTCAAGCGCGCCTACGCCTACTCGCGCACCGCCTACGAGACCGCCGCCGCTTCCAACGACGAAGTGAAGAAGGTTCTCGAGCAGAACACCGCGCAACTCAACAAAGCCGCGATCGCCGCGCTGGAAGAGGCGCTCAAGTACGCGCCGGCCGGCAGCGAGACCGTGGTCGGCAACCTGAAGACCGCGATCGCCGCGGCCCAGAGCGCCTACAACAACATGACGTCGATCAATAAGCAGCTCTACGACACCGTCGAACAGAACGTCGCGACGGCGCAAGCCGTGGCCACGCGTACCGCCAAGAAAACAACCAAGCGCAAGTAGCAACTGCCGTTCCCGCGCGAGCGGGGACCCAGTTCCAGGCCCTTCGGCGCGAGCCGGGGGGCTTTTTCGTTGCCGATGCCGTATCATTTCTGCGTGAAAATCATCGGCATCGCGGGCTACAGCGGCAGCGGCAAGACCACCCTCATCGAGAAGCTGATCCCGATCCTGGTGCGCGAAGGCGTGCGCGTATCGCTGGTGAAGCATGCGCACCACGAGTTCGACGTCGACCAGCCCGGCAAGGACTCCTGGCGGCACCGCCATGCGGGTTGCGCCGAGGTGCTGATCAGCTCGTCGAAGCGCTGGGCGCTGATGCACGAGCTGCGCGGCGCCGCGGAGCCTTCGCTCGCGGACCAGCTGAAGCACCTCTCGCCGTGCGACCTGGTAATCGTCGAGGGCTACAAGAGCGAGCCCATCGCCAAGGTCGAGGTGCACCGGGCCGCGGGCCACACGCCGCTCCTTCACCCGGAGGATCCGCACGTGGTGGCGGTGGCGACGGACGAGCCGCTAGAAACGGAGCTCCCGCAGCTCGACCTGAACGATGCCGAGGACGTGGCGCGCTTCATCCTCACGCATCTCGGGCTGAATCGCGCGCGCCTGGTGCGCTAGGGCCCGGCCGTGGTGACGCTTCTCTACTTCGCCGGCCTGCGCGAATCCCTGGGTTGCTCCCGCGAAGAGCTCGCCTTGCCTTCGGGCAATTCCACCGTGTCTTCCCTCGTCGAGCGGCTTCGGTCGCGCGATCCGCGCTGGACGCAAGCCTTCGCGCCCGGCAATTCGTGGCGCGTGGCGGTGAACCAGCGCATGGCCGATCTCGCCACTCCCGTGAAGCCGGGCGACGAAATCGCGTTCTTTCCGCCGGTCACGGGAGGCTAGGGTGCCGACGGTGCGCGTGCAGGAGGCGGACTTCGACACCGGCAGGGAGCTCGACGCCCTCACGCGCGGACGTCGCGACGTGGGAGCCCTGGCGAGCTTCGTGGGCCTGGTGCGCGACGCCAACGACGGCGCCGCGGTGAGCGCGATGACGCTCGAGCATTACCCCGGCATGACGGAGAAGGCACTGGAGGAGATCTGCGCCCAGGCCCACTCGCGCTGGGACCTGATCGATACGCTCGTCATCCACCGCGTCGGAGCGTTGAAGCCCGGCGATCGCATCGTGCTGGTCGGCGTCTCCAGCGCCCACCGCGGCGAAGCTTTCGCGGCGTGCGAATTCATCATGGACTACCTCAAGACTCGCGCGCCGTTCTGGAAGCGCGAGGACACCACGCACGGTTCACGCTGGGTCGAAGCGCGCGCGAGCGACGACACCGCCGCCGCAAAGTGGAAATCCTAGAAAGTGCAGAAGATGCGGCGGGTGAGGGCGATCATCTCGAGAACGCGCGGGTCGACGATCCGGTAGAAGACGCGGTTGGCGTCCTTGCGCGCCGCGAGGATGCGGGTATCGCGCAGCACCGCCAGGTGCTGGGAGATGTTGCTCTGCGAGGTGCCCACCGCATCGACGATCTCCAGCACCGAGAGCTCCTGGTTGTTGACCAGGCACAGGATCTTCAAGCGCAGCGGGTGCGCCATCGCCTGCATCGCGGCGCTCGCCTCGCGGATGTTCTCGCCCTTCCCGATGAGATCGAATATGTCGCTCGGGACCTTCTTCGCGGGGGGCGGGCGGGCACGGGTGACCATGAGACCCAATGTAGGGTGTCCACCAGGCGCAGTCAATATTAGGCTTGACTAATATACCGGCGGGTTTATAGACTCGGGACCGGAGAATAAAACGATGACGCTATCGCGCGCACCGGGCCGCCTCGCGCGAGCGCCGGAATCCTTCCTCGATTCGGAGCAGATCGCCGCCGTGCAGGCCAAGCGCAAGGCCTGTCTCAGCTGCCACGGCATCGACAAGCGCGTCGTAGGCCCGACGTTCAAGGACGTCGCCGCGAAGTACAAGGGCCAGCCCGGAATCGAGGCCACGCTCGCGCAGAAACTGCGCCGCGGCGGCTCGGGCGTGTGGGGGCCGCTCGCGATGCCACCCAATCCGGATCTCGCCGAAGCCGACGCGGCGGCGTTGGTCCACTGGGTGCTGGGGTTATAATTTTCCCGAGGGAAACGAATCCGCATGAATGGAGCTGACTACATGAATAAGAGTCGCAGGAACGCATTGAAGGCAGGCGGCGGCGTGGCCGTGCTCGGCCTCGCGATGGCCGCCGGGCTTTTCAAGCCGGGCAGCGCCTGGGCGCAGGGCGCCTGGAACAAGCAGGCCTTCGAGGTGAAGAGCCTTGCCGATGCGGTCAAGGCGCTGGGTGGCGGCACGCCGGTCGAGAGCAAGGACATCCAGTTCGCGAACACGCCCGACATCGCCGAGAACGGCGCGGTGGTGCCGTTCACGATCATCAGCAAGCTTCCGAAGACCGAGCAGATCGCGCTCCTGGTCGAGAAGAATCCCAACATCCTCTCCGCGAACTTCACGATTCCCGAGGGCACCGACCCCTGGATCAACACGCGTGTGAAGATGGGCCAGACTTCGAACGTGATCGCGCTGGTGAAGGCGGACGGCAAGTACTACTACGCATCCAAGGAAGTGAAAGTCACCTTGGGCGGTTGCGGCGGATAAGGAGAAATCATGGCAGACCCGATGAAGATTCGCGCCAGGATGGACGGCGACAAGGTCGACGTGCGCGTTCTGATGGCGCACGAGATGGAGACCGGCCAGCGCAAGGATGCAAAAGGCGCGGTGGTCCCGGCCTGGTTCATCACGAACGTTACCGCCACCAACAACGGCAAGGTGGTCCTGTCCGCGGAGTGGGGCCCGTCGGTGTCGAAGAACCCATTCCTCGCGTTCAAGTTCTCGGGCGGCAAGGTGGGCGACAAGGTGACCGTCACCTGGACCGACAACCACGGCGACAAGCGCACCGACGAAGCGCTCGTCACCGCATGATGCGCGGCGCGCGACTGTGGCTGGCGGCGGCGTTGGCCGCCACCGCGATGCAGGTGGCGGCGGCGCCGGGCGATCCGGTGAGGGTCGTCTACCACGTGAACGAGAACCTCGAGCAGGCGAGCAACGCGATCCGCAACATCCGCAACCACCTCTCCGCCGATCCCAAGGCGAAGATCGTGGTCGTGACGCATGCGGGCGGCATCAACTTCCTGCTGCGCGACGCCAAGGACAAGAACGGAAATCTGTATGAGGTTGCGGTGCAGGATCTCTCCATGAAGGGCGTGGAGTTCCGCGTCTGCAACTTCACCCTGCAGTCGCGCAATATCGATCCGAAGATGGTTCTCGAGGAGGCGACGATCGTCCCCTCCGGCGTCGCGGAAGTCAGCCGCCTGCAATCGCAGGAAGGTTACGCATACCTCAAGCCGTAAGGAGAAGGCCTTGAACCGCAATCACCGGATCGTCTCGATCCTTTGCATGGCGGGCGCGATGGGCGCCGGCGACGTTTACGCGCAGCAGCGTACCGCGGTCGAGGAGATCGAGCGCTACCGCGCCGCGCTGGGCGACGGCAACCCCGCGGAGCTATGGGAGGCGCGCGGCGAAGCTCTCTGGAAGGAAAAGCGCGGCCCCAACAAGATGTCGCTCGAGCGCTGCGACCTGGGCGTCGGCCCCGGCGTGGTGAAGGGCGCGTATACGGTGCTTCCGAAATACTTCGCCGACTCCGGCAAGGTCGAGGACCTCGAGTCACGCCTGGTCACGTGCATGGTCACGATCCAGGGCTTCACCGCCGAGCAGGCGAAGAAGGATCCATTCGGCGGCCCCGGCAAGAAAGTTCCGATGGACGCGCTGGTGGGCTACATCACGTCGGAATCGCGGGGCATGAAGATGAACGTCGCCGCCTCGCACCCGATGGAGCAGGATGCCTACGAGATCGGCAAGAAGATCTTCTTCTTCCGCGGCGGGCCGCACGACTTCGGCTGCGTCACCTGCCACGGTGCGGACAACGCGCGCATCCGATTGCAAGACCTGCCCAACCTCACCAGGACCGCCGATGCGCAGAAGGCCTACACGACGTGGCCCGCGTATCGCGTCTCGCAGGGGGAGCTGCGCTCGTTCCAGTGGCGCCTCAACGACTGCTTCCGCCAGCAGCGCTTCCCCGAGCTGGAGTTCGCCTCGCCGGCGTCCATCGCGCTGACCATGTACCTCGCGAAGAACGCCAACGGCGGCGTGTTCGACGCCCCGTCCATCAAGCGCTGAACGGAGACTCCCGATGAAGAAGAACACGATTCCCGCGTTTCTCGCGATCGCCGGCGTGGCTGCCGGGTGCGCGATGATGGAGAGGCCCGACAGGTCGGCCGAAGCGCTCGCCATGATGAAGGCGTCGTTCAAGGAGCAGGGCCAAGCCAAGCTCGATCGCCTCAACCAGGACGAGGTGCAGGCGACTTGCAGCCAGTACACCGTCGAGCATCCCGCACCCCGGGACGTCGCGGAGAAGATCAAAAAGGCGCAGCTCGCCCTCATCAAATACCCGGAAGGCAGCCTGATGGGCGACTGGAAAGCCGGCGAGCGCATCGCGCAGACCGGCGTGGGCATGCAGTACAGCGACGACCCAAAAGCGCCCAGCGGCGGCAATTGCTACGCGTGCCACCAGCTCACCAAGGCCGAGGTCTCCTTCGGCACCATCGGCCCGCCGCTTTACAACTTCGGCAAGACGCGCGGCTTCACGCCCGAGATGCAGCGCTACGCCTACGGCAAGGTGTACAACTCGGAGGCATTCGCGGCGTGCTCCAACATGCCGCGCTTCGGCCACAAGGGCATCCTCACCGATCAGCAGATCAAGCATGTCGTCGCATTGCTGATGGATCCGGAATCGCCGGTCAACAAGTGATCCTGCGCATCCTGGCAGCCTCGATGGCGCTCGTCTCAAGCGCGGTGGCGGCCGACAGCGCGACTTTCACGGTGCGCACCCTCACGCCGGAAGCTGCGTTGAAGGCGGCGCAGGCGGCGCTCGCAAAATGCCGCGCCGAGGGTTTCCAGGCGACGGTCGCCGTGGTCGATCGCAGCGGCATCACGCAGGCTCTCATCCGCGACCGCTATGCCGCGCCCCATACGGTAGACACCGCGCAGCGCAAGGCGCGGACCGCGATCAATTTCAAGATGAATACCGCCGCGCTCGACCGCGATGTGCAGCCGGGCAAGGCGAGCGCCGGCATCCGCAACCTTCCGGATGTCGCGGCAATCGCGGGAGGCATGGTGATCGAAGGGCAGGGCGCGCTGGTGGGCGCCATCGGGGTGTCCGGCGCTCCCGGCCCCGCGAACGACGACATCTGCGCCGCGGCCGGGATTCGCGCGATCGCCGAAGACCTGGAGTTCTGACGGTGGATCGCCGCGAGTTCCTGCAGGCCCTCGCCATAGGCGCCGCCGCCGGCCTGCCGATGGGATCGCGCCGCGCGCTCGCCGCGGAGCTGAACGAGTTCTACGACGTCCCGCGCTTCGGCAACGTGAGCCTGCTGCACATGACGGACTGCCACGCGCAGCTCATGCCAAGCTACTTCCGCGAGCCGAGCGTAAACCTGGGCGTGGGCGGCGCGACGGGCATGCCGCCGCATCTCGTCGGGCGGAGCTTCCTCGATACCTACGGAATCCAGCAGGCCTCGCGCGGGGAGCACGCCTACACTTATCTCGATTTCACCGAGCTCGCGGGCGTGTACGGGAAAATGGGCGGCTTCGCGCACCTCGCCACGCTGGTGAAGAGCCTCAAGGCCTCGCGCCCCGGCGCATTGCTGCTCGACGGCGGCGATACGTGGCAGGGCTCCGCGACCGCGCTCTGGACCAGGGGCCAGGACATGATCGACGCGCAGAAACTCCTGGGCGTGGACATCACGACTGGCCATTGGGAATTCACCTACGGCCAGGATCGCGTCAAGCACGTCGTGGAGAACGATTTCAAGGACCGCATCGAATTCCTCGCACAGAACGTAGAGACCGCGGATTTCGGCGATCCCGTGTTCAAGCCGTACACGATCCGCGAGTTGAACGGCGTCATGGTCGGCATCATCGGACAGGCGTTTCCCTACACCCCGATTGCCAACCCGCGCTACTTCGTGCCCGACTGGACCTTCGGCATCAAGGAGGTCGAGCTGCAAAAGCGCATCGACGAGGTGCGCGGCAAGGGCGCGCGCATCGTGGTGCTGCTGTCGCACAACGGCATGGACGTGGACCTGAAGCTCGCCGGGCGCGTGAAGGGGCTCGATGCGATCCTCGGCGGCCACACCCACGACGGCGTGCCGATGCCGATGCAGATCCTGCAGGGCGCGAGCACCACTCTCGTCACCAACGCGGGTAGCAACGGCAAGTTCCTCGGCGTGCTCGACTTCGACTACGGCGACGGCAAGGTGCGCGGCTGGAACTACAAGCTGCTGCCGGTCTTCTCGGAAATGCTGCCACCGGACGCGGCGATGGCCGCGCACATCGCCAAGGTGCGCGCGCCGTTCGCGGCGAAGCTCGCGGAAAAGCTCACGGTGTCGGAATCGCTCCTGTATCGGCGCGGCAATTTCAACGGCACGCTCGACCAGGTGATCGTGGACGCGCTGATGAAGGTGAAGGGTGCCGAGATCGCGTTCTCGCCGGGATTCCGCTGGGGCAAGTCGCTGTTGCCGGGCGAGGCGATCACGACCGAAGCGGTGATGGACTGGACCGCCATCACCTATCCCGCGACCACGCTGAACGACCTCACCGGCGAGATGGTGAAGACCATCCTCGAGGACGTGTGCGACAACCTCTTCAACACCGACCCGTACTACCAGCAGGGCGGCGACATGGTGCGAGTGGGCGGCCTCACCTATACCTGCACACCCGGCGCGGCCATGGGCAAGCGCATCAGCGACATGCGCCTCGACGGCAAGTTGATCGATGCCGGGAAGGCGTACAAGGTCGCGGGCTGGGCGCCCGTCGCCGAGGGCGTGCTGGGGGAGCCCGTGTGGGACGTGGTCACGAAGTACCTGCGCGACCGCAAGAGCCTTCCGGCGCCGAAGCTCAACGTGCCGAAGCTGGTGGGCGTCGAGGGAAACCCGGGAATCGCCTGAGCGCGATGCGCCTCATCGCGGCTCTGCTCCTGCTTGCGCTTCCCGCGCTCGCCGCGCCCGGCGTCTATCCGCCGATCCACGCCGTCATCTCCCCGATCAGGGTCACCGAGCGCGTGTATTACGTGCAAGGCGAGCCGGGCGTCGCCTCCGCCGCGAACGAGGGGTTCAACTCCAACGCGGGCTTCGTCGTGACCGGCGAAGGAGTGGTGGTGATCGACGCCTTGGGCACGCCCGCGTTGGGAGAGGCCTTGCGGCGAGCCATCAGCCGCGTAACGGGCGAGCCCATCCGCCGCGTCATCCTCACCCACTATCACGCCGACCATTTCTACGGGCTCGCCGCCTTCAAGGAGGCCGGGGCCGAGGTCTGGGCGCACAAGGCGGCGCGCGAGTATCTCGAGAGCGGCGAGGCCGAGCGCCGGCGCGAGCAGCGGGCACGCGACCTCTTTCCCTGGGTGAGCGACAAGATGGCGCTCGTGGCGCCCGACCGCTGGCTCGACGAAGATACCGGGTTCACTCTCGGAAGGGTGCGCTTCGAGATCCACCATCTCGGGCCCGCGCACTCTCCGGAGGACGTGATCATCGTGCTGCCGGGCGAGGGCGTGGTGTTCAGCGGGGATATCCTCTTCGCGGGGCGCATTCCCTTCGTGGGAGAGGCTGACAGCCGCCAGTGGCTGGTGCGCATCGCGCGCCTCCTGGAGATGAAGCCGAGGATCATGATCACGGGCCACGGTGAAGTGTCGCGCGACCCCGCGAAGGACCTGGCGCTCACGCGTGACTACCTCGTCTGCCTCAGGGCGATCATGGGCAAGGCGGTGGAGGACTTCGTGCCCTTCGAGGAGGCCTATGCGAAGGCCGATTGGAGCCGCTTCGAGAAGGTCCCCGCGTTCGATGCCGCCAATCGCATCAACGCGTACGGCACCTACCTGCTGATGGAGCGCGAGAGCCTCGCGAAGTGATCACTTCGCGGAGAACTTGTAGTAGGTCTCGTCGAGGTAGGCGACGATGTGCTCCTCGTCGTCGGGAAAAAGCTTGAGGCCGAGCTCGCTGTTGCAAAGTGCCACCCGCGCCTTCAGCTGCGCGAGAGAATTCACCTTGCGGTCTTTCCTCAGGTAGATCGCTTTCGCGTCGCCCATTGTCTTGTTCTGGTGGCAGGTCTCGCAACCGCTTTCCACGACGAGCTTGCCGCCCTCGGCGGGGTCTCCCGAGGCCAGGGCAACCCCGGGAGGCATGAGAAGGGCGAGCGCGAAAATAGTACGCATGGCGTAGGACTGGTCCGACTGACCGATGAATCAGACCCCTACCCGCACAGCGCCTTCGCGAACGACGGCGCGACCGCGATGCAAAGCGTCTGCGCGGCGCACACGCGCATCATCGCCGGCTACGCCTCGTAGCGGCGGCGCGCCCTAGCCGGGGCGGCCGATCCCGAAGACCCACACCAGGCCCGAGAAGGTCAGGAACGCGAGCGCGGTCGTCCACAGGATGATGGCCGAGATGCGCCCCGCGTCGGCTTCGTAGCGCAACGCGAAGATGAAGACCCAGCCCGCGGAGGGCAGCGCCGCGACCAGCACCGCGACCATCGCCGTGAAGGGATCGATCCCGAAGGCGTGCATCGCCACCCACACCACGAGGGGATGAAGCAGGAGCTTGGCCGCGATCGGCAGCGCCAGGATCGGCGAGCGTAGCGGCGCATCCGGGCGCACCAGCGACACGCCGATCGCGAAGAGGGCGCACGGACCGGCGGCATCCGCAAGGAGCTTCACGATTTCGGATAGCGGGGTCTCCAGGCGCCACCCCATTCCAGAGAAAGCGGCCCCCAGCAGCATGCTGAGGAGGAACGGATTGAGGAAGATGCGCACCGCCGCGTCGCGCACGTCCTTCCTCCACCCCTCGCGGGTTGCGCCATCCAACTCCACGAGGGCGAGCCCCACCGTCGAGACCATGACCAGGTCCGCCACGATCGCCAGGATGGTGGGCGCGGCCGCACGCTCCCCCAACAACGCCACCAGCAGCGGCACCCCCATGAAGCCCGCGTTTGCGACCGCGCCGGCTAGCCCATAGAAGGCCGAGTCGCGCAGCCGCTGGCGCAGCATCCGCCACGCGACCAAGGCCACGACCAGCGTCACCAGGATCCCGGAGACGCCCCAGGCCAGGAAGTAGGCGCCGTTGGTGATCTCCGCGAAGGGAGTGTTGGACGCGAAGCGGAACAGCATCGCGGGCACTGAGAAGTAGAGGAGGAAGCCGTTGAAGGCCGGCACTGCTTCGGTGGGCACCCAGCGCCGGCGCGCCGCCACGTAGCCGAAAAGGACGAGCGCGAAGAAGGGAACCGTGACGCCAAGGATGGTATGCACGGGCAGATGTCGTTACGGTTTTTCGCGCATGGTCAGAAGTCTCCTACTTCGCGATCCAGAAATTGCCGATATCCGCACGCCGAGGGGTTTGGAAGAATGAGATCACGATTTGAAGAACACCAATCAGGGAGCCGCATGGATTCCGAATCTCGAAACTCCTCCACGGGGCGATCCCCGCCGCCGGGTCGTTGGGAGCAGCCGCGGGTGGAAGCGGAAGAGCCCGGCAGTCTTCCGCCCCGCGCGCAGGACCATTGGCGCGTGAACCTCGACGAGCCTTGGGAAATCACCTTCTGGACGCGCGAGTTCTGCTGTAGCGAGAGGCAGTTGAAGGAAGCGGTTCAAGCCGTCGGCGAGTCGGCCGGCGCCGTGCGCACGCGCCTGCGCCACGAAGACCCGCAAAAATGCAACTAGGATCCCATCTACAAGAATGAACGATTCCTCGAGGAACACGATGCTGCGCGTCACGCTTCAAGAACACGAAGTAAAATCCCTGATGGAGCAATTTCCGAAACTCACGCGCTCGGAGATCTCGGACATCGTCACGCGCCACGGACCGATGCGGGCCGCCGTGGAGACCGAGCTCACGAGGGTTTCGAGCCTCAAGCGCTGATTAGCGCATGTTGCCGGTGTGGCCCAGCGAGTAGCGCCCCGGCTGTGGCCAAACCGCGAGGCCATGCGGCTCGTGGCCCACCTTGATCGATTTGGATTCGCCGGTCGTCGTGTCGAACGCATACACCACATTGTCGTAGCGCCCTGATAGCCAGAGCGTCTTGCCGTCGGCGCTGACATTGCCCATGTCCGGGCTGCCGCCGCCGGGGACAGGCCAGGTGGCCTCCACCTTCTCCGTGGCGAAGTCCACCACCGAGACGCTCCCCGGACCGCCCCTCATGCCATGGATCACGTGCGAGCCGCGGTTTGCCACGTAGAGCTTCCTGCCGTCGCGGCTGGGATAGATGCCGTGGGTGCCCTTGCCGGTATGGATGAAGCCGGTCTCCCTGAAGCTCTCGCCGTCGATCACGAAGATGCCGTCGGCGTGCATGTCGGCGACGTAGAATTTCGACCCGTCGGGCGAGATGCGGATGTCCTGCGGCATGCCGCCTTTCGAGAGCTTGAGGTAGGCGATCACCTTGCGGTTCACCAGGTCGATCTTCGCGAGGCCCTGGGAGAACTCGCAGGTGAAGATCACATAGGCGCCGTCGATGGAGAAGTCCGCGTGATTGATCCCGCCGCATTGCGGCGTCGGGATCGAGTACTGCAGCTTCATTGTCACGGGATCCCGGAAGTCGAGGCGCTTCAGCGCCTCGGCGACGACGATCGCGGATTTCCCGTCGGGCGAGAAATACATGTTGTACGGATCGTCGACCTCGATCGCCTTGCCCGGCCTGCCGGTCGTCGGGTCGATCGGCGTGAGGCTGCCCTTGGTAGTGCGCTCCGCGTTGTTGGTGACCCACAGCGTATGCATGTCCCATGCGGGCACCACGTGCTGGGGATTGAGGCCCACCTTGTACTTGTCGACGACCTTGAAGGTCTTCGGATCGATCACATAGACGTCGTTCGACTGTACGTGCGGCACGTAGATGCGCTCGAGGTGGCCGGCCAGGGCCGGGCTCAGCTTGTCGGCGCCGATCTCGCTGTAGAGGTTCTTCGCGTCCGGCACCGGGGGCATTCCCGGCACCGTCTGCACCTGCGCGGTGGCTTCGCAAAAAATGAAGCCGAGGGCGGCGCAAAGCAGGGCGCCGCGGAATCGTTGTTGGGTCACTTTCGGTAGTGCTCCGGGTCGGAAAGCGCCTATTCTAAGGCGATGGCCTCCCCTGCGGCGATAAGACACACGTCGGCCGCCGTCCTCGTCACGGCCACGGCGAGTCTCTATGGGGCGTGGATCGCCTGTTGGCTGCTCGCCCGGTCCGGAGCCGTTCCCCACCAGGCGATCAGCGTGCTGGTATGGATCATGACGATCATCATGGTCGGCGCCCCGATCCTCCTCAGCGGGCTCGCCATCTGGTGCGCCGCGGCGATGTTGCGCAATCCCGCGACGCGCACCACGCGCGGCGCCGCGGCGCTCCTCCTGGGCGTCTGCGGCATCGTCGGCTTCGGGGTGATGTTCCTCTTCGCGCTCGCGGGCGCGCGACTCATCTAGCCGTTCAGAATGGCTGGCGAGTGATCTGCTTGCGGGTGTGGATGCCGTCCACGGTGTAGTCGAGCGTGGCGTGGTCCCGGTCGGCGAAGAGCAGCGCGAGATCGCCTAGCTCCGTCACGTCGCCGCCCTTGAAGGACATGTTGCCGGGCGAGCCCGTCACCCGATAGATCTTGCCGGTGAACGTGGTGGACGACGTCCACGCGCCGCCGGGGAGCACGACCACGTCGGGCGATTGGGCGCTTCGTACGCGTAGATCACGCCGAAGATGTTGTGCGAGGCGTGCTGGATGATGTTGAAGCCCCACCCCGATTCGGCCGAGTTCCACCAGAGGTCGGTGTAGTCGAACTCGGGCACCGCGGGCGGCGGCGGCGGCAATGCGAGCGACAGGATGTATTCGGCGATGTCGGCGAGTTGCGCATCGGTAAAGCCGCGCTGGCCGACCGGCGGCGGGTTGGGAAAAGTCCTGAATGCCGCCATCGCGGGGGAAACGCCGTTGATGGCGTCGCGGATCACGGAGGGCAGGCCGGCCGCCTTCTCCGGGCCGCCGCGCGGCGGCGTGCCGTGGCAACCCGAGCAGAACGTGTCGTAGAGGGTCTTGCCGTTGGCCGAGCTCGCGCCGTGCGCGGCGGTTGCGACGGCGAGGAGGGCGATGGCGAGCGCGCGGATCCACATACCGCTCAAGCTTAATGCAGAACCGTTGCACCTACAACTATGGACGCACGGTGGCCTTGCGGATCGCGGCGACGGTGCGCTCCGCGATGAGGTCGAGGCCCACGCGCCCCAGCTCCGCGGTGGCGCGCGTGGGATTTCCGTAAACGCCGTCTGCCTTGCCCCTGGCGGGGTCCTGGAGCCGCTCGACCCGCACCAGCGCACG
>JBBRQA010000047.1:0-19963 GCA_038227085.1 Burkholderiales bacterium | reverse complement strand
GGCTTCCCGTACGAATGCAACGCCGGCTCCTGCGGCACGTGCAAGGTCGAGCTGGTGGAAGGGGAAGTCAATTCCCTGCGCCCCGATGCGCCCGGATTGGGCGACCGCGACCGCGCCAAGAACCGCGTGCTCGCCTGCCAGGCGCGGCCCGGCACCGATTGCACCATCAAGGTTCGCCTGCGCGATGAGAACGTTCCGCGCAACCGGCCCGCGAGGTTCACGGCGACCCTCACCGGCGTGCGCGACCTCACGCACGACATGCGCGAGTTCGCCTTCTCCGCGAAGGGCGCGCCCGGCTTCCTTCCCGGCCAGTACGCGCTCTTCTATCTCCCCGGGCTCGAGGCGCCGCGCACCTATTCGATGTCGAACATCGACGACGGCAGCGGCACGTGGCAGTTCATCGTGCGCCGCGTGGCCGGCGGAGTCGGCACGGTGGCCCTCTTCGACAAGGTCGCGATCGGCTCCGAGGTCACGCTCGACGGACCTTACGGCCTCGCCTACCTGCGCCCCGAGAGCCCGCGCGACATCGTCCTTATTGGCGGCGGCTCGGGCCTGGCGCCCATGCTCTCGCTCGCGCGCGGAGCCGTCGCCGAGCCACGCCTCGACGGGCGCAAGATCCACGTGTTCTATGGCGCGCGCACCACGCGCGACCTGTGCGGCAGCGCGGAGCTCGAGGCCCTGCCGGGCTACGGCACTCGCATCGCCTTCACGCCCGTGCTCTCGCATCACAGCGACGATTCCGTCGAGACCTGGGACGGAGCGAAAGGCTTCGTGCACGACATCGCGCGTGATTTCGTGGGCGAGCGATGGAACGACTATGAGTACTACTTCGCCGGGCCTCCGCCCATGGCCGAGGCCGTGCAGCGGATGCTGATCGACAAGCGCGTGCCTTTCCCGCAGGTCCACTTCGACAGCTTTTACTAGGGCACGAGATGTCCAGACTGAGACTGTCGCTGGGTTGCTGGAACTACGACCGCACGCGCGGCTTGCTGGAAGGCCGCATCCAGCCCGACGGCATCGACCTCACGTACCTGAACATGCCGGTGGAGGAGACCTTCTTCCGAATGCTGCGCCACCAGGAATTCGACGTGGCGGAAATGTCGCTCTCGTCGTACACGGTGTCCCTCTTCAAGGAGCAGAAGGACTTCATCGCGATCCCGGTGTTCCCGTCGCGCTTCTTCCGCCACTCATGCATCTACGTGAACGCGAACGCGGGAATTCGCGAGCCGAAGGACCTCATCGGCAAGAAGGTCGGCAACCCCGAGTACCAGATGACCGCGCCCGTGTGGATCCGCGGCATCCTGCAGGACGAGTACGGCGTTCCCGTCGATGGCGTCACCTATTACACCGGCGGCGAAGAGGAGCCGGGGCGAAGCGAAAAGCTGAAGCTCGACCTCCCGCCCAACATCAAGGTCACGCCCATCGGGCCGGCCGACACGCTCGCGGCGATGCTGCGCGATGGCGGCATCGACGCGTTCTATACGGCGCGCATGCCTTCCACGTATCACACGGGCGGCGGCAACGTGAAGCGCCTCTTCGAGAATTACATGGAGGTCGAGCAGGCGTATTACCGCAAGACGAAGATCTTCCCGATCATGCACACGGTCGCGATCCGCAGGAGCCTCTACGAGGAGCATCCGTGGGTCGCGATGTCCCTTTACAAGGCGTTCGTGCTGGCGCAACGCGAGACCTACGAGGATCTCTACGTGACCGCGGCGCTGAAGGCGATGCTGCCGTGGCTCACCAAGCACGTGGAGGATGCGCGCGCCCTGATGGGCGACGACTTCTGGCCCTACGGCTTCGCGCCCAACCGCGCGACGCTCGCCACTTTCCTGCGCTACCACCACGAGCAGGGCCTCTCGAAGAGGCTGCTCCAGCCCGAGGAGCTGTTCGCGCCCGAGACCCTGGAAAGCTTCGTGATCTGATGGCCGAACCCCTCGGTGCGAAGAAGCATTCCCTCCTCGACCATTTGATGGGCGAGGGCGGGATGCATGAGCACGTCGAAGGCGAGTATGACCACGACCACGATCACGACGACATCGGCGACTACGACCTCGAGAACGATTCCCTCTGGCTGCAGGACCACATCACGCTGGTCTCGGTCGGCATCGACATCGGATCTTCCGGCACGCAGGTGATTTTCTCGCGCGTCTACATGCGCCGCCTCGCCGAGGAGCTCACCAGCCGCTACTTCGTGGTGAAGCGCGAGACGCTGCACCAGTCGCCGGTGGTGCTCACGCCCTACCAGAGCGAGACGCGCATCGACGAGCGCGCGGTGGGCGACATCATCGACGCGGCGTACGAAGCCGCCGGCATCCATCCCGACCAGATCGACACCGGCGCGGTGATCCTCACCGGCGAGGCGTTGCGCCGCGAGAACGCCAGGGCGATCGCCGACGTCATCGCGGAAATGGGCGGGGAGTTCGTCTGCGCGACCGCGGGACATCACATGGAATCGCTCCTCGCGGCGTACGGCTCCGGCGCGGCCAAGGCCTCCCACGACCTCGCACGCCCGGTGCTGAACGTGGACATCGGCGGCGGCACCACGAAGCTTGCGCTGGTCGAAGGCGGGCGCGTCGTGCATACCGCCGCGCTCCACATCGGCGGAAGGCTGGCGGTGGTCGAGGGTGGCAAGGTGACGCGACTCGATCCCGCGGGACAGCAGTTGGCGGCCAACGCCGGAGTCGACTGGAGCCTCGGTGGCGCGGCGACCGAGCACCAGATGGATCGCGTCGCCGCGTGGATGGCCGACGCGCTCATCACTGCGCTCACGCAGAGTCCCACGCCCAGTCCGATCGACGCGCTGTGGCTCACCGATGCCCTCGAGCCCGTCGAGGGCATCGCGGGCGTGATGTTCTCGGGCGGTGTCGCCGAGTACGTCTACGGCCGCGAGGAGCGCGACTTCGGCGACCTGGGCAAGCGGCTCGGCCTCGCGGTGGGCAAGCGCATCGATGCCCGACGCCTTCCCTATGCGCTGCTGCCGGCGGGCGAGTGCATTCGCGCCACGGCCATCGGCGCCTCCGAATACAGCGTCCAGCTCTCCGGCAACACCGTCTATATCTCGAACCCCGCCGCGCTCCTGCCGCGCAAGAACCTGCAAGTGCTGCAGCCCGACCTCTCGCTCGCCGGGGAGATCGACGCGGTGCGCGTGACGCAGGCCATTCGCCGCCACTTCGAGGCGTTCGACTTGAACGAAGGCGAGGCGGAAGTCGCCCTCGCATTCCGCTGGCAGGGCGCCCCGGCGTACCGGCGCCTTGCGGGGCTCGCACGCGGCATCGTGGAGGCGCTCCCCATGACGCTCCTCGAGGCAAGGCCGGTCTTCCTCGTCCTCGACGGCGACATCGCGCACTCGCTGGGCGCGCTCCTCAAGGAAGAGTGGGGCGTGGCCTCCGAGGTGCTGGTGCTCGACGGCGTCTCGCTCTGGGACTTCGACTACGTGGACCTGGGGCGCGTGCGCATGCCCTCGTACACGGTCCCGGTGACCATCAAGTCGCTGGTATTCAGCGAGGACCCGCGTGGTCCAAAGCAGCGCTCGCACTCGCACCACGAGCATGACCACGACCATGAGCATGGCGAGGGCCACCATCACCACCATCGCGCGCCGGGGCCTGCATGAGCGATCCGCGCGAGACGCTCGCCGACGCGCTCGCCATGCTCGAGCGCGCCGAGGTGATCGACTTCAACGGCCACATGAGCTGCCGCGTGCGGGGGAGCGAGCACATCCTCATCAATTCCGGCAAGTCGGTACGCAGTGCCATCACCGCCGCCGACATCATCACCATCGACATGCACGGCAAGCCCGTGGACGGCGACGTGGCGCCGCCCATGGAGTTCCACATCCACACCGAGATCTACCGGCGCCGCCCGGACGTGAACGCGGTCGCGCACACCCACCCGCTGTGGTCCACGCTCTTCAGCATGGTGGGCGAGCGCGTGCAGCCGGTCACCATGCAAGCCGCGGTGATGGGGCCGGTGCAGTTCTTCGACAAGACGGCGTCGATCAACCAGAAGGATCTCGCCGAGGAGCTGGCCGCGGCCCTCGGGCCGCACCGCGTGGTGATGCTGAAGTCGCATGGCGCCGTCGTGGTGGGCGCCGACGTGGTCGAGGCCTTCGTGCTCGCGATCTATCTCGAGGAGACGGCGAAGCGTCAGTACATGGCGCGCGCGCTCGGCGCGCCCCACGCGCTGGGCGAAGCGGAGGTCGACAAGATCAGCGCCAACCTGAGGAAGCCCCACCTGCTGAAAAAAGTGTGGGATTTCCATCATGCGAAGTTGATTGGATCCCCGCCTCCGCGCGGATGACGATATAGACTGTATTCCTATGCAGACCGACGTTCTACATAAAGGAACGAGTGCCTTTCGCGGGCCGGCCCCCGACGACCGCCGGCGTTTCGAATGGAGCTGGGTGGTGATCGGGCTGTGCGTCGCGATCACCGTATACATCGCGATCGTGCCGCTCGGCTTCCTCCTCTGGCAGAGCTTCTTCACGCCGCAGACCGCCGACACGCCGGCGGTGTTCACGTTCTCCAACTACACCGAGGCCTACGGCAGCAGCGAGACCTGGCGGCTGTTCCGCAACTCTGTGGTCTTCGCGATCGGCACGTCGACCTTCTCCTTCATCGTCGGGACCGGCCTCGCGTGGATGAACGAGCGCACCAACACGCCGTTCAAGACGCTCTTCTACGCGCTGTCGATCATCCCGCTCATCATTCCCGGCATCCTCTTCACGGTGGCGTGGATCCTGCTGGCGAGCCCGAAGATCGGGATCGTGAACCTGGTGCTGAAGCACTGGTTCGGCGTGGACGACCCGCTCTTCGACATCTACTCGATGTGGGGAATGATCTGGACCGACGGGCTGCACTACTCCCCGATGGCCTTTCTCCTCATGTCGGCGGCGTTCCGCGCCATGGATCCCGCGCTCGAGGAGTCGGCGATGATGAGCGGGGCCAACGTCTTCCAGGTGCTGTGGCGCGTGACGTTGAAGCTCTCCTGGCCGGCGATCTTCGCGACCATCCTCATCCTGTTCGTGCGAGCCATCGAATCGTTCGAGGTGCCCGCGCTCCTCGGGCTGCCGGTGGGCATCCAGGTCTTCACGTCGTCGATCTACCAGGCGGTGCACCGATATCCCAGCCAGGTGGGCCTCGCCTCGGCCTACGCGGTCACGCTCCTCGCGATCACCACGGTCGGCGTGTACCTGCAGTCGCGCCTTTCCAGCCGCGGCAGCAAGTACGCGACCATGACCGGCAAGGGTTTCCGCCCGCGCCAGATCGATCTGGGCCGGTGGCGCTGGTTCACCGCCGGCATCTTCATCGTCTACTTCCTGCTGATCGTGGTGCTGCCGTTCTCGGTGCTGCTGTGGTCTTCGTTCCAGAAATTCTACGCGGTGCCGTCGTGGCATGCGCTGCAGAACCTCACGCTCGATCCGTACCGATTCATCCTCGGCTATCCCAACCTCACGCGCTCGGTATGGAACTCGCTCCTGCTCGCCTTCGGCAGCGCCACGCTCATCATGCTGGTGACGTCGGTCATCTGCTGGATCGTGGTGAAGACCAAGCTGCCGGGGCGCTGGCTCCTCGACAACATCGCCTCGCTGCCGATGGTGTTCCCCGGCCTCGTGCTCGGCCTCGCGATCATGATTTTCTACCTGAATTTCGACATCGGCATCTACGGCACGATCTGGATCATGTTCATCGCGTACATCACTCGCTTCATGCCGTACGGGCTGCGCTACAACACGACATCGATGCTGCAGATCCACAAGGAGCTCGAGGAATCGGCGGCGATGAGCGGCGCGTCCTGGTTCACGACCTTCCGGCGCATCATCCTGCCGCTGTTGAAGCCCGGCCTCGTCGCCGGGTGGATCTACATCATGATCGTGTCGATCCGCGAGCTGTCCAGCTCGATCCTGCTCTACAGTCCGGGGACGGAAGTGGTTTCGATCGTGATCTGGGAGCTCTGGGAGAACGGGCAGTACGTGGAGCTTTCCGCCCTCGGCGTGCTCTTCATCCTCGCGCTCTTCGTCCTCGTGATGCTCGCGCAATGGATGGGGAAGAAGTTTGGGGTCAAGGAGTGATGCGTGCAAAAGGCTTTGGATCCGCAGATAAACGCAGATGAACGCAGATAAGACCATGCATGCGACTCGTGGCTTCGATCGGAATCTCGCGAGTCTCATCCCTATTGCCTTTGCTTTTATCTGCGTTCATCTGCGTTGATCTGCGGATAACGCCTTAGGGAGAATGAAGTGTTAAGGGTCGAAGGGCTTTACACGGAGTATCCGAACGAGAGGGGCGAGATCGTGAAGGCCGCCCAGGACGTGAATTTCACCGTGCCCGAGGGCAAGCTCTTCACGCTGCTGGGCCCGAGCGGGTGCGGCAAGACGACGACGCTGCGCTCCATCGCGGGCCTCGAGAAGCCGCGCGTGGGGGAAATCGCGGTGAACGACCGCATCGTCTACTCCTCGGCCAAGGGCGTCTTCGTCACTCCCAACCGGCGCGGCTTCGGGATGGTGTTCCAGTCGTACGCGATCTGGCCGCACATGAACGTGTTCCAGAACGCGGCGTTCCCGCTGGAAGTCGGCGCCAAGGGGTACTCGCGCCAGGAGATCCGCGACAAGGTGATGCGCGGCCTGACCGCGGTGCAGCTCGAGCACCTCGCCGACCGCGAGGCGACCAAGCTGTCCGGGGGCCAGCAGCAGCGCCTCGCGCTCGCGCGCGCGCTGGTGATGGAGCCGCAGCTCCTGCTTCTCGACGAGCCGCTCTCCAACCTCGACGCGAAGCTTCGGCACCACCTGCGCTTCGAGCTGAAGCGCCTGCAGCGCGAGCTCAAGATCACCACCGTCTACGTGACCCACGACCAGAGCGAGGCGCTCGCTCTCTCGCACGAGATCGCGGTGATGAACGAGGGGCGCATCCAGCAAATCGGCACGCCGCGCGAGATCTACGAGCGGCCCGGGAGCGCCTTCGTCGCCGACTTCGTCGGCAGCACCAACTTCCTCGACGGCTCGGTGCTGGGTCCCGACGCCGTGGACACGCATTATCGCGTGCGCACCGAGATCGGCGACCTCACGGTGCTCGCCACGGAGTCTTTCAAGGCCGACGACAAGGTGCTGGTCTCGGTGCGCCCGGAGGATGTGGAGCTCTCCCCCGGCAAGCCGCAGCGTTCCGACAACGTCTGGGAGGGCGTGGTCGACCAGAAGGTCTTCCTGGGCGAGGTCGTGGACCTCCAGGTGAAGCTCGGCCAACGCATGCTCTTCTCGCGCCAGCATCCGTCGCTGCGCTCGAAGGTGGGCGAGACCATTTACGTGCAGCTCGACCCCGAAAAGTGCGTGGCGCTGCGCGCCGCCTAGAGAATGGCAAACAAGAAGCAATCCGTCCGCTGGGCCTCCGACGTCATCGTCGACCTCCTGCACGCCTACAAGCTGCCGCACGCGGCGCTCAACCCCGGCGCGAGCTATCGCGGCCTGCACGACTCCATCGTCAACTACGGCGGCAACGTGCCGACGATGATGCTCTGCCAGCATGAGGAAACGGCGGTGCAGATCGCGCACGGCTACGCCAAGGCGACCGGCAAGCCGATGGTCGCGATCCTGCACAACCTGGTGGGCCTGCTGCACGCCAACATGGCGATCTACTACGCCTACATCGACCGCGCGCCCGTGTTCATCGTCGGCGCCACCGGGCCGATGGACGAGACCAAGAGGCGCCCGCGCATCGACTGGATCCACACCGCGCAGGGGCAGGGCGAGGCGGTGCGCCAGTACACCAAGTGGGACTACCAGCCGCACACTATCGACGGCGTGCCGGAGTCGTTCGCGCGCGCCTACGGCGTGATGATGACGCAGCCGCAGGGCCCGGTGTACATGATCTACGACGCCTGGCTGCAGGAGCAGAAGCTTGAGCACGAAGTGAAGCTTCCGCCCAAGGATGCGGTGAAGGTCCCATCGCGCCTGGGGCCTGACCCGGCGGCGCTCGCGCGCGCGGCCGACATGATCGCCGCGGCGCAGCGTCCGGTGATCATCACCGAGTACACCGGCCGTGACCACGAGGCTTTCCACACCCTGGTGGAGCTCGCCGAGACTGGCGGCATCCCGGTCTACGACATCAACGCACGCTTGAGCTTCCCGAGCCGCCATCCGCTCAACGCGAGCCTCACGAAGGATCACTTCCGTGACGCCGACCTGGTGGTCTGCCTCGACGCGCGCGATTGGGAAAAGCCCACCACGGAGCTGGTCAGCACGACCCGCGAGCTGTCTTCGGTGGTGCCGCCTACCGCGAAGTGGATCGAGATCGGCTTCGGCGACCTGGAGCTGTCGAGCTGGGCGATGGACTACCAGCGCATGAACCACGCGGACCTGCGGGTCATGGCGGATACGACCCTCGCGATCCCGATGCTCACGGAATTGCTCAAGGCCCGGCTCGCGAAGGACGCGAAGTATCGCGCGCGCGCGAAGGCGCGCATGGCGGCGGTCGCCGCGATGACCAGGGCGCGCCGCGACAAGTGGGCGGCGCAGGCGAAGGAAGGCTGGGACGCGAGCCCGATCGCGCTGCCGCGCCTCGCCTCCGAGGTCTGGAACGCGATCAAGGGGGAAGACTGGGTGCTCACCGCCGGCACGCTCGAGGAGTGGACGCGCAAGCTCTGGGACTTCGACCGGCCCTATCGTCACGCGGGGCGCTCTCTCGGCACCGCGACGCAGCTCGGCATCTCGATGGGCGTGGCCCTCGCGCACCGCGACGAGAAGCGCCTCGTCGTGGATATGCAGCCCGACGGCGACCTGATGTTCGACGCGGGCGCCCTCTGGGTCGCGGCCAAGCACCGCATCCCCATGCTCGTCGTGATGTACAACAACCGGGCCTACTACAACGACTGGGAGCACCAGATCCGCATGGCGAAGCTGCGCGGCACGCCGGTGGAGCGCGCGCACATCGGCATGGACATGAGCGATCCCGATCCGGACTTCGCGAAGCTCGCGCAGTCCATGGGTTGGTACGGCGAGGGCCCGATAGACGATCCGAAGAAAGTCGCCGCCGCATTGAAGAGGGCGATCGCGAAGGTGAAGTCCGGTCAACCGGCCCTCATCGACACGATCACGCAGAAAAGATGATGAAAGTCGGAATGATCGGCGCGGGCCGCATGGGGCAACCCATGATCGGGCACCTCGCGAAGAAGGGCTTCGAGGTGCAGGTCCATGACATCGATGCCGCCAAGCGCGCTCCGGTGGAGAAGCTCGGCGGACGATGGCAGCCGGACGCGGCGCAACTCGCGCGTACCTGCGAAGTGATCCTGGTGTGCGTCGGATACGACCGCGAGTTGCGCGACCTGCTCGCGGTCACGGGGCCCCTGCGCGATGCGCCGAAGGGCACGATCATCGCGGTGCTGGCCACGGTGCACCCGAAGACCATGGTCGAATTGGCCGAGTCGGCGGCAACAAGAGGCGTTCGGGTGGTCGATGCCCCGGTTTGCCGCGGCGGCAAGGCGGCCGACGAGGGCACGCTGCTCACGTTCGTCGGCGGCAGCGCCGAGGATTTCCAGCGCATCGCGCCGGTGATTTCCGCCTATGCCACCGACCGGGTCCACACCGGGCCCGTGGGCACCGGCCAGGTGGCGAAGGCCGCGAACAACATGGTGATGTGGTCCTGCCTCATCGCCGACCACGAGGCGCTCGCCCTCGCGAAGCGCTACGGAATGGACGTGGAGAAGCTGCGCGAAGCGCTCAAGCTCTCGAGCGCGGACAATTACGTGCTGAGGAACTGGGGCGTCAACACCATGGCCTGGGCGGAGGACGACATGGAGATCGTCCAGCAGATGGCCGCCGACCGGGCGATGGCACTGCCGCAGGCGAAACTGAACCAGGCGTTGTGCCGGCTACTCAAACCCAAGCGTTTCAAGCTCGACGAATACGGCGTCTAGGAGACCATGATGGATACCCCCGTGAAGAAGCAGCAGGACGTCTCGCAACCCGGCCAGGCGGCCGGCAACGAGTCTCACTATCACAGCAAGAAGGACCGCATCTTCGTGCGCGGCATCCAGGGGGCTTACAGCCTTTCCGAGGAGCTGAAGCGATTGCGCGCCATGCCGCGCGTGCGCCGCGGCAAGGAGATCAAGTTCAACGACGGGCCGCAGGCCTACAGCCGCCACTACGTCGAGCCCAAGGACGGCATCACGCAGACTTTTCATCTCCATATGGAAGAGTACGGGCCCGGCGGCAGGAGCCAGAAGCACGGCCACGTGAACGAGGCCGCCTTCTACATCCTCGACGGCGAGGGCTACGAGATCCACGACGGCATCCGCTACGACTGGAAGGCGGGCGACATCGCCATCGTGCACAACAATTGCGTGCACCAGCATTTCAACGCGAGCCAGACCAGGCCCGCGCGGGCGCTCGTGATCAAGACCAAGCCCATGTACATGTTCATGAACATGCTGTTCCAGAAGCAGGTGGAACCGCGTCCGACGACTCCCGCCCCGGGTGGCGAGAGCTTCACGGCGCGCGAGGGCGAAGACGACTACAACCACGAATCGAAATAGAAGGAGCGACAGCCATGGCATGGGGCGAATCGAAGGCATGGAAGAAGGGCACGCAGAACCAGGCCCTGTATCAGGCGCTGCTGGACGACGCGGCGGCGATGCCGGCGCGCAACGCGAAGCGCAAGAAAGTGGTGCGCCCGGAAGACATGCCGTGGGAGCTGTCGCGCCACGGGCTCCTGAAGCACCTCATGAACGAGGGCATGAACACGCGCATGGAGACGGTCGACGCCTACATGCTGATCATTCCCCCCGGCAGCCGCTCGGGCAAGCACCGCCAGCTCGCCGAGGAATGCCTGTACGTGGTCGAAGGCAAGGGCTACGACCTGCACCAGGACTACGACGTCGAGATCACCGACACCTATCACTGGTCGCCCCAGGCCGAGGTGAAGCGCTACGAGTGGGAGGCGGGCGACGTGATCTACGTGCCGCCCAATACCGCGACGCAGCATTTCAACTCCGATCCCGAGCGGCCGGTGCGGCTCATCTCCGCGGTGAACCGCATCTTCAAGGCGGCGGGCCTCAATGACCTGGAGCAGATCGAGGACGCGCCCGAGTACCGCCCCGGCGTGATGGTCACGCCCGGGATGGTCGAGGATTTCCTGCGCGGCCGCGTCAGGATGGAGGCCGACTGATGGGCGCCCAGGACGCAAGAGTCTCGGAGGAGATGGCGAAGAAGTTCGCCACCGAGAAGGAGACGCCCTACACGCGCTGGGTTGCCTCCGAAGGTCTCGACATCGAGAGCGCCATCTACCAGCTGAACCTCCATACCGTCGAGCTGAAACCCTGGGCGCGGCGCGGCGGCAAGGGCGTGTTCCTCAATCACGATGCGTCGCGCACCTCCAACGACGCGTACGTGTGCGAAATTCCCCCGGGCGGCGAGCTGGCACCCCAGCGCCAACTGTTCGAGGAGATGATCTACGTCCTCGACGGGCGCGGCTCGACCACGGTGCGCAACGACGCGGGCGTGAAGGTCACGTTCGAATGGAAGGCGGGTGCCATCTTCGCGGTCCCGCTGAACACCTCTCACCAGCACTTCAACGCCTCGGGCAAGGAGCCGGCGCGCTTCGTCTCGGTCACCAACGCGCCGGCGATCATCAACGCGTTCGGCGACCTCGACTTCGTCTTCAACACGAAGTACGACTTCCGCGACCGCTTCAGCGGCGAGCCCGACTACTTCGCCAACAAGGGCGAGCAGAAGGGACTCCTTCTCGATACCAATTTCGTCGCCGACGCGGTGAACCTGCCGCTCATCGCCGCGAAGGAGCGCGGGGCCGGGGGCGGGCACATCCGCTTCAACATGGCCAAAGGCTCGATGAACAGCCACATCTCGCAGTTTCCGGTGGGTACCTACAAGAAGGCGCACGCCCACGGTCCCGGTGCGTACGTGATCGTGATGAGCGGCGAGGGCTTCAGCCTCATGTGGCCGGAAGGCGAGAAGCCGAAGCGCTACGAGTGGCGCGAGGGCACTCTCATCACCCCGCCCAACATGTGGTTCCACCAGCACTTCAACACCGGCACCACGCCGGCGCGCTACCTCGCGTTCAAGCAGGAAGGCGTCGCAATCCGCAACGCCCAGGGCGTGCCCAAGGCGTGGATCAGCAAGCGCCTGGGAGGCGACCAGATCGACTATGCCGACGAGAGCGCCGAAGTGCGCCAGATGTTCGCCGATTCGCTGGCCAAGCACGGCCTGAAATCGCGCATGGAGGAGGCGTACAAGGCCGAGCTCGCCGAGCTGCCCCCCAGGGTCCCGCGTGCCGCATGAAGGAACGCCGTTCCCCGGGTGTAGCGCCGATGGTACAAACGCGGCTTTCCGGGCCTATTTTGCTTGACGAAAACAGCGTCGCGCCGATACCCTCCACAGGTTGAAGCAAGAAATAGAAATTCCATATAAAGGAACCACTTGGAGGCCTCCAGAATGCATAACAAGAAGCTCTTGGTACTGGCGATCGGCGCCATCCTCGCAGCGCCTTCCGCGTACGCCCAAAAGGGCGGCAGGGAAGACAAGGGTGATCCGGATTCGGTCGTCGAGCTTTATGGCAAGATTTATCCGGAAGTCGTGCGCCAATACGGCAAGGATCCGACTCCCGCGGGAACGCCGGTGGCCACCTACGCCGCGGCGCCCACCGGCGTCGAGAGCATCATCACCCGCAACGAGATGGAATCGAGCAACTCCCGTTTCGGCCTGCGCGGGCACGAGAAGCTCGGCAACGGGCTGAGGGCGATCTTCCAGCTGGAGACCGAGTTCCACGTCGACAGCAACGACTCGCGGTTCGCGCAGCGCGACTCCTTCGTCGGCCTGTCCCACAATCAGTGGGGAACGGTGAAGCTCGGCCGCATGGACACGCCGTTCAAGGAATACGGCGACGAGATCTCGTTCCTGGGAGTCTCGAGCGGCAACTTCGTCTCCACCAGCTCGGTGATGCGCCGTTTCGGTTTCGGCACCAGCAGCACGGCGCGCTTCCACGAGCGCCGCGTGAACGCGACGCAATACGAGTCGCCGAAGATCGGCGGGCTCGATTTCAAGGCACAGTATTCCACCGACGAGACCGACACCGCGAAGCGCAAGCCCCACGTGTGGTCGTTCGGCGCCAAGTACGAGATGGGGCCCCTCACGCTGTTCGCCGGCCACGAGATCCACTGGGACCTCTTCGGCGGCTCGAACAACGTTCCGACCGCGATGCGCAACCTCGCCGACCCCACCTCGCGCTCGAAGGACAAGGCGAGCGAGGTGGCGATGACCTACAAGGTCGGGCACCACCAGTTCGAAGTCGACTACGAGTGGCACGAGTGGAAGGAGTTCGGGATGGTGCCGGTGACGGCGAGCACCAACGGGCGCTTCGGCTCGTACAAGAACAACGCCTACCTCGCCCTGTGGGATGCGCGCTGGAGCGACCAATGGCGCACCCAGGTCCACTACGTGCACGGCACCGCGGGCAGCTGCAACCGCCTGTTCGTGGTCAGTACGGTGGCCAATTGCGTGACCGACGGCTTGGAGGGCACGCAGATCTCGGCGGGCGTCGCGTATTACCTTTCGCGCAAGACGTATCTTTTCGCACTGGTCCAGCTCCTGAAGAACGGCAAGTCCGCGGTCTTCGCGACTGGCAGCCAGGCGCCGAGCGTGGGCGAGGATGTGATGCAGTACGCGGCGGGCATCAACACCACGTTCTGATTGCAGCAGCATGCATGACGGCGTCCCACGAGGGCGCCGGGGGAGTGTAGGCCGATTCGGCGGGCGCCCAGGCGCCCGTCCTTTTTTCAGGACCCCGCCCGAGGGTCCCCGCCGAGGAGAGACTGGATGACGCGCACCCCGGTCGAGGGGTATCGGCCCGCGCGGCGGGAGTTCCACCGCGTCGCCCTCGCGGCGCTCGCATTTCCCCTTGCGGTCCACGCCCAGCGTCCCGCGGCGGCCGATTCGCCGTCGCGCGCCCTCTACATGTACCAGGGCGCCGATCGCGAGGCGCGCCTGGTCGCCGAGGCGAAGAAGCAGGGCCAGGTGTCGATGTACACCTCGCTAAACCTCAAGGATTCCGTGCCGATCGCCGAGGCCTTCGAAAAAAGGACCGGCATCAAGCTGCAGTTGTGGCGCGCGTCGAGCGAGAAGGTACTGCAAAGGGCGATCACCGAGGCGCGCGCCGGGCACTTCGCCGCAGACGTCTTCGAGACCAACGGCCCGGAGATGGAGGCGCTCTACCGCGAGCACCTCATGGAGGAGTTCTTCAGCCCGCACTTCACCGACCTGCCGGCCGCCGCGTTTCCGCGGCATCGCCATTACGTGGCCGACCGCTTCAATTTCTTCACCATCGGCTATAACACCAACCTCGTGAAAGCCGATGAGGTGCCGGAAAAATACGAAGACCTTGTCCACCCGCGCTGGGCCGGGCGCGTTGGTATCGAAGGCGGGGATGTCGATTGGTTCGGCGCGATGGTCAAGTCGATGGGCGAGGAGAAAGGGCTCGCGTTCTTCCGCAGGATGGCCGCGATGAAGCCGCAAGTGAGGACCGGCCACACGCTGATGGCCGAGCTGGTGGCTTCAGGCGAGATCGCGCTCGCCGCGACCATCTACAACCACAATATCGAACGGCTGCTGGTGAAGGGCGCTCCGGTGAAGTGGAAGGCGATCGCGCCCACCTTCGGGCGTCCCAACGCCATCGGCCTGGCCCGCAAGGCGCCGCACCCGCACGCTGCGCTGCTCTTTGCCGATTTCATGCTGTCCCACGAAGGCCAGACGATCCTGAAGGAGCGTAACCGCGTGCCCGCCAGCCTCTCCGTCGACACCCACCTCAACAAGTTTCCGTTCCACATGATCGATCCCGTCATCACGCTCGACGAGAGCGACAAGTGGGAAAGGCTGTGGAGCGCGATCTTCCTCCACGGCAACAAAATAGAGAAGGAGCGCGAATGAAATCAAATAGCGGGGCGGCCGTTGGAGCGGACAGCAAGCCGCCGCTCAACGGCGCGTGGAAAAAGTCATTGAGCATGGTCGCGGTACTCGCAATGTCGGCGCATGTGGGGGCGCAGGTAAAGCCCAACGCCACGACTGCCGACGTCGCCAACTACGCCGGCGCCGACCGCGTGCAGAAGTTGATCGAGGGCGCGAAGAAGGAGGGCGAGCTCACCATGTACACCTCGGCGCAGTCCGACGACATGGGCGCGCTGGTGGTGGCCTTCGAGAAGAAATACGGCGTCAAGGTGAATATGTGGCGCGCATCGAGCGAGAAGGTGCTGCAGCGCGCCGTGACGGAGGCGCGCGGCAACCGCTACACCATGGACGTGGCCGAGACCAACGGCCCCGAGCTGGAGGCGCTGCACCGCGAGAAGATCTTCGAGGCGGTGAAGTCGCCGTACCTCGCCGACCTCATCGCACCGGCCGTCATGCCGCACGGCGAGTGGGTCGGAACGCGCCTGAACGTCTTCACGCAGGCGTACAACACGAGCCTGGTGAAGAAGGAGGATCTGCCCAAGACATGGGAGGACCTCGCGCTTCCCAAGTGGAAAGGCAAGCTTGGCATCGAGCAGGAGGATTCCGACTGGCTCGCGGGCCAGTACGCGGAGATGGGCGAGGCCAGGGCGGCCAAGGTCTTCAGGGACATCGTTGCCAACAACGGAGTGTCGGTGAGGAAGGGACACACGCTCCTTACCCAGCTGGTGGTCTCCGGTGAGATACCGCTCGCCCTCACCGTCTACAACTACAAGGCGCAGCAGCTGAAGGGGAAGGGCGCGCCGATCGATTGGTTCGCCATCGGGCCGGCGATCGCGCGCCCCAACGGCATCGGGGTGGCGAAGAGGGCGCCGCATCCGCACGCCGCCGTGCTCTTCTTCGATTTCGAGCTGAGCCCGGAGGGGCAGCAGATCCTCGCCTCGCGCGACTTCGTGCCCACCAACAAGAAGGTGGACACGCCGTTGAACAAGATCCCGATGAAGTTCGTCGACGCGCGCGTGGCGCTCGACGAGTTCCAGAAGTGGGAAAAGCTCTACGCAGAGACGTTCACGAAAGGAGCCCGTTGATGGGCAAGGAATCGCACTACAGCAGCAAGAAGGACCGCGTCTTCGTGCGCGGCATCCAGGGTGCCTACAGCCTCTCGGACGAGCTGAAGCGCCTGCGCGCGATGCCGCGCGTCATCAAGGGCAAGGACCTCCTCTTCAACGACGGCCCGCAGTCCTTCAGCAAGCACTTCATCGAGCCGGTCGATGGCCTCACGCAGACGCTCCACGTGCACCTCGAGGAATACGCGCCCGGCGGGCGCACCCAGAAGCACGGCCACGTGAACGAGGCCGCCTTCTACATCCTCGACGGCAAGGGCTACGAGATCCACGACGGCATCCGCTACGACTGGAGCGCGGGCGACGTCGCGATCGTGCACATGAACTGCGTGCACCAGCACTTCAACGCCGACCCGGTGAAGCCGGCGCGCGCGCTGGTGCTGAAGCCCAAGCCCATGCTCATGTTCATGAACATGCTGTTCCAGAAGTCGGTGATCCCGCGCCCCACGGAGCCCACGCCGGAAGGCCGCGGATTCGTCCCGCGCCACTTCGAGGAAAACCTGAATCATCCGGAGTGAGGCAATGAACCCGATCCGCAGGCTGATGCTGGCCGTGGCGCTCGCCGCCGCGGTCCCCGCCGCGGCGCAGAGCCTCGCGAATTACGAGGGCGCCGACCGCATGGACAAGATCGTCGCCGCGGCGAAAAAGGAGGGCGAGCTCACCCTCTACACGACCATCGCCGAGAAGGACCTGCCGGCGATCGTGAAGCCCTTCGAGCAGAAGTACGGCGTCAAGGTAACCATCTGGCGCGCGGGCACGGACAAGGTGCTGCAGCGCGCCGTGGCGGAGGCGAAGGCGAAGCGCTACATCGTGGACGCGGTGCACTTCGGAGCGCCGGAGATGGAGGCTCTGTCGCGCGAGAAGGTTCTGGCGCCGGTGTCTTCGCCGGTGCACAAGGACCTGCAGCCGGGCTCGGTGCCCGCGCACAAGGAATGGGCCGCCACCATCCTCTCGGTCTGGGTGCAGGCATACAACACGAGCCTCGTAAAGAAGTCGGACCTTCCGAAAACTTACAAGGACCTCCTCGATCCGAAGTGGAAGGGCAAGCTCGGCATCGAATCGAAGAACGACGACTGGTTCGCCACCGTCGTGCACCTGATGGGCGGCGAGGAGGCCGGCCTCAAGTTCTTCCGGGAGCTGGTCGCCACCAACGGCATCTCGCCGCGCCATGGGCATACGCTCCTCAACAACATGGTGGTCTCCGGCGAGGTGCCGCTTGCCCTCACCGTGTACAACTACATGCCCGAGCAGGCGAAGAAGAAAGGCGCGCCGATCGACTGGTTCGCGATCGAGCCCGCGGTCGCGCGCGCCAACGCGATCGGCGTGGCGAAACACGCGCCTCATCCGAACGCCGCGCTCCTCTTCTACGAGTACATGCTCGGTCCCGACGGCCAGAACGCCATGGTGAGCGTCGACTACGTGCCGACCAACACCAAGGTGGCGTCGCCGTTGAAAGGGATCAAGATCGTCGTCAACGACCCGGTGCGCTCCCTCGACGAGAGCGGCAAGTGGAGCAAGCTCTTTGAAGACACCGTGCTGAAGGCAGCGGGCAAGTGAGCACCGCCGTCTCCGATGCGGAGAAGGTCCCTGCGCAGCGCTCTTTCCGCGAGGTGTGGCTGATCACGCTCGGACACGCGCTCACGCACTGGTACCCGGCGACCTTCTACCTGATATTGCCGATCATCGGCAAGGAGCTCGGCCTTACCTACAGCCAGATCGGCCTCATCATGACCTGCCAGTATCTGGCGGGCGCGGTGGCCAACGTGCCCGGCGGGATCCTGGTCGATACCGTGGGCCGGAAGGGGGTGCTGATGGCGCTCTCGCTCTTCTGGGTGGGCTTTCCCTATCTCCTCATGGGGTTCAGCCACGGATACCTGATGCTGCTGGGATGCGTCGCGCTGGTAGGTTTCGGCAACAGCCTCTGGCATCCCACGGCGATCCCCACGCTCGCGCGGAGCTACCCGGCGCGCAAGGGGCTGGTGCTCTCGATCCACGGCATGGGCGGTAACGTGGGCGACGCGCTCGCACCGCTCGCCATCGGCTCGCTCCTGGCAGTGCTGTCCTGGCGCGAGGTGGTGGTGATCAACGTGATCCCCGGGCTCGTGATGTCGCTCCTCCTCCTCGTGATGCTGGGCAGGATGCGCGTGGGCGCGAAGGCGAAAGCGGGTGACGAGGCGCGCAGCCAGCCACTCGCCGAGTATTTCCGCGGCGTGCCGGCGCTCGTCCGCAACCGTTCGCTGGTGCTCCTTACCGCGAGCTCGGCGTTCCGCTCGATGACGCAGAACGCGCTCCTCACGTTCCTTCCCGTCTACCTCGCCTACGAGATGGGCTATTCGCCGCTGTGGGTGGGCGCGGGCATGTTCGCGCTGCAGGCCGCCGGATTCGCGGCCACCCCGATCGCGGGGCATCTGTCCGACCGCATGGGCCGGCGCAGCATCATGATGACGAGCATGGCCATGACCGCCGTGGTGCTGGTCTTCATGGCGCTCGCCGGCAAGTCGACCGCGTTCATCGTGTTCATCGCGGTGCTGGGGTTCTTCCTCTATGCGATCCGGCCGGTGCTGCAGGCCTGGCTTCTCGAGTCGACGCCGAAGAACATGGGCGGCACCAGCATCGGAATCCTGTTCGGCGCGCAGTCCCTCGGCGCGTCGGTCGCGCCGCTCGTGGGCGGGATGATCGCCGACCGCCATGGCCTCATCGCCACCTTCTGGTTCCTCGCCGCGACCATCGTCGTCGCCAACCTCTTCATCCTCGCGATGCCGAGCGACGATCCGGTGAAGCGCGCGTGACGCTGCGCCGCTGGCTGAAGAGCACGTCCAACCGCACATTCATCGTCTGGCCGGCGGCGCTCTTCGCCATCGAGGCCCTCCTCCAGCAGGGCGTTCCGGTGAGTCACTGGGGGGCCTTGCCGCTCATCGCGTGGGGCTATCTCCAGTACCGGCTGGTCGGAAACTACCGCACGAAGCTGGGCGGCGGGGGCCCCGGCGTCGCGATTCCCCCCGATCGCATCGTCGAGCAGGGCATCTACCGCTGGGTGCGCAATCCGATGTACCTGGGTCATTTGATTTACTTCTCCGGCGTGGTGCTGGCGCTTGGCTCGTGGATCGCCGCGGTGGTGTTCGTGTTCCACGCGATCTGGTTTCACCGGCGCGTGCGTGCGGACGAGCGCCATCTCGAGGAGCTCTTCGGGGACGAATATCGCGGCTATTGCCGCCGCGTGAAGCGCTGGATACCCGGTTTGCTCTAGCGGCTTGCGCCATCCATCGGGCTCGGGCTGAAGGGCGAGCCGGCGCGATGGTCCCTGGATAGGGGAGGGAGCTCGCTGCAAAGATTGCGCTCGAACTGCGGGGTTCTTCTCGCGATCGACCGGAAGTGACGCGCGCCTCTCGACCTTCATCCCAAGAGCCCGATGGATGGCTCTGCGTGCACGTCGCGGTCATTCCCCCAGCTTTGAATGGACTCGCCGAAAAGAACGGCGATGCGCGACGCGTTTAGGATGCGCAGCCCCTGCCAAGGGGCTGCCTGAACGAGCGGGGATGCGAGGAGCATCGCAGCGCACCCTTGGATAGCGACCCGGCTCGCAGAAGGGCAGCGACGATTGCGATGGCACGATGAACTAGGCCCTTGGAGCCTCATTGAAGTGTAGGGGTGGAGCTCGAGAGGCGCGCATCACCTCCGGTCGATCGGGAGAAGAAGCCGTCCGTTGGAGCGCAATTTTTGCAGCGACCTCCCTCCCGCATCAAGGAACGATCGCGCCGGCTCGAGCTTCACCCCCGTAAGCTTCCCCGCCGCGTAGACATTCTACAAGTGGACTTTTCTGGCAGGATTTATCGTCCAGGGAGGTTCAATGAAGAAGTCGAAATTCAACGAGTCGCAGATCGTGGCGATCTTGAAGGAG
>JBBRQA010000046.1:0-20234 GCA_038227085.1 Burkholderiales bacterium | reverse complement strand
GCCGACCTGGATCTGGTTGTCGAGCTTGACCCCGTCCTCGATCACGGTGTCGTCGAGGGCGCCGCGGTCGATGGTGGTGTTGGCGCCGACCTCCACGTCGTCGCCGATGCGCACGCGGCTGACCTGCGGGATCTTCACCCAGCGGCCGGCGTCGCGCGCCATGCCGAAGCCGTCGGCGCCGATCACCACGCCCGAGTGCAGCACGCAGCGCGCGCCGATCGAGCAGTCGTCGTAGATGGTGACGCGGGGATTCAGGCGCGTGTCCGCGCCGATCGAGACGCGCTCGCCGAGGACGCAATGGGCGGCGATCTTCGCGCCACGCGCCACCGTGGCGCCGGCGCCGATCACGACGAAGGGGCCGATCTCCGCATAGGCGTCGATGTTGGCCGCGCCGTCGATCTGCGCGAACGGGTGGATGCCCGGCTTCACCGCCGCATCGGGATGGAAGAGCTTCACCGTGCGCGCGTAGTAGGCGTAGGGATTGTCGGAAACGATGTGCGGGATGGTGGCGGCCTCGCGGTCCCCGGGCCCCACGATCACGGCTCCGGCGCGTGTCCCGGCGAGCTTGCCGCGGTACTTCGGATTGGCGAGGAAGGTGATCTCGCCGGGGCCGGCGGAATCGAGGGTGCCGACGCCGGTCAATGGCGTGGCGGCCTCGCCTACGGCCTCACCACCGAGGCGCTCGACGATTTCGCGAAGAGTGAGGACAACAGGAGGGGGACAGAGCATATCCGCCTTCGAGTTGTGATCCGTGCCCATTCACTTTTCCGACAGGGCCTTGATGACCTTCTCGGTGATGTCGATCTTCCCGCTCGCAAAGACCGCTTCCTGGAGGATGAGGTCGAACTTCTCGGCTTCCGCGATCTGGTTGATGACGCGCGTGGCGCGCTCCTGTACGGCGGCGAGCTCCTCGTTCCTGCGCAGGTTCAGGTCCTCGCGGATCTCGCGTTGCTTCCTCTGGAAGTCGCGGCTGATGTCGGCGAGCTGGCGCTCCTTCTCGCGGCGCTGCGGCTCGGGGATCGTCACGTTCTCGCGCTCGAGCTCAGTCTGGAGGTCGCGCCCCTGCTTCTCCATCTTGGCGAGCTCCGTGTTGCGCGCCGCGAACTCGCGCTCGAGCTTCTGCTGCGCGCGCTTGGCGGGGGCGGCCTCGCGGAACACGCGCTCGGTATTGACGAAGCCGATCTTCAGGGTCTGCGCGCCCGCCGCGAAGGCCCAGCATGCCAGCACCAATGCCACGAAAGTCTTCATGTCGCGCGAGCCTAGAAAATCTTGCCCAGCTGGAACTGGAACCGCTCGATCTTGTCCGCAGGCTGCTTCTTGATCGGCGCGCCGAAGGAAAAGCGCAGCGGTCCCACCGGAGAGTCCCAGCTTACCGCGATGCCGGTGGATACGCGCACGTCCTGCGCGCGGATCTTGTCGTCGGGACCCCAGACGTTGCCCGCGTCGACGAAGGCCGCGATGCGCACGTTCTTTTCCTTGTAGCCCGGCATCGGGAACAACATCTCGAAGTTGACCACCCCGCGCCGGTCGCCGCCCAGCACGTCGCCGTGCGCGTCCAGCGGCCCCAGGCTTGCGGTCTCGAAGCCGCGCACCGAGCCCACGCCGCCCGCGTAGAAGTTCTTGAAGAAGGGCAGCGGCTTGCCGCGGTAACCGGCGGCGTAGCCCACCTCGCCGTTCAGCATGAAGGTGAGGAACGACCAGCGCTCGGGCGTGAAAAAGTACTGGCTCTGATAGTTGGCGCGGTAATAGGTGAGGTCGCCGGGCGGCACGCCGATCTCGAGCGCGATCTCGTTCAGCCAGCCCTTGGTGGGCCACGTGAGGCTGTCGCGGCTGTCGCGCGCGAAGCCCACGTTGCTGCGGAAGGTGTTGCTCTTCTCGCCGAACTGCGAGACGAAGTCCAGGTAGCGCGGCGGGGCGAGCGCATCGATCGTGAGGCGCGTGCGCTCCGCGGTGAAACCGACGTTGACGGTGTCCAGCTCGCTTACCGGGATGCCGTAGCGCACGCCCGCGCCCGACGAATACGTGTGATATGCCGCGATCGAAAGGCTCGAGGTGTCCACGTCACGGTGGAAGATGTCGAAGCCGCGCGCGATGCCGTCGGCGGTCCAGTACGGGTTCAGGTAGCTCAGCGAGTAGATCTTGTTGACCCTGCCGTTGTTGATCTGGAAGGCGACCAGATTGCCGCTGCCCAGGATGTTCGCCTGCGACACCGACGCTTGCAGCGTGAGCTTTTCCGCGGCGGAGTAGCCGACGCCGAAGTTGAGCGTGCCGGTGTTGCGCTCGGTGACGGTCACGTTGACGTCGACCTGGTCGGAGGTGCCCGGCACGGCGGGCGTCTCGATGTTCACTTCGGAGAAATACGAGGTGCGCTGCAGGCGCTCCTTCGATCGCGCGATCTTCTCGAGCGAATACCAGGAGCTCTCCAGCTGGCGCAGCTCGCGGCGAATCACCTCGTCCTGCGTCTTCTGGTTGCCCGAGATGTTCACCCGGCGCACGTACACTCGCCGGCCCGGGTCGACGAAGAAGGTAAAGCTCGCCACGCGCTTCTCGCGGTCGAGCTCGGGAACCGGGTTCACGTTGGCGAAGGAGTAGCCGTCGTTGCCGAGGCGGTCCGAGATGCGCTTGGTGGTCTCGACCACCTTCTCGCGCGAGAACACCTCGCCCGGCTTGGCGAGCACCAGCTTGCGCAGCTCCTCTTCCTTCACGATCAGGTCGCCGGCCAGCTTCACGTCGCCCACGCGGTAGACCGGGCCCTCGGTGATCGCGACGGTGATGAAGATCTTCTCGCGGTCGGGCGTGATCGAGACCTGCGTGGACTCGATGTTGAACTCGAGGTAGCCGCGGTTGAGGTAGAACGAGCGCAGGCTCTCGAGATCCGCGGTGAGCTGCTGCTTGGAGTATTGGTCGTCCTTGGTGAACCAGGTGAACCAGCCGGGCGTGGTGAGCTTCATGTTGCGCAGAAGCTCTTTTTCGCTGAAGTCCTTCGCGCCGATGATGTTGATGTCGGCGATCTTGGTGACGGCGCCTTCCTCGATGTCGAAGCGCAGCGACACGCGGTTTCTCTCCAGCGGCGTCACCGTCGTCTTCACCACGGCGGCGTAGAAGCCGCGGCTCGTGTATTGGCGCTTCAGCTCCTTCTCGGCGCGGTCGAGGAGCGACTTGTCGTAGATCTTGCTCTCGGAGATGCCGGCCTGCTTGAGGCCGTCCTTGAGGTTGTCCTTGGTGAATTCCTTGGCGCCCTCGATCTCGATCAAAGCGATCGCCGGCCGCTCCTGGACGAAGACGATGAGGATGTCGCCGTCGCTCTCCAGGCGCACGTCGGAGTAGAAGCCGGTCGCGTAGAGCGCCTTCACCGCGGCCGCGGCCTTGTCGTCGTCGACGCTGTCGCCCACCTTCACCGGAAGGTAGGTGAACACGGTGCCCGCCTCGGTGCGCTGCACGCCCTCGACGCGGATGTCCTTGATGACGAAGGGCGAGATCGCGAAGGCGGGAAGCGCGGCGCTGAGCGCGCAGGCGGCGAAAAGACGCAGCAGAAAGGCGCTTGCGCTAGGGCGGGTAACTCGAGGACGCTTCAATAGGGTCAGCCCGTGAACAGGCGGTTGAGATCGTTGTAGAAGGCGAAGAAGGTGAGCCCGAGAAGAAGTGCCAAGCCGAGACGTTGTCCGATTTCCATCGTCTTTTCGGACACCGGCGTTCCCTTCGCGATTTCGGCGAAATAATACACCAGGTGGCCCCCATCCAGCAGGGGAATCGGCAGGAGATTCAGGACTCCCAGGCTCACGCTCACCAGCGCGAGGAAGCCCAGCCAGCTGATCCAGCCCGCCTGCGCCGACTGTCCCGCGTAGTCGGCGATGGTGATCGGGCCCGACAGGTTCTTCCAAGACAGGTCGCCCACGATCATGCGCCCCAGCATCTTCACGCTGAAGGCCGAGAGGTCGTAGACCTTGGCCGCGGCCTTGCCGAACGCGTCCACGGGGCCATAGCGCACGATCGTGGTCATGCGCTCGTACTCGGGCTTGAGGAGCTCGGTGCGGATCTCCACGCCCAGGCGCCCGATGCGCCGGCCGCCCTCCGTCACCGCGTCCGGAGTCGCGTGCACCGGGAAGCGTCGCCCGGCGCGCTCGATCTCGAGCACCAGCTCCTTGCCCGGGTTGGCCGAGATCGCGCCGGTGAATTCCGCCCACGTCGCAATCGGCTTGTCGTCGATGCTCACCACCAGGTCGCCGGCTGCGAGGCCCGCGCGCTCGCCCGCCCTGCCCGCGAGCACCCTGCCTAGCGAAGCGGGCACGCGCGGCTGCATCGCGACCAGGCCGAGCTTGCCGAAGAAATCCTTGTCGAGGTCATCCTTGCTGAGCCCCGACATGTCGAGCCGCCTCGTCGCATGCGATCCGCGCTCCGTCTCGACCTCGATGGCCGTGGTCTCGCGCTTGACCGCCTGCTTGAGAAGCATCCAGCGTGCGTCGTTCCACGTGGCCACCGGCTCGTCGGCCACGGAGACCAGCATGTCGCCGGCAGCGAGGCCCGCCATGGCGGCCGGCGTATTGGCCGGCGGCGCGGCAACGATCGGCTTCAAGCCGGGAAGGCCCGCGACGAAGAGCACCCAGTAGAGCAGGAGCGCCAGCAGGAAATTCGCGAACGGTCCCGCGAGCACGATCGCGATGCGCGAGGCGACTCTCTGGTGGTCGAACGCGCGATGGCGCTCGTCCACGCGCACGTCCCCCTCCCGGCTGTCGAGCATCTTCACGTAGCCGCCGAGCGGGACCGCGGAGAGCATCCATTCGGTCTGGTCGGCGCCGGTGCGGCGCACCAGCAGCGGCTTGCCGAAGCCCACCGAGAAGCGGAGGATCTTCACTCCCATCAGGCGCGCGACGAGATAGTGGCCGAACTCGTGGAATACGACGAGCACGCCGACGGTTACCAGGAAAGAGGGAATGGTGAGCCAGGTCATGGGGTCAGGATCGAGGCGCGAGGTACGAGGCGGGAGATGAACCGTGATGCCAATGCGCGGGCTTCGATATCCGCAGCATAGACCTGTTCGAGGGACGAAAGCGGCTCGACGTTCACTTCCCCGAGCACGTTTTCGATCACTTCCGCGATGCCGGTGAAGGCGAGGCGCCCGGCAAGGAACGATTCCACGGCGATCTCGTTGGCGGCGTTCAGCGCCGCGGGTGCCGTGCCGCCCTGGCGGAGCGCTTCGCGCGCGAGCGCCACGCACGGGAAGCGCAGCGCGTCGAGGCGCTCGAACTCGAGGGCGCCCAGAGTGGTGAAATCGAGCGGTTCCGCGCCCGATTCGATGCGCTCGGGAAAGGCGAGCGCGCACGCGATCGGGGTGCGCATGTCCGGGGCGCCCAGCTGCGCGATCACCGAGCCGTCGGCGTACTCAACCATCGAGTGGATCACGCTCTGCGGGTGCACGACCACTTGAATCAATTCGAGCGGCGCGCCGAACAGCCAATGCGCCTCGATCACCTCGAGGCCCTTGTTCATCATGGTCGCCGAGTCCACCGAGATCTTCGGGCCCATCACCCATTTGGGGTGCGCCACCGCCTGCTGGGGCGTCACGCGCGCAAGCCGATCGACGGGTGTGGTGCGGAACGGCCCGCCCGAGGCGGTGAGGAGCACGCGGCGCACGCCGGCGCGCTCGAGCTCGCCCGCGCGCCCGCACACGAAGCCGCGCGGCAGAGACTGGAAGATCGCGGAATGCTCGCTGTCGATGGGCAGGAGCGTAGCGTTGCCTTCCGCGACCGCCTTCATGAAGAGCGCGCCCGACATCACCAGCGCTTCCTTGTTGGCGAGGAGCACCTGCTTGCCGGCGCGCGCCGCG
This sequence comes from Burkholderiales bacterium, assembly GCA_038227085.1. Classification (GTDB taxonomy): domain Bacteria; phylum Pseudomonadota; class Gammaproteobacteria; order Burkholderiales; family Usitatibacteraceae; genus Usitatibacter. The sequence goes on along the minus strand of JBBRQA010000046.1, from coordinate 14,410 downwards.
GCGATGGTGGCGGGCAAACCCGCGGCGCCGACGATGGCGGCCATCACCGCCTCGACACTGTCCAGGGCGACGATCTCCTCGAGAGCCGCGGCGCCACAGCGCACCTCCGTGTCCATGCCTTCTCGCTTCAACCCCGCGCGCAATCGCTCCGCGGCGTCCGGGCTGGCGAGCACCGCGTAGCGCGGCCTGAAGGCCTTGCACTGCTCGAGGAGGAGCGCGTCGTTCTTGCCCGCCGCGAGCGCGGTGACCTGGTAGCGCCGCGGATGCCGCGCGATCACGTCGAGCGTGCTGGTGCCGACGGAGCCGGTCGATCCCAGGATGGCGATCCTCTTCACGCCCCGCCCAGCCGAAGAGAGAGCAGGAACGCCGCCACCGGCAGCGTCGAGGTGAGCGCGTCGATGCGGTCAAGGACGCCACCGTGTCCCGGCAGGAGCGAGCTCGAATCCTTGAGGCCCGCCCCGCGCTTCATCCATGACTCGAAGAGGTCTCCGGTCACGCTGAAAGCCGTGAGGAGGAGCATCGCGGCGATCGCCGGGACGCCGAGCGCGGGGGCGAAGATCGCGGAGATCGGCGTGGCGTAAGCGTGGGAGATCCACGAGAGCACGGCGCCGTAGGCCGCGACGCCCGCGATCGCTCCATACACCCCGGCCCACGTCTTGCCGGGGCTGATCGCCGGCGCGAGCTTGCGATTGCCGAACTGGCGCCCCGCGAAATACGCGGCGATGTCTGCGATCCAGACGAGCGCGGCGATCGCGAGGAGGAGCCAGGGGCTCGCGTCGCGCAGCACGACGAACGCGAACCACGTGGGCCACACCACGAGCCAGCCGGCCAGCGCGCACGCGAGCGACCCGGGCCGCGCCTTCTTCGCGAGCCACGGGGCCGCGGCGAGGATCCAGAAGGCCGCGGAGAGCAGGAAGGCCACGCTCGCCACGGAGAGGTACGTCGGATCGCCGCCGCGCACGTAAAGCAGCCAGAACACCGCACCGAGGACCCCGGAGGCGAACAGGAAGGCGCCCTGCCCGCGGGCCGTGAGGCCGCACATGCGCGACCACTCCCAGCACCCGAGGAGCGCCACGGCGAGCACGAACAGCGACCAGGCGATGGCGGAGGCGAAGAACAGCATCCCGACGAGGACGACGAGGATCGCGACCGCGGTGATGACGCGGGTAAGGAGCAAGGGCGCGTTACCCGATCTGGGGCACCGGCTCGCCGTCCTTGAGCTGCTCGCTGGTGCGGCCGAAACGCCGCTCGCGTTGGCGATAGGAGGCGAAGGCGCTCTCGATAGCTTCGGCGCCGAAGTCGGGCCAGAGGGCGTCGGTGAAGTAAAGCTCGGTGTAGGCGAGCTGCCAGAGGAGGAAATTGGAGACGCGCTGCTCGCCGCCGGTGCGGATGAAGAGGTCGGGCTCGGGCGCGTAGCCCATCGACAGGTAGCGCGCGAGGCGCTCCTCGGTAATGGGTGCCACCGTGTCTTCCTGGCGGCAGCGCTCGGCGGCCTGGAGGATGTCCCAGCGCCCGCCGTAGTTGGCGGCGATGGTGAGGGTGAGCTTGGTGTTGTCGCGCGTGAGCGCTTCACCCTCGCGGATATGCGCGAGCACGCGCTCGTCGAAGGGCGCGAGGTCGCCCACGACCTTGAAGCGGATGCCGTTGTCGTGGAGCTTGCCCACTTCCTGCTGGAGCGAGCGCAGGAACAGCTGCATCAGGAAAGAGACTTCCTCGGGAGGGCGGCGCCAGTTTTCGCTCGAGAACGCGAACAGCGTGAGGTATTCGACGCCGCTGGCCGCGCACGACTTCACCGTCTCGCGCACGGCCTCCACGCCGCGGCGGTGCCCGGCGACGCGCGGCAGGAAGCGCTTCTTCGCCCAACGCCCGTTGCCGTCCATGATGATCGCGACATGGCGCGGGACGATGCCCGTTTCGGGGACGGTTTTGGTCGAGCTGGTGAAGTCGCTCATGGCTAGACCGCCATCAGGTCCTTCTCTTTTTCCGCGACCAGGCGATCGATGTCGGCGATCGACTTGTCGGTGAGCTTCTGGATCTCGGTCTCGGAGCGCTTGTCCTCGTCCTCGCTGATCTCGCTTTCCTTGAGCAGCGCCTTCAGGTGCGCGATCGCGTCGCGGCGGATGTTGCGCACCGCCACCTTGGCGTTCTCGCCCTCGTGCTTCACCAGCTTGGCGAGGTCCTTGCGGCGCTCCTCGGTGAGGGCCGGCATCGGCACGCGGATCATGTCGCCCGAAGTGGCCGGGTTCACGCCGAGGTCCGAGTCGCGGATCGCCTTCTCGACCACTTGCACCATTTTTTTCTCGAACGGCTGGATCGAGATGGTGCGTGAGTCGGAGAGCGTGACGTTGGCGACCTGGTTGATCGGCATCTCGGTGCCGTAGTAGTCCACGCGCAGGTGGTCGATGAGGCCGGTATGCGCGCGGCCGGTGCGCACCTTGGCGAGGTCGTTCTTCAGCGTGTCCACCGACTTGCCCATCTTTTCCGTCGCCTGCTTCCTGATGTCGCCAATACTCATGCCCGCTCTCTCCTAATTGTGGACAAGTGTACCTTCGTCTTCACCCATCACGACGCGCTTCAGGGCGCCTTCCTTGAAGATGGAAAACACGTTGATCGGCAGCTTCTGGTCGCGGCAGAGCGCGAGCGCCGTCGCGTCCATCACCTTCAAGTTCTTCACGAACGCCTCGTCGAAGGTGAGCTTGTCGTAGCGCGTCGCGGTCTTGTCCTTCATCGGGTCGGCGGTGTAGACGCCGTCCACCTTGGTGGCCTTGAGGACGATGTTGGCCTCGACTTCGCGCCCGCGCAGCGCCGCCGCGGTATCGGTGGTGAAGAACGGGTTGCCGGTGCCCGCGGCGAAGATCACGATCTTGCCCTCTTCGAGGTAGCGGATCGCCTTGCCGCGGATGTAGGGCTCGACCACGGGCTCGATGCTGAGCGCGGACTGCACGCGCGCGACCAGGCCGCCCCGATTCATCGCGTCGCCGAGGGCGAGAGCGTTGATGACGGTGGCCAGCATGCCCATGTAGTCGGCGGTGGCGCGGTCCATGCCGGTCGCGCCCTGCGAGACGCCGCGGAAGATGTTGCCCCCGCCGATCACGATGCCCACCTGCACGCCGAGATCCGAGACTTCCTTCACCTCGGCCACGATGCGCTCGACCATCTCGCGGTTGATCCCGAACGAGTCGTTGCCCATCAGCGCTTCCCCCGACAGCTTGAGGAGGATGCGCTGGTACGCCGGTTGCGCCGGCGGGTTCGCTTCGTCTTGCGGGACGCCCGGCATGGTCACGCCGCCGTCTTGGTCATCGCCGCGACTTCCGCGGCGAAATCGTTTTGTTTCTTCTCGATGCCCTCGCCCACGACCAGGAACTTGTAGCCGTGCAGCTTCGCCTTGCGGGCGGCGAGCATCTTCTCGACGGTGAGCTTGTCGTCCTTCACGAACGGCTGGCCCATCAGCGTGTTCTCGGCGAGGAACTTGTTGATGCCGCCCTCCACCATCTTGGCGACGATCTCGGGCGGCTTGCCGGATTCGGCCGCGCGCGCCTCGATGATCTTGCGCTCGGCGGCGACCGCGTCGGCCGGGTACTGGTCCTTCGTCATGTACCTGGGCTTGGCGAAGGCGATGTGGTGCGTGATGTCCTTGGCGACCTCGTCGTCACCCTCGATGTCCACGATCACTGCCACCTTGGCGCCCGGGTGGACGTACTGCATTAGTTTCCTGTCGGTGTGCACGCGCTCGAAGCGGCGCACGGTGATGTTCTCGCCGATCTTCTGCACCAGCTTCTGGCGCGCTGACTCCACCGTCTCCGTTCCGAGCGAGAGGTTGGAAAGCGCGGCCACGTCGGCCGGGTTCTTCTCGGCTACCAGCTTTGCCACGCCCTCGGTGAAGGCCGTGAAGTCGGGGTTCTTGGCGACGAAGTCGGTCTCGGCGTTCACCTCGACCAGCGCGCCCAGCTTCTTGTCCGCCGAGAGATACGTACCGATGGCGCCGTCCGCCGCGACGCGGCCCGCCGCCTTGGAGGCCTTCGCGCCGCTCTTGATGCGCAGCAGCTCCTCGGCCTTCTGCATGTCCCCGCCCGCTTCCTCGAGCGCCTTCTTGCACTCCATCATGCCGAGCCCGGTGCGCTCGCGCAGTTCCTTGACCATTCCCGCGGTGATGTCTGCCATTTCAACTCTCTCCGTTTGTCATCCCCGCGCAGGCGGGGATCCAATCATTGGATTCCCGCCTCCGCGGGAATGACGGTTTTCAGTTACGAAAAAGGGGCTTCGCGCCCCTTTTTTCGCGGCCTCGCGGCCCAATGCTCGAGCGGCTTGTGTTCCTTTACTGCTTTTCCGCGTCCTGGACTTCGACGAAGTCCTCGGAGCTCTGCGGCGCGACCATCTCGTTCATGACCTGGCTGCGGCCCTCGAGGATCGCGTCGGCCACGCCACGCGCGTAGAGGCGGATGGCGCGCGTCGAGTCGTCGTTGCCGGGGATCACGTAGTCGATGCCGTCGAGCGAATTGTTCGAGTCGACCACGCCGACGATGGGGATGCCCAGCGTCTTGGCCTCGGTGACCGCGATCTTGTGGAAGCCCACGTCGATGATGAAGAGCGCGTCGGGGACGCCGCCCATGTCCTTGATGCCGCCCAGCGAGCGCTCGAGCTTCTCGCGCTCGCGCCCGTTGAGGAGCTGCTCCTTCTTCGACAAGCGCTCCATCGAGCCGTCGGCGATCATCGCGTCCATGTCCTTCAGGCGCTTGATCGAGCCCTTCACGGTCTTGAAGTTGGTGAGCATGCCGCCCAGCCACCGGTAGTCGACGTAGGGGGCTCCGGCGCGCTGCGCCTCTTCCTTGACGATCTCGCGGGCCTGCCGCTTGGTGCCGACGAAGAGGATCTGCCCCTTATTCGCGGTGAGCTGGCGCACGTACTTGAGAGCGTCCTGGTACATCGGGAGCGACTTCTCAAGGTTGATGATGTGGATCTTGTTGCGGGCACCGAAGATGTACGGCGACATCTTGGGATTCCAGTAACGCGTCTGGTGGCCGAAGTGAACACCGGCCTCCAGCATCTGGCGCATGGTAACGGACATTCTTTGCTGCTCCTTAAGGTTGTGCCTCCCCCGCGCGAGCCCGATTCGTTTCCGAGATCAGGACCTTAAAGTGCCCGGGGTGTGGATTTGACGATTACCGCCTGGCGCACGATTACGCCTTGCGGAGCCCACGATTATAGCCCAAAAACACCCTTCTATTCAATCACCTTCAGAAGGGCTGGCGGGTGATCGCGCGGCTGCCGGCGGCGCCGGAAACGGTGAACTCGAGGAGGGCGGCGTCCCGCGAGTTGAACGTGATCGACGCGGTGCCGACCTTCGTGGCCACCACCTGCGAGGCATCGTAGGGCCCATTGGAGCTCGGGCCATGGGTCGTGTAGATATCGCCGGTGACTTTCGGCACCTGGCTTCCCGCGGTGAACCTGGCGTTGGGCATCACGATCCACAGCGGCTTGCCCTGCGCGTCGTACACAAACCAGGTCGCGAAGATGTTGTCGTCCTGGTGGCTGATCGCGATGCCCCAACCCGGCTCAGCCGCGTTCCACCATAGGTCCGCGTAGTTGTCGTCGACGGCGGGAACCTGCACCGGAGCGCCGAACATTTCGCGCACGATGCGCTTGTCGACCACGGCGCCCGTTCCGAGCTGATAGGAGAAAAGCGCGGAATCCTCGTTGTCGAACTGGAGCTGCACGCTTCCGACTTTCCGCGACACCACTTTCGACGGATCGAATGCCGTGCCGAAGACCGGTGCGCCGGTGGTCTCGTACATGTCGCCAATGAAGGTGCGGTCATTCCACTGCCCGCCGGGGACCACGCGCCAGACGGGCGCGCCGTCCGCGCCATACGCGTACCATGCCACGAAAGTCTGGTTGGAGCCGCGGTGCGTGATGGTGAGGCCCATGCCGGGTTCTCCAGCATTCCACCAGAGGTCCGAGCGAAGCGCGAGCGCCCCGTCGTTGAGATCGAGCTCCTTCAGCATCAGGAACTCGGCGTTCAGGCCGAACCGCTTGCGGCCACGCGTGACCACCGCATCGACGTCCTCGTTGAGGCCCTGGTTGAAGAAAGGCTCGACATGGACCCACGTCAGTCCCGCGTCGCGGGTCTCGAACGCTCCATCGAAGTATGCGAACAGGTACGCACGGCCCCGTTGTGCGGGATCCGCGTACAGGTGACTCGCCGGCGGCAGGCTGCTGGCGGTCCAGGTCTCGCCACCATCGCGCGTCGAGAAAATAGGCGGCAACGCGGCGTTCATCCCGATGCCCGTGCGCAGGTAAACGACCGAGCCGTCGAGAGCATCGAAAGTCACCGCGCCCGTCGCGATGTTCGCGGGCGGGCCCGGATAGGGAACGTTCACGGGGAGCCAGGTCGCACCCCGATCGGCGCTCCGCAGGAAGCCGCCGCTCCCGAGGTAGAAGACGACTCTCGAATCGACCGGGGACGCGAATCCGTGCGCGAAGCCTTCCGGCGCCCGCACATCCTGCCAATGACGCCCGCCATCGAGCGAAACCTGCAGCGTTTGGCTCGTGGCCGGGCATTCGAAGTCGCATTGCGCCATTACGTACGTGGATTGGTACAGGACATCGGGGTCCGCGGAGACGCTGAGATATTGGGCACCGGTATGCGCGGGCAATGCCTCGGAGCGCTTTTCCCAACTGTCGCCCCCATCCGTAGTCCGATAGAGCGCCCCGTCGAAATACGCGTACCAAGTGCGTGCGGCGGTGGGTGCGGCATAGATCCAAAAGGTCTGGGACGGCGTGTTGAACGGGGCCCACGTCACGCCGCCATCGAAAGAGCGTAGCGGCCCCGCATCGCGGCGCAACAGGACGACGGTGGCGCCCCCCGGGCCGCCGGTGTACAGGCGGTCGGCATTCGCCATGGGGACCTGGGTCCACCGCGAGAAGGGATCCACCTGCAGCACAGCGGCCGCCGTAGTAGCACAGGCCAGCAACGCCGCGGCAAGCAGCGTCTTGAAGATCGAATGAGAGGCCGTCATCCATCCATCATCTACCACTACGACCCCGGCGGGTAACCCACATCCGCCGTCTGGACCTAACGGTATAATTCGCCCATGCTCCAGCCCCTCCACCAGCCCCTGAAGAGCCCCGAGGACCTCGCCGCCATGCGCGTGGCGGGCCGGCTCGCGTCCGAGGTCCTCGACTACATCACCCCGTACGTGAAGCCGGGCGTGACCACCGGCACCCTCGACCAGCTGTGCCACGACTACATGGTGAAGGTGCAGGGCACGGTCCCCGCACCGCTCAATTACGCCCCGCCCGGTCACCGCCCCTATCCCAAGTCGATCTGCACGTCGGTGAACCACCAGGTCTGCCACGGCGTGCCGGGCGACAAGGTCCTTCGCAACGGCGACATCGTGAACATCGACGTGACCGTCATCAAGGAAGGCTGGCACGGCGACACCAGCCGCATGTTCTACGTGGGCGAGCCCTCGGTGCAGGCGCGGCGCCTGTGCGAGGTCACCTACGAGTGCATGTGGAAGGGGATCGACGTGATCCGCCCCGGCGCGACCCTGGGCGACATCGGCTTCGCGATCCAGAGACATGCGGAATCCAACGGCTTCAGCGTCGTGCGCGAATTCTGCGGCCACGGCATCGGCAAGCGCTTCCACGAGGAGCCGCAGATCCTGCACTACGGGCGCGCGGGCCAGGGCCTCAAGCTGCAGGCGGGCATGACCTTCACCGTGGAGCCCATGATCAACGCCGGCAAGCGCGACATCCGCCAGCTCGCCGACGGCTGGACCATTGTCACCGCCGACCATTCGCTCTCCGCACAGTGGGAGCACACGGTGCTGGTGACCGGCGAAGGCTACGAAGTGTTCACGGTTTCCGCGGGCACCCCGGCCGTGCCCGCCTTCGTCGAGCAACGCGTCACGCAACTCGTCTCGTAGCGGCTCGCCCTCCGAGGTGAGCACCGCCACCCTCCCCGCCGCGCCCGTCGCGCCCGTCGCGCAGCATCCTTCGTCCGCGCAAAATCGCGAGTGGACGCGGCAGCGCCGCGAGGAGCTGAAGCGCCGCTATTTCCGCCGTCCCGACGCAGCGCGTACCCTCGCCGCGCACGCCGCGTTCGTCGACGAGGCGCTGCAGCGCCTGTGGAGGGAATCCATCGTCGAGCGCGACGTGGCGCTGGTCGCGGTCGGCGGCTACGGGCGCGGGGCGCTCTTCCCCCATTCCGACGTCGACGTACTGGTGCTTCTCCCCGATGGGCGCAAGCCCAACGCCGCCATCGAGCGCTTCATCGGCGCGCTCTGGGATAGCGGGCTCGAGCCCGGGCACAGCGTGCGCACGGTGGCCGAGTGCGTCGAGGAGGCCGCAAAGGACGTCACCGTGGACACGAGCCTCATGGAAGCGAGGCTTATCGCCGGCGCCCCCGCGCTTCTCCACGATCTCGAGACGCGGCTACGCGAGCGCCGCGACGTGCGCGCGTTTTTCGAGGCCAAGTTCCGCGAGCAGAAACGCCGCCACGAGCGCTTCCAGGAGGCCGCGTACAACCTCGAGCCGAACATCAAGGAAAGCCCCGGCGGGCTGCGCGACCTGCAGATGGTGCTGTGGCTCGCGCGCGCCGCGGGCTTGGGCACCTCGTGGAAGGCGCTCGCCGACGAGGGCCTCATCACGCCCTCGGAGCGCACCGCGATCACCATCAACGAGCGCGTGCTGCAGGACCTGCGCATCCGCTTGCACTACCTCGCCGGCCGGCGCGAGGACCGGCTCGTGTTCGACCACCAGATCGAGATCGCGCGACAGCTGAAGCTGAAGGGCCAGCCCGGCATGGCGCCTTCCGACCTCCTCATGCGCCGCTACTACCTCGCGGCCAAGGCGATCTGGCGCTTCAACCAGATCCTGCTCGCCAACCTCTTCGAGCGAATTACTCCGGAATCGGAGAGGAACCCCACCAAGCTCGATGCGGACTTCCAGGTGGTGGGCCTGAACCTCGACATCCGCGACGAGAAGGTCTTCGAGAAGAAGCCGGGGATGATGCTCGAAGCCTTTCGCCGCCTGCAGGATCACCGCGACATCGTGGGCCTGGGGCCGCGCACGCTGCGCGCCCTGTCGCGCGCGCTGCCGCTCATCAACCGCGAGTTCCGCGAGGATCGCGACAACCGCAAGCGCTTCATGGAGATCATGCGCTCCGAGCGCCTCACGTGGACGTTGCGCCGCATGAGCCGCTACGGCGTGCTCGGCAGGTATCTGCCCGCGTTCGGGAGGATCGTCGGCCAGATGCAGCACGACCTCTTCCACGTCTACACCGTGGACGAGCACATCCTCATGGTGATCCGCAACCTGCGGCGCTTCCGCATCCCGCGCTTCGACCACGAATACCCGTTCCTGTCGCAGCTGATGCAGGAGTTCGACCGCCCCGAGGTGCTGTATCTCGCGGCGCTCTTCCACGACATCGCCAAGGGGCGCGGCGGCGACCACTCGCACCTGGGCGCGAAGGACGCAATCCGCTTCGCCGAGGAGCACGAGCTCTCCAAGGCCGACGGCGATCTCATCGCGTGGCTGGTCGACAAGCACCTGGTGATGTCGATGACGGCGCAGAAGCAGGACCTCACCGACCCCGATGTGATCTCGACCTTCGCCACGCTGGTGGGCGACGAGCGCACCCTCACCGCCATATACATCCTCACTGTCGCCGACATCCGCGGCACGAGCCCCGCAGTGTGGAACGCATGGAAGGGAAAGCTCCTCGAGGACCTGTTCCGCTCCACGCGCCGGATCCTGCGCGGCGAGACCGAGTACGCGGCCTCGGCCATCGCCGCCAAGCGCGCCGAGTCGCTGCGCATCTTCCGCCAGTACGTCCCCGAGCCTGGACGCCACGAGGCGCTCTGGAAGGATCTCGCCGACAACTATTTCCAGCGTTTCGAAGTGGCGGAGATCGCATGGCACACGCGCACGTTGTGGGCGCGCGTGAAGCCCGACAAGCCGATCGTGCGCGCGCGCCTGTCACCGGTGGGCGAGGGATTGCAGGTGCTCGTGTACGCGCCCGACCAGCCCGGCCTCTTCGCGCGCATCACCAGCTTCTTCGAGCGCATGCAGTTCGACGTGGCCGCCGCCAAGATCTACACGACGCAACACGGCTTCGCCCTCGACAGCTTCCAGGTGCTCACCAAGACGCGCACCGGCGAGCATTATCGCGACCTGATCCACACCATCGAGAACGGGCTCGCCGAGCGCATCGCGACCCCCGAGGCGGTGGATACCGCCACGCCCGGGCGCGTCTCGCGCTGGGTGAAGCACTTCCCGATCGAGCCGCACGTGACCATCATTCCCGACCGCCATCCCAGGCGCTGGGTGGTGAGCGTCAGTTGCGCCGACCGCCCCGGGCTCCTCTCCTCGGTCGCGCGCATCTTCCTCGCGCATGGGTTGAACCTCGCCGACGCGCGCGTGACCACCCTCGGCGCGCGCGCCGAAGACGTCTTCGTGCTGAACGGCCCCACGCTCGACGACGCGCCGGTGCGCGAGAAGCTGCGGGAGGAGCTGTGCAAAACCGCCTCCTGATCGCGCTTGCGCTGTGCGTGGTCGCCGCGTGCCATCGCACCGAGGCGCCCAGCACTTCCCCTTCGGAAGCCGTCATCGTCCTGATCGGACACGCGGGTCCCCTCACCGGCTCCATCGCGCACCAGGGCAAGGACGACGAGAACGGCGTCGCGCTCGCCATCGGGCAGGCCAACCACAGGAAGCTCGTGATCGGTGGCAAGCCCGTAGTCTTCCGCATGCTGAGCGAGGACGACCAGGGTGATCCCAAGATCGGCACCACGGTGGCGCAGAAGCTGGTCGACGCGCACGTCGTCGCGGTCATCGGCCATTTGAATTCGGGCGTGACGATCCCCGCGAGCGAGATCTACAACAAGGCCGGCATCCCGGTGATCTCCGGCTCCGCGACCAACCCGGAGCTCACCGAGCGCGGGCTGAAGGGCGTCTTCCGCACCGTCGGGCGCGACGACCAGCAGGGGCCGGCGATCGCGGCGTACATCGTGAGCGAGTTGCAGGGCCGCAACGTCGGCATCGTGGACGACAAGACCTCCTACGGCGAGGGCCTCGCCGCCGAGGTCGAGAAGGCGCTGCGCGCCGCGAAGGTGAACATCGCCGGACGCGAGCGCACCACCGACAAGGAGACGGACTTCAAGGCGATCCTCACGAGATTGAAGAGCAAGAACGCGGACGTCGTCTTTCATGGCGGCATGGACGCCACCGGAGGGCTCATGGTGAAGCAGGCGCGCGAGCTGGGATTCAAGGCGCAGTTCGCGTTTGGCGACGGCGCGTGCACCGAGGAGATGTCGCAACTCACCGGGCCCGCGGGCGAGGGCCTGGCGTGCTCACAGGCGGGGCTCCCGGCGTCCGCCGCGACAAAGGAATTCCGCGACGCCTTCAACAAGAAGTACGGCGAGACCAAGCTCTACGCGCCCTTCTTCTACGACGCGACCAATGTCGTGATCGAAGCCATGCGGCGCGCCGACTCGGTCGATCCCGCGAAATTCACGCCGGAGATCTACAACGAGTCGCTGCAGGGGGCAACGGGCAAGATCCAGTTCGACGCGAAAGGCGACCGCAAGGACGCGGAGATGACGATCTTCCGCATGAGGGACGGCAAGATTGTCCCGGTCGCGGTTTGGAAAGCGGGAGTCCTCAAGGCGCCGTAGCTCGTCAACCACATGCGCGATGCGACCCGACATCCGATATTAATCGTCCGGGGGACGTGGAATATCCGGCATTTGGTCAGACCTCTTGGCGCCAAAGTGGTCGGCTAGCTGCTCGCCTCGGAAAGAGGCAGTAACGCTTTCCCTGATCTCCGGAAGCATCGCAGCGTTCCAGTTGTACCATTCCCGAACGAGCCGGCGATAGACATCCTTGTGTCGGTCCTTCAGGTTCGCGCGCTCCAGCGGATCGTCCACCACATTGAACAGGAACGTGTTGTCTAGAATCTTGAGGAACTTGTAATCGCCGTCGCGAACCGCCCGCTGTGCATTCGCTTTGTAACGCCAGAAGAGCTTGCGTCGGACGGGGGCAACATTCTCGGTAAGTTGAGGCAAAAGGTTGATGCCATCACTGGGAAAAGCGGGATCGTTTTTCGCACCCGCAGCGGCCAGGAGCGTCGGTACCCAATCCATGCTGATGGAGACCTGATCGGTGGTGCGGCCCCGCGGAACGTGACCCGGCCAGGAAATGATGGACGGAATACGCAGCCCCCCTTCCAGCAACTCCGTCTTTTTCCCCGTGAACGGCCAGGTATTGGAGAAACGCTCTCCGCCGTTGTCGCTGGTGAAGATGACGATAGTGTTGTCGGTCAGATGGTTGGCATCAAGGGCCTGGAGCACGCGGCCGATCTGCCGGTCCATGGCTTCGATCATCTGCTGATAGGTCTTCTGCGAACCGCCGTCGAAGTGAAACATGGATTGCTCACCGGCCGCCCGCAGGCGATCCGACTCTGCCTGATCCCCGGGACCCTCCCATGGCCAGTGTGGCGCGCTGAAGTGCAGGCTGACCAGGAACGGCTTGCCAGTCTTGGCATACGCCTTCACCACGTCGACGGCACGGGTGCCCAGCAAATCGGTCAAGTATCCCGCTTCATGGACCGGAACGTCGTCATCCCAAAAATCGTCATCTGTGCCGAACGCGTGCGAAAAATAATCGACCGCTCCGCCACGATATCCGTAGAAATGATCGTAGCCGCTCTGCAGGGGTCCGAACCTGGGGAGCTCACCCATGTGCCATTTGCCGACCAGCGTGGAGCTGTATCCGACTTGCTTCAGTAACGATGGCAGGGTCGGATGCTCTGGAGGGAGGCCGACCTCGGGATTGCCTGCCAGCGGCTCCTCCAGACCGACACGCAGGCGATATTGGTACCGGCCGGTGATGAGCGCTGTGCGTGACGCGGTACAAACGGCGGAATTCGCGTAGGCCTGCAGAAAGCGGGTGCCCCGCGTAGCGAGCCCGTCGATGTTTGGCGTTCTGATGTCGGGGCGCCCATAACAGGCGACATCAGCGTAGCCGAGATCGTCCGCCAGAATAAAGACTATGTTGGGTGGAGCGGCGCGTGCCGACGCCCCTGGGAGCTTGCCGCTTGCCGCCAAAAGGACCGCCCCGCCAACAGCCCCGCGCAGCAGCTCGCGGCGGGTCATTGGGTACTTGTCTGCGAGCAGCATTGGTGATCCTGTTCTCAGGATTGCGGGTGCGCCATGTTATTCGAAAGACTCGAGGGGAGAGGCTCGCCATGCCGCCTAGCCCATGCGCTCGATATCCGGAGGCATGGATACCCAGCGGTGCATTCGTTCCTCGTAGACCGAGAAAGTGGGGTTCGGAAACTTCGGGTCCGCGAACGCGCCGACCGGAACCACGACGGAGCCTTCAAGGCCTTCGGCTGTGTAGTACACCGTCGAACCGCACTCGGGACAGAACCTGAAAGTGCATTGCGTCCCTCCGTCTCCGACCCGGACGAACTCCTTGCCCGTGCCTTTGATCGTGACTGAGGTTGACGCGAACCGAGCCTGGGCTCCAAAGACACTTCCAGTGCGGCGCTGGCACGCAAGGCAGTGACAGACAGAGACCCGGATCGGGTCGGATGCGACGTGAGCTTGAAGCTGGCCACAACTGCAGGAGGCGGTTCGATGAGTCATCGGGGCGATGTTGGCGCAGGTGGCGAGAAGGACGGGGTCAGGCCTCGGGCTCGTGGCAAACCAATTCGATGTTGTGCCCGTCCGGACCAATGACGAAAGCTGCATAGTAGTTCGCGTGGTAGTGCGGGCGCAGGCCGGGCGCACCATTGTCTCTGCCACCCGCCTCCAGAGCCGCGCGATAGAAAGCTTCGACTTGCTGGCGATTCTCGGCCGTGAATGCCAAGTGAAGATGCGCCGGCTTCTCCTCGGTTTGGTACAGGCACAACGAAGCCTTCGCGTTCGAGCAAAGCTCGACGCCGTAAGTCGGCGGCCCCTCCGCGCCAACGGCTACGCCGAGCGGTTCAAGTGCCTTGAGGAAGAACGCTTTGCTCGCTGCGTAGTCGCTGACTCCGAATTTGACGTGGTCGAACATGAGCTCTCCTGAACTGTGTGGGCCTGCGCGCGCCTGACGACCGAGTTGGAGCGCCTCGCATACCACGCGTTCGCCTCAGCCGGGATAGCCGCTCCAACGCGTGGTGAGAGGTCATGCCCACCACCTCGCAGCCACGCCACCGACGATTAACACGAAGGCGACAATCGTGACGTATCGAGGGAGCTGATTGCGGCTCCGGACACTTTCAGGTGCCGCACTCGAGGCGACCTCCAAACGCCACCTCCATGATTGAGCCGCACCGAGCAGCGCCCACCCAAATGCAATGACGAAATACGCGATCGACGAAGCCTGGATGCCGTTGATGACGTACATCGTAGCCATGATC
>JBBRQA010000045.1:0-20371 GCA_038227085.1 Burkholderiales bacterium | reverse complement strand
GACTCCTCGGCGAGACCTACGTGGGCCTGGACGCGGGCGGCGAGGACAAGAAGCTCGCCTCCGGCGACCGCATCACGATCACGCAGTCGGCGGTCGTGCTCGAGAAGCTGATCGGCCAGTTTCTGTTCAGCAAGGCGCAGGACTCGGGCCCGGGCACCGCGGCGCCAGCCGGCGCTACGCCCGCCGCCGCGCCGAAGAAGTAAGTCCACCGGAACCCCGGTTCGCGCGTTAGGGTCGAACAGGGTTCAAGCACCCAACTCACAGGAAAATTCCCCATGCGACTCATTTTCGCCACGCTCCTCGCGGCGCTCCTTCCGGCGCTTGCCACCGCGCAGGAAACTCCCGACGCGCTGGTCAAGCGCACCACCGACGAAATCCTCACGATCATCAAGTCCGACAAGGAGGTCGCCTCCGGCAACCAGGCCAAGATGGTCGCGCTCGCCGAGGAAAAGGTGCTGCCGCATTTCGACTTCGAGCGCATGACGCGCCTGGCGGTCGGGCGCAACTGGGCGCAGGCGACGGACGCGCAGAAGCAGGCGCTCATCAAGGAGTTCCGCACGCTCCTCGTGCGCACCTACTCCTCGTCGCTCTCGCAATACCGCAACCAGACGATCGACGTGAAGCCCACCAAGATCGCCGCCGCCGACAAGGAAGCCACGGTGCGCACCGCCGTGATCCAGCAGGGCGGCCCGCAGATCCCGATCGACTACTCGATGGAGAAGGTCGACAGCGGCTGGAAGGTC
Organism: Burkholderiales bacterium; assembly: GCA_038227085.1. Taxonomy (GTDB): domain Bacteria; phylum Pseudomonadota; class Gammaproteobacteria; order Burkholderiales; family Usitatibacteraceae; genus Usitatibacter. Next base: position 19,628 of record JBBRQA010000045.1, on the reverse strand, counting down.
TACGACGTGGTGATCGACGGCGCCTCGCTGGTGACCACTTATCGCGGCACCTTCAACGACCAGATCCAGAAGGGCGGGGTCGACGGATTGGTGAAGACGCTGCAGGACCGCAACCGCGGGCCCGCGGAAGCGCCCAAGAAGTGAGCTCCGCCGCCGCCGGGGAAGTGCTCGCCCTCACCGGCGAGCTTTCCTTCGACACCATTCCCCAGGTGCTCGAGGAAAGCGCGGCCTACGCGGCGCGCGCGGACCTTCCCGAGCGGCTCACCATCGATTTCGCCGCCATCACCGGGGTCGATTCGTCCGCGGTCGCGTTGCTCCTCGACTGGCGGCGCATGGCCGCCAAGCGCGGCAAGACGCTCCTCTTCGTGAACCTCCCGGCCAATCTGACCGCGCTCGCGGAGCTCTACGGAGTGGCCGAGCTGATCCAGCCCCACCAGGCGTGACCTCGGCCCTCGCGGTCGAAGCGCGCGCCGTCCACAAGCGCTATGGCGCGGTGCATGCGCTCGCCGGCGTCTCGCTCGAAGTGCGGCGCGGCGAGTTCTTCGGGCTCCTTGGCCCCAACGGGGCCGGCAAGACCACCCTCATCTCCGCGCTCGGCGGCCTCGCGCGCCCCGACCAAGGCACCCTCTCTGTTATGGGCCACGACGTCGAGCGCGATTTCCGCGCGGCGCGCAGGGCCCTGGGCATCGTCCCGCAGGAGATCGTGTTCGACCCGTTCTTCACGGTGCGCGAGACGCTCGAGATCCAGTCGGGCTACTTCGGCCTGCGCGACAACCGCGCGTGGATCGACGAGCTTCTCGAGCGCCTGGCGCTGCAATCCAAGGCCGGCGCCAACATGCGCAGCCTTTCTGGCGGCATGAAGCGGCGCGTGATGGTGGCCCAGGCGCTGGTGCACCGCCCGCCGGTCATCGTGCTGGACGAGCCCACCGCGGGCGTCGACGTGGAGCTGCGCCAGACGCTCTGGGCGTTCGTCCGCGGCCTGAACGAGGCCGGCCACACCATCGTCCTCACCACCCACTATCTCGAGGAGGCGCAGCAGCTCTGCTCGCGTATCGCGATGATGCGCGACGGTCGCATCGTGGCGCTCGGCACCACGGCGAGCCTCCTCGCCGAATTTTCCGAGCGCGTGCTGCGCGTGAAGCTCGACGGCGGCGAGCTGCCCGCGCGCCTGGCGGCGAGCGCGACGCGCGAGGCCTCCGGGTGGTGGCGCATTCCGATCGCTGACGTGGCGCAAGTGGAAGGCGCGTTACGCACACTCCGCGAGGCGGGCGTGGCGGTTGCGAGCCTGGAGGTCGCCGAGCCCGAGCTCGAGGAGGTGTTCGTGAAGACGATGCGCCGCGACGAGGCGCGCATGGCGACATGAGCGGCTTTCCCACGCTCCTCTACAAGGAGGTCCTGCGCTTCTGGAAGGTGAGCTTCCAGACCGTGGCAGCGCCGGTGATGACCACGCTGCTCTACCTCCTGGTGTTCGCGCACGCGCTGGCGTCGCACGTGCAGGCGTTCCCGGGAGTGACGTACGTCGAGTTCCTCATTCCCGGCCTCGCGATGATGGCGATGCTGCAGAACTCCTTCGCCAACAGCTCGTCGTCGCTGATCCAGTCCAAGATCACCGGCAACATCGTGTTCATCCTGCTGCCGCCGCTCTCCGCGGGCGAGATCTTCGCCGCCTACCTCATCGCCGCGATGGTGCGCGGGCTCCTGGTCGGCATCGGCGTCTTCGCCGCGACGCTCTGGATGATTCCCCTGCCGATCCACAACCCGCTGTGGCTCGTGGCGTTCGCGCTCGCCGGTTGCGGCCTGCTCGGCACCCTCGGCATCATCGCCGGCGTCTTCTCGGAGAAGTTCGACCAGCTCGCGGCGTTCCAGAACTTCCTCGTGATGCCGCTCACCTTCCTCGCCGGCGTGTTCTACTCGATGCACACGCTGCCGCCCTTCTGGCAGGCGGTCTCGAAGCTGAACCCGTTCTTCTACGCGATCGACGGATTCCGCTACGGCTTCTTCGGCCAGTCAGACGTCTCGCCGTGGGCGAGCCTGGCCGTTGCGAGCGCCGCCTTCGGTGCCCTATCATGGTTGACCTTGCACCTCCTACGCCGCGGCTACAAGCTGCGCCACTAGCCCCCGGGCACTCCACCATGGTCGAAGCGAGCTCCATCGAAGACTCCATCCGAGCGGGCCTTTCCTGCTCGCACCTCGCGGTGCACGGCGACGGCGCCCATTTCGAAGCGGTGATCGTGAGCCCGGCGTTCGCGGGGCTTACGCGCGTGCGCCAGCACCAGCTGGTGTATGCCGCGCTCGGCGACCGCATGCGCGAGGAGATCCACGCGCTGTCCATGAAGACCTTCTCACCCGACGAGTGGGCGGCACGCCAGACCAACTGACGCGGCTTCGGCCGGCATCTGGAAACCCATGCAGAAACTATCGATTCAGGGCGGCGTGCCCCTCTCGGGCGAAGTGCGCGTCGCAGGCGCCAAGAACGCGGCGCTGCCGATCCTCGCCGCCTCGCTCCTCACCGCGGACCCGGTGCGCATCACCAACCTCCCGCAGCTGAACGACGTGCGCACCATGGTGAATCTCCTCGAGCGCATGGGCGTGAAGGCCAGGGCGGGCGAGCACCAGGTCGAGCTGCAGGCCGACGCCATCGGCGAGCCGTTCGCGCCCTACGACCTGGTGAAGACCATGCGCGCCTCGATCCTGGCGCTGGGCCCGCTCACCGCGCGCTTCGGCGAGGCGAAGGTGTCGCTGCCGGGCGGCTGCGCCATCGGCGAGCGCCCCGTGGACCTGCACATCAAGGGCCTCACCGCGATGGGCGCCGAGATCGCCATCGAGTCAGGCAACATCCACGCGACCGCGCAGCGCCTGAAGGGGGCGCGCATCTTCATGGACACGGTGACAGTCACCGGCACCGAGAACCTGATGATGGCTGCCGCGCTCGCCGACGGCGAGACGGTGCTGGAGAACGCCGCGCGCGAGCCCGAAGTCGTGGACCTCGCGCGCTGCCTGATCGGCATGGGCGCGCGCATCTCGGGGCATGGCACCGACGTGATCACCATCGAGGGCGTGGAGCGCCTGCACGGCTTCGAGCATTCGGTGATGCCCGACCGCATCGAGGCGGGCACTTTCCTGGTCGCGGCGGCAGCCACGCGCGGCAGCATCACGCTCACCGCGGCGCCGGTGGCGAGCCTCGACCCGGTGATCCAGAAGCTGCGCGAGGCGGGCGCCGGCATCGCGGTGGGCGAGACCACGGTGAGGATCGCGATGCGCGCGCGGCCCAAGGCGGTGAACGTGCGCACCGCGCCGCACCCGGGGTTTCCCACCGACATGCAGGCGCAGTTCATCGCCATGAACGCGATCGCCGAAGGCACCGCGCACGTGGTCGAGACCATCTTCGAGAACCGCTTCATGCACGTCCAGGAGCTGCGCCGCCTGGGGGCCAACATCGACATCGAGGGCAACACCGCGATCATCTATGGCGTGGACGCGCTTACCGGCGCCACCGTGATGGCGACCGACCTGCGCGCCTCCGCGAGCCTCGTCATCGCCGGGCTGGTCGCCGACGGCGAGACCTTCATCGACCGCATCTACCATCTGGATCGCGGCTACGAGCACATCGAGTCGCGGCTCGCCGCCCTGGGCGCGCGCATCAAGCGAGTTGCGTGACGCGATGATCACGCTCGCCCTCGCCAAGGGACGCATCTTCGAGGAAACGCTGCCGCTCCTCGCCGCGGCGGGCATTCGGCCTTCCGAGGATCCGGAGAGCTCGAGAAAGCTGATCCTGTCGACCCAGCGCGAGGGCCTGCGCCTCGTCCTCGTCCGCGCGGCCGACGTGCCCACCTACGTGCAGTACGGCGCCGCGGATCTCGGCGTGGCAGGGCGCGACATCCTCGCCGAGCACGGCGGGCAGGGGCTCTACCAGCCGCTCGACCTCGGCATCGCCAAGTGCCGGATGGTGGTCGCGGTTCCCGAAGGTTTCGACTATGCCCACGCGGTGAAGCAGGGCGCGCGGCTGCGCGTGGCCACCAAGTACATCGGCACCGCGCGCGAGCATTTCGCCGCCAAGGGCGTGCACGTCGACCTCATCAAGCTCTACGGCTCGATGGAGCTCGCCCCGCTGGTAGGACTCGCCGACGCGATCGTCGACCTGGTGGATACTGGCAACACGCTCCAGGCCAACCGCCTGCGCGTGGTCGAGGAGATCATGGCGGTGTCCTCGCGCCTGATCGTGAACCCCGCGTCGATGAAATTGAAGCGCGAGGCGATCGCGCCATTGATCGAGGCCCTGGGGAGCGCGGCCCGTGGTTGAAGCGCGGCGCCTCGACGCGCGCGCCCCCGGCTTCGAGGCGGAGCTGGAGCGCCTCCTCGCCTTCGAAAGCGCGCAGGACGAGGGCGTGGAGCGCGCCACCACCGAGATCCTCGCCGCCGTGCGCACGCGCGGCGACGCGGCGCTCCTCGAGCTCACCGCGCGCTTCGACCGCTGGACGCCGGCCTCGGCCGCGGCGCTCGTCGTGCCGTTGGAGGAAGCGCATGCGGCGTTGCGAGCGCTGCCCGCCGCCGAGAGGGAGGCCCTCGAGTTCGCGGCCGCGCGCATCCGCGTCTTCCACGAGCGTCAGCGGCAGGAGTCGTGGCGCGTCGATGGCGGCGACGGCACGGTGCTCGGCCAGCTGGTGACTCCGCTCGATCGCGCCGGGCTCTACGTGCCGGGCGGCAAGGCCGCCTATCCCTCGTCGGTGCTGATGAGCGCGGTCGCGGCGAAGGTCGCCGGAGTACGCGAGCTGGTCATGGTCACGCCGACCCCGGAGGGATTGCTGAGCGGCGCCGTGCTCGCGGCGGCCGCGCTCGCCGGGGTCGATCGCATCGTGCGCGTGGGCGGCGCGCAGGCGATCGCGGCGCTCGCCTTCGGCACGGCGACAGTACCCGCGGTGGACAAGATCGTCGGGCCCGGCAATGCGTACGTCGCGGCGGCCAAGCGGCGCGTCTTCGGCCGCGTCGGCATCGACATGGTGGCGGGCCCTTCCGAGGTGCTGGTGATCGCGGACGCGAGCGCGCACGCCGATTGGGTCGCGATGGACCTCTTCTCCCAGGCCGAGCACGACGAGATCGCGCAGGCGATCCTCATCTCGCCCGACGCGGGCCTCATCGAGCGGGTGGCCGAGTCGATGCGCCGCCAGCTTGCGACGCTGCCGCGGCATCGGATCATCGAGGCCTCGCTCGCCGCGCGCGGTGCGCTCATCCACGTGCGCGACCTGGACGAGGCCTGCGAGCTCGCCAATCGCATTGCGCCGGAGCACCTCGAGCTCGCCGTGGCCGACCCCGAGCGCCTCCTCGCGAAGATCCGCCATGCGGGCGCGATCTTCCTCGGCCACCACGCCTCGGAGTCGCTTGGTGACTACTGCGCCGGCCCCAACCACGTGCTGCCCACTTCGCGCACCGCGCGCTTCTCGTCGCCGCTCGGCGTCTACGATTTCCAGAAACGCTCGAGCGTAATCGGCGTTTCTCCCGCGGCGGCGCTCTCGCTGGGCAAGGTGGCGGCCACGCTCGCACGCGCCGAGGGGCTCGAAGCGCACGCGCGCAGCGCCGAGTGGCGCATGAAGCCGTGAAGACAGCCGCGAGCCTGGTGCGCGACGAGATTCGCGCGCTCACCGCATATCACGTGGCGCCGGCGCACGGCATGGTGAAGCTGGACGCCATGGAGAATCCCTATCCGCTGCCGCCCGAGGTGGCCGAAGCCCTCGCGCGCCGCCTTGCGCAGGTCCCGGTCAACCGCTATCCCGATCCGGCCGCGACACCATTGAAGGCGCGGCTACGCGAGGCGATGGGCATCGCGCCTGCTCTCGAGGTGCTGCTCGGCAACGGCTCCGACGAGATCCTGCAGATCGTGACGCTCGCCCTGGCCAAGCCGGGCGCGGTGGTGCTCTCGCTCGAGCCGTCCTTCGTGGTCTATCGCATGGCGGCGATCACGGCCGGCATGCGCTTCGTGGGCGTGCCCCTCGGCGCGGATTTCACGTTGGACGAGCCGGCGCTCATGGCCGCCATCGAGCGCGAGCGCCCCGCGCTCACCTGGATCGCCTACCCGAACAACCCCACGGGCAATCTGTTCCCGCGCGAAGCGATCCTGCGCATCGTCGCCGCCTCTCCCGGCCTGGTCGCCGTCGACGAGGCGTACTACGCGTTCTCCGGCGGCGCCTCGATGCTCCCTGATGTGGGGCGCCACCCCAATCTCATAGTGGTGCGCACCGTTTCCAAGCTGGGGCTGGCGGGCCTGCGCCTCGGCCTGGCCATCGGCGGGAGCGAGTGGCTGCAGGAGTTCGAGAAGCTGCGCATGCCGTACAACGTCGGCTCGCTCAACGCGGCCGCGGGCGAGCTTCTGTTGGGCGAGCGTGCGGTGCTGGAGCGCCAGACCGCCGCGATCGTCGCGGAGCGCTCCCGGCTCGAAGCCGCGCTCGACCGCCTCGCGCCCCTGCGGCGCTTCCCTTCCGCGGCCAACTTCGTGCTGGTGCGGGTGCCCGACGGGCCGCGCGCCTTCGAGGCCTTGCGGCAGCGTGGTATATTGGTTCGCACACTCCATGGCTCGCATCCCCTGCTCGCCCACTGCCTGAGGCTCACGGTCGGAACTCCCGACGAGAACACGCGAATGCTCGAGGCACTTACCACCGCCCTCGGCTGATCCCATGCGCAAGGCAGAAATCCAGCGCGACACCAAGGAAACCCAGGTCAGGGTCGCCCTCGATCTCGATGGCCGCGGCGACTCGCAGCTCGACTCCGGCATCCCCTTCCTCGACCACATGCTTGACCAGCTCGCGCGCCACGGCGCGCTCGACCTCACGGTGAACGCCAAGGGCGACCTGCACATCGACGCCCATCACACCGTCGAGGACATCGGCATCACGATCGGCATGGCGATGGCCAAGGCGCTGGGCGACAAGACGGGCATCCGCCGCTACGGCCACGCCTACGTGCCCCTCGACGAGGCGCTGTCGCGCGCCGTGGTGGATTTTTCCGGGCGCCCCGGGCTCGAGTGGCACGTCGACTACCGCCGCGCGCGCGTGGGCGAGTTCGATGTCGACCTGACGCACGAATTCTTCCAGGGGTTCGTCAACCACGCGCAGGCCACGGTCCACATCGACAACCTGCGAGGCGACAACGCGCACCACCAGGCCGAGACCGTGTTCAAGGCGTTCGCGCGCGCGCTGCGCATGGCGGTCGAGCCCGACCCGCGCGCCGCAGGCGTCGTCCCTTCCACCAAGGGAGCGCTCTAGGCCGCCCCATGGGCCAACGCATCTCGATCGTCGACTACGGCATGGGCAACCTGCGCTCGGTGCAGAAGGCCCTGCAGCATGTCGCGCCCGACGCCGACGTGGCGATCACCTCGGATGCCGAGGCGATCCGCGCCGCGGACCGCGTCGTCTTCCCCGGGCAGGGGGCGATGCCCGACTGCATGAGGCGCCTCGCAGAACACGGCTTGGGGGAGGCGGTGGCCGAGGCCGCGCGCGGCAAGCCTTTCCTGGGGCTGTGCATCGGCCAGCAGATGCTCTTCGAGCACAGCGAGGAGGGCGACACGCCGGGCCTGGCCCTGCTTCAGGGGCGAGTGCGCGGCTTCAAGCCGAAGCCGGGCCTCAAGATCCCGCACATGGGCTGGAACGAGGTGTGGCAGCGCGCGCCGCACGCCCTGTGGAAGGGCATCGCCGACGGTAGCCGCTTCTACTTCGTGCACAGCTACTATTGCGAGCCCGCCGCTGGCGCTCTCGCCGCCGCCTCGACCCGCTATCCCGACGAGTTCACCTCGGCCATCGCGCGCCAGAACCTGTTCGCGACGCAGTTCCATCCCGAGAAGAGCGCCGCCGCCGGCCTCGCGCTCCTCAGCAATTTCGCAACCTGGGATCCGTAGATCCCGCACCGCCATGCTGATCATCCCAGCGATCGACTTGAAAGACGGCCACTGCGTGCGCCTCGAGCAGGGGCGCATGGAATCGGCCACCGTTTTCTCGAAGGAGCCCGGCAAGGCCGCGGCGCAGTGGGCCGGCATGGGCGCGCGGCGGATGCACGTCGTCGACCTGAACGGCGCCGTTGCCGGCAAGCCGAGGAACGAGGCGGCGGTGAAGGACATCATCGCCTCGATCGACTCCGACATCCCGGTGCAGCTGGGCGGGGGCATCCGCGACCTGGACACGATCGAGCGCTACCTGGATGACGGCGTGTCGTTCGTGATCATCGGCACCGCGGCGGTGAAGAACCCCGGCTTCCTGCACGAGGCGTGCGACGCTTTTCCCGGGCACATCATGGTCGGGCTCGACGCGAAGGACGGCAAGGTGGCCACCGACGGCTGGTCGAAGCTCACCGGCCACGACGTGGTGGATCTCGCCAAGCGCTTCCAGGACTATGGCGTCGAGGCGGTGATCTACACCGACATCGGCCGCGACGGGATGATGACCGGCGTCAACATGGAGGCCACCGTGCGCCTCGCGCAGGCGTTGAGTGTGCCGGTAATCGCCAGCGGCGGACTCACGAGCCTGGACGACGTGAGGGCGCTGCTGGCGGTGGAGGCCGAGGGCATCACCGGCTGCATCGCCGGGCGCGCGATCTACGAGGGCAAGCTCGATTTCGCCGCGGCGCTGAAGCTATGCGCCGGCGAGGCTTAGTGGGGCTCGCCAAGCGCATCATTCCCTGCCTCGACGTCCACGCCGGCCGCGTCGTGAAGGGCGTGAAGTTCGTGGAGCTGCGCGACGCGGGCGATCCCGTGGAAGTCGCGCGGACCTATGACGCGGCCGGCGCCGACGAGATCACCTTCCTCGACATTACCGCTTCCAGCGATGCGCGCGACACGATCGTCGAGGTGATCGAGCGCGTCGCCGACCAGGTCTTCATCCCCCTCACCGTGGGCGGCGGCGTGCGCTCGGTCGATGACGTGAGGAAGTTGCTCAATGCCGGCGCCGACAAGGTCAGCATCAACACGTCCGCGGTGGAGGATCCGGATCTCGTTTCGCGCGCCGCATCGCGCTTCGGTTCGCAGGCGATCGTGGTGGCGATCGATGCGCGCGCGGCGGGACCGGGAAAGTGGGAGGTCTACACGCACGGCGGGCGCAAGGCGCGCGGGCTCGATGTCGTAGAATGGGCGCGCGAAATGGCGCGGCGCGGCGCGGGCGAAATCCTCCTCACCAGCATGGATCGCGATGGCACCAAGACCGGCTTCGACCTCGAGCTCACGCGCGCGGTTTCGGAAGCGGTGACGGTCCCGGTCATCGCGAGCGGCGGCGTGGGCACGCTCGAGCACCTCGCGCGCGGCATCGAGGAAGGCCGCGCCGACGCGGTCCTGGCCGCGTCGGTGTTCCATTTCGGCGAGATCACCATCCCCGAGGCGAAGCGCTTCCTCGCCGCACGCGGACTAGAGATGCGATTGTGACGACAGACTGGATCGAAAGCGTGGCGTGGAATGCGGACGGCCTCGCGCCCGCCGTGGCGCAGGACGCCGCCTCCGGCGAAGTGCTGATGCTCGCGTGGATGAACCGCGAGGCGCTCGCGCGCACGGTGGAGTCGGGCGAGGCGCACTACTGGTCGCGCTCGCGCAAGTCGCTGTGGAAGAAGGGCGAGACCTCGGGACACGTGCAGCGCGTCGTCGAGGTGCGCCTCGACTGCGACGCCGACGCGGTGCTCCTGCGCGTGGAGTCGGTGGCGGGCATCGCCTGCCACACCGGGCGGCGGCGCTGCTTCTTCAATCGCCTCGAGGGCGCCGCTGGCGAGCGCCGCTGGACCGAGACCGATCCGGTAGTGGCGAGCCCCGAGTCGTTCCGCGATGGCTGAGCACGACGTCCTCGCGCGTCTCGAAGAGGCGATCGCGGAGCGCCGCCGCGCGGACCCCGGCTCCTCCTACGTCGCGTCGCTGAACGCAAAGGGGCTGGACCACATCCTCAAGAAGGTCGGCGAGGAAGCTACCGAGACCGTGATCGCGGCCAAGGCCGGCGAGCGCGCCGCCATCGTCCACGAGACCGCCGACCTCCTGTTCCACTGCCTCGTGATGCTCGCGTGGCACGGCATTCCGATGCGCGAGGTGCTGGACGAGCTCGGCCGGCGCGAAGGGCGCTCCGGCATCCAGGAGAAGGCTTCGCGCGCGAAAGGAGACCCGGCATGAACGTGAAGAGCGACTGCATCTTCTGCAAGATTGTGGCCGGGCAGATCCCGAGCCGCAAGGTCTACGAGGACGACGACATGCTCGCCTTCCACGACATCAACCCCGTGGCCCCCGTGCACTTCATGATCATCCCGAAGGAGCACATCGATTCCCTCGCGCAAGCCACCGATGCGCACGCCGCGGTGCTGGGCAGGATGATGGCGAAGGCTGGCGCGCTCGCGCGCGCGGCCGGGGCCGCCGACGGCTTCCGCGCCATCATCAACACGGGCCGGGTCGGAAGACAGGACGTGTATCATTTGCACGTCCATATCATCGGCGGTCCCGACCCCCTTCCACGCATGATCGCGAAGGAATAAGCGGCGCGGGACGGCTGGCACCACCGGGAGATTCTCTAATGGGTTCATTCAGCATCTGGCATTGGTTGATCGTGCTGGTCATCGTGCTGCTGATCTTCGGCACCAAGAAGCTGCGCAACATGGGGGCCGACCTGGGCGGCGCCGTGAAGGGCTTCAAGGAAGGCGTGAAGGGCGACGACGACAAGCGTCCCGCCGGCGAGATCACCGCCGCGGGCTCGACGATCGAAGGCGAAGTGAAGGAAAAGCAGAAGAGCTGACGGCGCGCCGCGCAGCTTTTTCCGCGCCTCGCGCCTCGTGCCTGGCTTCCCATGTTCGACATCGGGTTCTCCGAGCTTCTCGTCTGCGCCGTGGTGGCGCTCGTGGTCATCGGCCCTGAGCGGCTGCCGAAGGTGGCGCGCACCCTGGGCGTCCTGTTCGGGCGCCTGCAGCGCTACGTGACCACGGTCAAGGCCGACATCAACCGCGAGATGGACCTGGCCGAGCTCGGCAAGGTGAAGAGCGAATTCGAGAACGCCGCGCGCTCCTTCCAGAACGAAGTGCAATCGACGGCGAAGGACGCGGAGCGCGAGATGACTGAAGCGAAGGCCTCGATCGAGCGCACGCTCGATGCGGCGCCTCCCATGCCCGCACCGCCGCCGCCGGAGGCGCCCGCACCCGAGGCGGCGCGAGCCCCGCACGAGGAGCCCTCGCCGCAGCTCGAGCTGGGCATCGAGGAGCCGCCGCGCGACGCGCCGCGCAGCCCGCGCCCATGACGACCGAGAGCCAGGAGTCCTTCCTTTCGCACCTGATCGAGTTGCGCGAGCGGCTGGTGCGCGCCATCCTCGCCTTCGCGGTCGCCTGCGCGCCGACGCTCTACTTCAGCGCCGACCTCTACGACCTGCTCGCCTCGCCGCTCATGCAGAGCCTGCCGGACGGCTCGCAGATGATCGCCACCGGCGTCATCACGCCCTTCCTCATCCCGATGAAGATCGCCTTCATGGCGGCCTTCATCCTCGCGCTTCCCTACATCCTCTACCAGGCGTGGGCGTTCGTCGCTCCCGGGCTCTACTCCCACGAGAAGAAGCTGGTGCTGCCCCTCGTGGTGAGCAGCACGCTGCTCTTCCTGCTGGGCATCGTGTTCTGCTACTTCATCGTCTTCAAGCGCGTGTTCGCGTTCATCGCGAGCTTCGCTCCGCACAGCATCAAGGTCTCGCCCGACATTGAGGCCTACTTTAACTTCGCGCTCGGAATGTTCATGGCGTTCGGGCTCGCCTTCGAGGTGCCGGTGGTGGTGGTCGTGCTGGTGATCACCGGCATCGTCACCGTCGAGCAGCTGCGCGAGTGGCGCGGTTACGTGGTGGTCGCGATCTTCGTGGTGGCCGCCATCGTCACGCCGCCCGACGTGGTGTCGCAGATCTCGCTCGCGGTGCCGATGTGCCTGCTCTACGAGGCCGGCATCATCGTCGCGCAAGTGGTCTCGAAGCGGCGCAAGTCCGAGCCCGGCCTCACCGCGCGCGAGTAGGTCCTCAGGGCTCCTCGGTGCGCTCGCGCGGGCGACGCTTGCCGACCATCACTTCGAGGACGAGCTCCTGGTTGCGGCGCAGGACCTTCACCGCGACGGCCTTGCCGGGCGGAACCGCGGCGATCGAGTTGAGCGTGCTGTTCACGTCGGTCACCGCTCCTCCGGCCACGGCGACGATCACGTCGCCCAGCTTCATGCCGCTTTTCTCCGCGGGGCTGCCGCGCTCGATGGCGCCGACGATCGCCCCGCGCGTGCCCTTCAAGCCGAGCGACTCGGCGAGCTCCGGGCTGATGTCGGCGACTTCCACCCCGAACCAGCCGCGCGTGACACCGCCGGTCTCGATGATCTGCTCCATCACCTTCTTGGCGAGGCTCACCGGGATCGCGAAGCCGATCCCCTGGTAGCCCCCCGAGCGCGAGAAGATCAGCGTGTTGATGCCGATCAGGTTGCCGTTGGTGTCCACCAGCGCGCCGCCGGAATTGCCCGGGTTGATCGCGGCGTCGGTCTGGATGAAGCTGCCGAAGGAGTTCGCCTTGTCGATCTCGCGGCCGGTGGCGCTGATGATTCCCATGGTCACGGTCTGCCCGACGCTGAACGGATCGCCGATCGCCAGCACGATGTCGCCCACCGAGGCCTGCTCGGAGATGCCGAAGGTGATGGGCGTGAGGCCGGTCGCCGCTACGCGCACGACGGCGAGGTCGGTGTCGGGATCGGTGCCCACGATCTTGCCGGGGAGCGTGCGCCCGTCGCCGAGCGTCACCTGGATGTCGGTCACGCCCTCGACCACGTGGTCGTTGGTGAGGATATAGCCCTCGCGGCTCACGATCACGCCGGAGCCGAGCGAGAGCTGCGTCTCCGGGGCCATGTTGAAGCGATCGCCGAAGAAGCGCTGGAACGCGGGATCCTCGGGGAACGGGCTGCGGCGCTTGACCTGGCGCGTGGCGGAGATGTTCACCACCGAAGGCGTGGCCTTCCTCGCCGCCTCGCTGAAGGAGAAGCGCGCCGGGTTGCCCGCCTGGATGAGCACCGCGCCCGCCGGGGTGGCCTCGCGCACCTCGACCACCTGCGTGCGCCACGACAGCCACTCCGGCTTCACCAGGCTCACGACGAAGATCGCCGCGAGCGTGAACGTGACCGCTTGGGCGAAGAGGAGCCAGAGCTTGCGCATCCCTCCTATTTTCTCACAAGGCTGTCGCGGATCTCGCGAAGCAGGAGCACGTCCTCGGGCGTGGCGGCGGGCGCGGCCGGCGCCTGGCGGCGCATCTTGTTGAACTGCCGCACCATCAGGAACACCACGAAGGCGAGGATCATGAAGTTGAAGACGACGTTGATGAAGTTGCCCCACGCGAGCACCGGCACCCCCGCCTTGCGCAGCGCCTCGACGGTCATCGGGACGCCCGCGGGAACCGGCGCGAGCACCAGGTAGTGGCTGGCGAAGTCGATGCCGCCGGTGAACTTGCTGATGACCGGCATGATGAGGTCGGTGACCAGGGAATCGACGATCTTGCCGAACGCGGCTCCGATGATCACGCCGACGGCCAGGTCGATCACGTTGCCCTTGACTGCGAATTCCTTGAATTCCGACATCATGCTCATGGGGTTTCTCCGGTGGGGAATGAGCAATCTAGGAGCGGGCCGTTGGTTCGTCAATGGGAGATTCACGCGGCGGGATTTAAGTGGGGAGGACAAATCCGCTAAAATGTTCAATTAACCTCGTCCCCCGCGTCCCTTTCTCCCCGGATACCCCGCGCAATGACCGCCATCGTCCAAGATAACGTCGACGAAAAAAGACGACGCCTCCTCCTCATCGCCACCTCCACCGCCGCGGGTGTGGCCGGCGCGGGAGTCGCAGTGCCCTTCCTCGCGAGCTGGCTGCCGAGTGCGCGAGCGCTGGCCGCCGGGGCCCCGGTCGAAGCCGACATATCGAAGATGGAGGCGGGCCAGCAGATCACGGTCGAGTGGCGCGGCAAGCCGGTCTGGATCCTGCAGCGCACCCCCGAGATGCTCGACATCCTGACCAAGAATGACGCCGTGCTGGTCGATCCCGAATCCAAGGAGTCGGACCAGCCCGCCTACGTGAAGGGCCCGGGACGCTCGATCAAGCCGCAGGTGTTCATCGCCGTGGGGGTGTGCACCCACCTTGGTTGCTCGCCCACGCTCAAGAAGGAAATCGGGGCTGCCTCGGACATGGGCGCGGAGTGGCCGGGCGGCTACTACTGCCCCTGCCACAACTCGCGCTTCGACCTGGCCGCGCGCGTCTTCAAGGGCTCGCCCGCGCCGAAAAACCTCGTGATCCCCCCGCACCGCTACGTGAGCGACGCGGTGGTCGTGATCGGCGAAGACACCAAGGGGGCGTGACATGGCCGTCTTCAACAAGCCCCCCGTCACCGGCGCCGGCCGCTTCAACGGCATCCTCACCTGGGTCGACACGCGTTTCCCGCTGGTGTCCCTGTGGAAGGACCAGATGTCGGAGTACTACGCTCCGAAGAACTTCAACTTCTGGTACTACTTCGGCTCGCTCGCGCTCCTCGCGCTGGTGATCCAGATCGCCTCGGGCATCTTGCTCACGATGAACTACAAGCCCGACGCGGCGCAGGCCTTCGCCTCGGTCGAGTACATCATGCGCGACGTGCCCGGCGGTTGGCTGATCCGCTACATCCACTCGACCGGCGCGTCGATGTTCTTCATCTGCGTCTACCTCCACATGGCGCGCGGGCTCATGTACGGCTCCTACAGGAAGCCGCGCGAGCTGATCTGGATCTTCGGCGTGATGATCTACCTCGCGCTGATGGCGGAGGCCTTCTTCGGCTACCTCCTTCCGTGGGGGCAGATGTCCTACTGGGGCGCGCAGGTGATCATCAACCTGTTCGGCACCATCCCCTTCGTGGGCGAGGCGCTCGCCGTCTGGATCCGCGGCGACTACAACGTCTCCGACGCGACGCTGAACCGCTTCTTCGCGCTGCACGTGATCGCGTTGCCGCTGGCGCTGCTGGGCCTGGTCGCCGCGCACCTGATGGCGCTGCACGAGGTGGGCTCGAACAACCCGGACGGCGTCGAGATCTACCAGAACATCGATCCGAAGTCGGGCCACCCGGTCGACGGCATCCCGATGCACCCGTACTACACGGTCAAGGACCTGTACGGCGTCTCCGTCTTCCTCATCGTGTTCTCCGCGATCGTGTTCTTCACGCCGGAGATGGGCGGCTACTTCCTCGAGGCGAACAATTTCATCCCGGCGGACCCGCTGAAGACGCCGCAGCACATCGCGCCGGTGTGGTACTTCACGCCGTTCTACGCGATGCTGCGCGCCGTCCCGCCCATGTTCAATTCGCAGTTTCCCGGCGTGGCGGTGATGGGCGCGGCGACGCTGATCCTGTTCCTGCTGCCGTGGCTGGATCGCGGCAAGGTGAAGTCCATCCGCTACCGCGGTCCCAAGTACAAGATCTGGTTCGCGCTCTTCATCTTCGCATTCCTGCTGCTGGGCTACCTCGGCGTCGAGCCGACCACCGTGTGGGGCGAGTTCGGCAAGAAGCTGCCCATCGTGGGCGGGGACTACATCGCGCTGTGGGTGGCGCGCGTGCTCACCGTGATCTATTTCCTTTTCTTCTTCCTGATGCCCTGGTACACCGCCCACGACAAGGAAAAGCCGGTGCCGGCACGGGTGACGTCGTGATGAAAAAATTCCTCGCCTGCCTGCTCGCCGCCGCGCCCCTTCTCGCCTGGGCCGAAGAAGGCGGGGGCGCGCTCGAACGCGCCCCAATCAACCTGAACGACAGGATCTCGCTGCAGCGCGGCGCCGCTGCCTTCGCCAATCACTGCCTCAACTGCCATTCGGCGGCCTC
This sequence comes from Burkholderiales bacterium, assembly GCA_038227085.1. Taxonomy (GTDB): domain Bacteria; phylum Pseudomonadota; class Gammaproteobacteria; order Burkholderiales; family Usitatibacteraceae; genus Usitatibacter. Next base: position 3,809 of record JBBRQA010000045.1, on the reverse strand, counting down.
GATGCGCTTCGCCCGCCTCGAGGATCTCGGCCTCACCGAGGCCGAGATCCGCGACAATCTGATCTTCACCGAGGCCAAGGTGGGCGACACCATGGCCGCCGCCATGGACCCGAAGGTGGCCAAGGCCGCGTTCGGCGTGGTGCCCCCCGACCTCTCGCTCGCCGCGCGCTCGAGGAGCCCGGACTGGCTCTACGCGTACCTGCGCAGCTTCTATCGCGACCCGGGCACGAAGAGCGGCTGGAACAACACCGCCTTCCCCAACGTCGCTATGCCGCACGTTCTGTGGGAGTACCAGGGCGTCCAGGCGCTCAAGGTCGAAGAGAAGATGGATTCGCACACCGGCGACATGAAGGTCTCCTCGAAGCTCGTGCTGGAGCAGCCCGGCAAGATGTCGAGGCTCGAGTACGACCAGTACGTCGCGGACCTGGTGAACTATCTCGCGTACATGTCCGAGCCGGCGCAGGCGAGCCGCAGGCACTGGGGAATCCTGGTGCTCTTCTTCCTCGCCGGCCTCTTCGTTCTCACGCTGCTACTCAAGCAGGAATACTGGAAAGACGTCCGCTAGACGGGCCCGCATCGCTTCGCGGTGCGCACAAGAGGTAAGAAAAAATGATGACGCTCTACTCGGGGATCACCGATCCCTTCAGCCACCGATGCCGCATCGTGCTCTACGAGAAGGGCATGGACTTCGAGATCATCGACGTCGATCTCATGAACAAGCCCGAGGACCTCGCCGTGATGAACCCGTACAACCGCACCCCGGTGCTGGTCGAGCGCGACCTCGTGCTCTACGAGTCCAACATCATCAACGAGTACATCGACGAGCGCTTCCCGCACCCCCAGCTCATGCCCGCGGACCCGGTGATGCGCGCGCGTGCGCGGCTCTTCCTCTACCGCTTCGAGCAGGAGCTCTTCAACCACGTGCAGACGCTGGAATCGGGCACGCAGAAGGCCCAGGAGAAGGCGCGCCTCTACATCCGCGAGAACCTGATCCAGATCGCGCCCATCTTCGTGAAGCAGAAGTACATGCTGGGCGAGGAGTTCTCGATGCTCGACGTGGCGATCGCCCCGCTCCTGTGGCGCCTCGACCACTACCAGGTGCAGCTGAACAAGCAATCCGCGCCGTTGCTGAAGTACGCCGAGCGCCTGTTCTCGCGCCAGGCCTTCATCGACTCCATGACCGCCTCCGAGAAGGCGATGCGCCGCTGAGGGGCAAGCGGGGTAAGCTTCTGCCCATGGCCGACGTCTCGACCAAGCCGTACTTCATCCGCGCCATTTACGAGTGGTGCTCGGACTGCGGCTTCACGCCCTATCTCAGCGTCCGGGTGGACGAGAAGACCCGCATTCCCATGGAATACGTGAAGAACGGCGAGATCGTGCTCAACGTGAGCCTCAACGCCACGCGCAACCTCACCGTCAACAACGAGCTGATCCAGTTCTCGGCGCGCTTCAACGGGGTGTCGCGCGAGGTGAGCATCCCCGTGGACCGCGTGCAGGGGATCTTCGCCCGCGAGAATGGGCAGGGCGCCTTCTTCACCGTGGAAAGCCCGACGGCGATCGCGGCCGCCCCCTCCGTACAGCCGGTGGCCACCGGCGAGGCCGACGCCGAGCCTCCCAAGCCTGCGGCTACCGGGCGGGCCCGACTGAAAGTAATTAAGTAAGCGCTCGCTTAAGCCGGCATAGCTCAGCTGGTAGAGCAACCGCCTTGTAAGCGGTAGGTCCCCCGTTCGACTCGGGGTGCCGGCACCGGAATATCGAAACGCTGTTACCACGCCCGGACATGAGGAGTGCCTCGATGGAAAAGCTGTTTGCCGCGGCCGTGACCGCTGCCGCACTCGCCTTGCAGTCCTGCGCGCACATGCCGGCGGCGCCCATGGTCGTGCCCGCGCAGCCGCTCGCCATGGAAGAGTTCATGGTGCCGTCCGATCCAGGCATCGAGGTCTACGTCCGCAACAAGCATCCGCGCGACGCCTCTCAATTCGACCGCAGCAAGGTTGTGCTGTATGTCCACGGGGCAACCTACCCCGCCGAGACCGCGTTCGACCTGCCGCTGGATGGCCTGTCCTGGATGGACTACATCGCGCAGCGCGGCTACGACGTGTACCTCGTGAACATGCGCGGCTACAGCCGGTCCACGAAGCCGCCGGAGATGAGCGAGCCGCCTGAGAAAAATCCCCCTCCGGGGCGCGTCGACCAGGGCGTGCGGGACGTCGCGGCCGCCGTCGACTTCATCCGCAAGCGGCGCGGCGTCGACAAGGTGAACCTCATCGCCTGGTCGTGGGGTACCTCCGTGATGGGCAAGTACACCACCCTCAACAACGACAAGGTGGAGAAGCTCGTCCTTTACGCGCCGCAGTGGCTGCGCACTACGGCCTCGCTCGTGCAGAGCGGCGGCGCGACGATTCCGGCCTATCGCACCGTCACCAAGACCGCGGCGAAAGACCGCTGGCTTACCGGGGTTGGGGCCGACAAGAAGGCGGCGCTGATCCCGCCCGGCTGGTATGAGGCCTGGGAAGAGGCGACCTTCGCCACCGACCAGAAGGGGCCTGCGCCCGGCTCACTTCGCGCACCCAATGGCGTGGTCGCGGACGGCGCGGAGTTCTGGTCCGCCCAGAAACCCCTCTACGACCCGGCCCTGATCCGAGTGCCGACTTTCCTCGTCCATGCCGAATGGGACGCCGACCTGCCCAGCTACATGGCCCAGCAATACTTCGCCAAGCTCACCAATGTCCCCTACAAGGCTTTCCTCGAGATCGGGGAGGGCACGCACTCGGTCATGATGGAAAAGAACCGCATGCAGATGTTCCAGGGCGTGCAGGCCTTCCTGGAAGACCGGCTGAAGCCCTAACCAGCCTCGTTTCGGGGCGTTCAGGGAGGCTGCCCCCGGGCGCCCCGGGGCCCGCCCAACAGCCCAGAAACCCCTGTTCTGTTTGCCAGAACCCCCCGATTTAGTGGATAATCGAGAGTTTCGCGGAGGGGTGCCCGAGTGGTTAAAGGGGGCAGACTGTAAATCTTTTGGCCTTGCGCCTACGTTGGTTCGAATCCAACCCTCTCCACCAATTTGAATTCGCGGCATCGGGTGGGATGGGCGGCAAGGGCCTCGCGGGTGTAGCTCAATGGTAGAGCAGAAGCCTTCCAAGCTTACGACGAGGGTTCGATTCCCTTCACCCGCTCCAGATTCGCCCTTGTAGCTCAGTGGCAGAGCACTCCCTTGGTAAGGGAGAGGTCATGCGTTCAATCCGCATCAAGGGCACCAGTACTCGCAGTACCGGCATGCAGGGATCCTCGAAAAACATCGATCTTCAGGAAGAGCAACCATGGCCAAGGGCAAGTTTGAGCGGACCAAGCCCCACGTGAACGTGGGCACGATCGGCCACGTGGATCATGGCAAGACGACGCTGACCGCAGCGATCACGTCCATCCAGGCGGCCAAGGGCCTGGCGCAGCAGGTGGCGTTCGATCAGATCGACAAGGCGCCGGAGGAGAAGGCGCGCGGCATCACGATCGCGACGGCCCACGTGGAGTACGAGTCCGACAAGCGCCATTACGCGCACGTGGACTGCCCGGGCCACGCGGATTACGTGAAGAACATGATCACGGGTGCGGCGCAGATGGACGGCGCGATCCTGGTGGTATCGGCGGCCGATGGCCCGATGCCGCAGACGCGCGAGCACATCCTGCTGGCCCGCCAGGTGAACGTGCCGTACGTGCTGGTGTTCATGAACAAGGTGGACATGGTCGACGATCCGGAGCTGCTGGATCTGGTTGAGCTGGAAGTTCGAGAGCTGCTGAAGATGTATCAGTTTCCG
>JBBRQA010000044.1:0-20517 GCA_038227085.1 Burkholderiales bacterium | reverse complement strand
GGATCGGGCTTCGAATAGTCGTCGATGTAGACGTCGAGGCCGTCCATGATGTTGTAGCGCGGATCTTCGATCAGCTTCTTGAACGCCTGGCGCTTGAGACCCGGCGCCACCTCGGCCTGCATATAGGGGACGAAGTCCGATTCATGGGTGAGCGATTCGACCGGCGGCAGGGGCTCGGTGGGCACCGCGGCGGCTTCGGCGGCCGGAGCAGGAGATTGGGCCCCCTCCGGCGAGGGGACGGCGTCCGCGGTCGGACCTTCGGGCACCGGTTTCGACGCCGTCTTGCGGCGCGACCATCGCGACAGGACGTTCTCGTCGCTCAACGGCTGCCCTTCTCGCGCAGGCGCCCTTCCTTGCCCTCGAAGGAGCGCGGCCTCTGGCGCTTCTTCGGCTCGGGACGGTAGTTTTGCTCGACCCACGCGCCCATCCATTCCGCGAGGTCGGGCCATGCCACCACGCGGTCGACCTTCTCGCCGCCGTCCATCCAGCGCGCCGCCTCGTTGTAGGAAAGGGTAGCCTGGAACGGATAGGGCTCCGCGCCGCCGTCATCGTGTCGAATCGACACGAAAACGCTCGGCTCTCCGCTGGAGGCATTCAGGTAGTAGCCCTCGGCCTCGTCGCGAAACAGCGTCACCTCGAAGCCCGGGTAGATGCGCTGCGCCGATTCGGCGGTTTCCACGAGGGTGCGTGCCGCGCCGCCCACGTCGGGAACGACGCCCAGGAGGTGCCAGCGGTGCGTCTCCCAACGGCTCTCCACCGCCTCGCGAGCGAGGATCACCGAGAGCTTGCGGGTGGGTTTGTCGACCATCTGGTGACTATACTATCGGTCTCATGCCGAAAACCGTGATCGCGCTGCACGAGCTGCGGGGAGCGCTGCCCATTCCGGCCGGCGCCGCGCACGATTCTGCGCGAGCGCTCGCCGATACGCGCGGGCGCGCGCTGCACGACCTGCGCATCTCGGTGACCGACCGCTGCAACTTCCGGTGCACCTACTGCATGCCGCGGGACGTGTTCGACGCTGACTATTCGTTCCTTCCGCACGCCGAGATCCTCACCTTCGAGGAGATCGTGCGCCTGGCGCGCGCCTTCCACGCGCTCGGCACCGGCAAGATCCGCCTCACCGGCGGCGAGCCGCTCCTGCGCCACGGCATCGATCGGCTGGTGGCGATGCTGCGCGAGGCGCTGCCCGGCGTGGACCTCACCCTCACCACCAACGGCTCGGCGCTGAAGGCACGGGCGCGCGCGCTGAAGGCCGCGGGCCTCGACCGCATCACGGTGAGCCTCGACTCGCTCGACGAGGCGACCTTCCGCGCGATGAACGACGCCGACTTCCCCGTGGCGAAGGTGCTCGAGGGCATCGATGCGGCCGCCGCCGCGGGCCTCGCGCCGATCAAGGTCAACATGGTGGTCAAGCGCGGCGTGAACGACCACCAGGTGGTGGACATGGCGCGGCACTTCCGCGGCACGCCCCACATCGTGCGCTTCATCGAGTTCATGGACGTGGGCTCCACCAACGGCTGGCGCATGGACGACGTGATCCCCTCCGCGGAGATCGTGCGGCGCATCTCGGCCGAGCACCCGCTGGTTCCCGCCGACGCCAACTATCGCGGCGAAGTCGCGGAGCGCTGGCGCTACGCGGACGGCCGCGGCGAGATCGGCGTGATCTCCTCGGTCACCGAGGCTTTCTGCTCCACCTGCACGCGCGCGCGGCTTTCCACCGACGGCCACCTCTACACGTGCCTCTTCGCCCAGCGCGGCTACGACCTGAAGGCGCTGCTGCGCGGCGGCGCCGACGACGACGCGATCCGCGACGCGGTCGCCGCCATCTGGCAGCGGCGCGACGACCGCTATTCGGAGATCCGCACCGCCGAGACCGCGCGCTCGCGCAAAGTCGAGATGTCGTACATCGGCGGCTGACGCATTGGCCTACAGACCACTTCTTACCGCCAACGCGCGCCCGGCCACTTACACCGTGGACGCAGTGGACGAGCACGGCGCGGTGGTGCCCACGCCGATCGCGGGCGAGCATCCCCTCACGCTCTATGTCGACAAGCGCGAGATCGTTACGCTGATGACCCTCGGCGCGGCGCCCGAGGCGCTCGCCATCGGTTTCCTGCGCAACCAGCGGCTGGTGGATTCCATCGAGGAGATCGTGGCCGTGCAAGTGGACTGGGAGGCGGGCGCGGTCGCCGTCACCACCAGGAACGGCCTCGTCGACCTCGACAGGAAGACTGAGAAACGCACCGCGACCACCGGTTGCGGGCAGGGCACGGTATTCGGCGACCTGATGGCCGACATCGAGTCCATCCGCCTCGACGACGCCATGCGCTTCGACGAGGCGACGCTCTTCGCGCTCCTGAACGCGATGCGGCTGCACGAGTCGATCTACAAGCAGGCGGGTGCGGTCCACGGCTGCGCGCTCGCAAGGGGCGCGGAGGTCCTCACATTCGTCGAGGACGTGGGCCGCCACAACGCGGTCGATGCGATTGCCGGATGGATGTGGCTGGAAGGCATCGATGGCGCCGACAAGATCTTCTACACCACGGGGCGCCTGACTTCGGAGATGGTGATCAAGGCCGCGCAGATGGGCGTGCCGGTGCTGGTGTCGCGCTCCGGGCTCACCAAGATGGGCCACGAGGTCGCCTCGCGCGTCGGTATCACCATGATCGGGCGCGCGGTGGGGAAGCACTATCTTCTCTTCACCGGCGCGCAGCGCATGGTGCGGGAGAAAGCGCGTGTCCGCGATGACTAGTGTCACGGGCGTGGTGCTCGCCGGCGGCCAGGGCAGCCGCATGGGCGGCGTCGACAAGGGGCTGCAGCCCTTCCGCGGCAAGCCGATGGTGGCGCACGCGGTCGAGCGCCTCGCGCCGCAGGTCGACGAGCTCCTGATCAACGCCAACCGCAATCCCGAGGCCTACGCCGCGTTCGGGCACCGCGTCATCGCCGACGAGATCGAAGGCTTCGCCGGCCCGCTCGCCGGATTCGAACGCGGCCTCGCCCACGCCTCGGGGGATCTGGTCGTCACCGTACCGTGCGATTCGCCCTTCCTTCCCGCCGATCTCGTGGCGCGCCTTGCCGCGGCGCTCACGCGCGACGGCGCCGACCTCGCGGTGGCGAAGACCGGCGATCAGGCGCATCCCGTTTTCAGCCTGATGATGCGCGGCGTGCACGAGTCGCTGCGCGCGTTCCTCGCCAGCGGCCAGCGCAAGATCGACAAGTGGTACGCCGTCCTGAAAGTGGTGGAGGTGGCGTTCGACGACGAGGCCGACGCGTTCATGAACATCAATACCCGCGAGGAGCTCGCGAATCTCGAGCCGCGGTCCTAGCCTTCGATGCCGGCGGGACTCAGGCGCTCGCGCCCACCGCTTCCGCGCTACGCGTTGGCGTGGTTTCCGTCATTCCACGGCTTGGAGCGCATCGAGCGCTTCCGCGCGCGCCACGACCCCGCATCGCGCGACCTTTCCCTCGTATTTCCGTTCCCGACCGCGCATTCGCGCCTCCAGGTGGAGACGCACGTCACCCGCGTCGTGTCGCGCTGGGCGCGCATCCCGGCCACGTTCCGCCGGGTTCGCGTGCACGCGAACGAGTTCCTGTTCCTGATGGCCGCGCGCGGCGCGGCCTCCATCACCGCGCTGCACGACAAACTCTACACGCGCTCGTTCGCGCCGCACCTGCGCCGCGAAATTCCCTACGAGCCGCACATGACGATCGCGCGGCACCTCGAGTTCCCCGCTCTCGAGGCCGCTTTCGCTGAGGCCGAGGAGGAATTCGGGGACGAGCTCGGCGAGACGATCGGCGAGGTGACGCTCCTCGCGGTGGGGCCGAACGGTAGAATCTCTTCTCTCAAGACGATCCCGCTCGCCACCGCATGAACACCCCCGCCCTCACCATCGCCCAGGCGTCCTGCGCCGACGACTACGATCCGAACTCCATGCCGGTGGCCAAGGCGCGCGCCTTCATCCACCAGTTCCTGCAGCCGGTCACCGGCGTGCTGCGCGTCCCGGTGCGCTCGGCGCTCGGGCGCGTGCTCGCCGAGGATGTGCGCTCCCCGGTCGACGTCCCGTCGCATCGCAACTCCGCGATGGACGGCTGGGCGATGCGCGCCGCCGATCTCGGCGCGAACGAGGCGACGCTCACGGAGATCGGCGTGTCGTTCGCAGGGCGCCCCTTCGCGGGGAAGGTGGCCGCCGGGCAGTGCGTGCGCATCATGACGGGCGGCGTGGTTCCGGAAGGCGCGGACACCGTGGTGATGCAGGAGCGCGCGAAAGCGACCGGCAAGTCGATCGCTTTCGCCCCGGGCCAGAAGCTGGGGCAGAACGTGCGCGAGGCGGGCGAGGACCTGAAGGCCGGCTCGGTGGCGCTTGCGCGCGGGCGCGTCGTGCGACCCGCGGAGCTGGGGCTGGTCGCGTCGCTCGGCATCGGGGAGCTCTCCGTGTATCGCCCGCTTCGGGTGGCGTTCTTCTCCACCGGGGACGAGTTGAAATCCGTGGGCACCACGCTCGGCGAAGGCGAGATCTACGACTCGAACCGCTACACGATCCACGGCATGCTGGCGCGGCTCGGGTGCGAGGCGCTCGACATGGGCGTGGTGCGCGACGATCCGAAGCTGCTGGAGAAAGCATTCGCCGACGCCTCCGCGAGCGCCGACGTGGTGATCACCAGCGGCGGCGTGTCGGTCGGCGAGGCGGACTTCGTGAAGTCGATGCTGGGCCAGCTGGGCGAGGTCGTGTTCTGGAAGATCGCGATGAAGCCGGGGCGGCCTCTGGCATACGGCAAGATCGGCGGCGCCCACTTCTTCGGGCTGCCGGGCAACCCGGTGTCGGTGATGGTGACCTTCTACCAGTTCGTGCGCGACGCCCTCCTCGTGCTGATGGGCGCGGACCCGGTGCAGGCCGTGCCCACCTTCCGCGCGACCTGCTCCACGCGGTTGAAAAAGGCCCCGGGGCGCACCGAGTTCCAGCGCGGCATCCTGACGCGCACGCAAGATGGATCGCTCAGCGTGAAGCCCACCGGCGAGCAGGGCTCGGGGATCCTGAAGTCGATGAGCGACGCCAACTGCTTCATCATCCTCGGCGACGACACCGGCAACGTGGAGCCGGGCACGAGCGTGGAAGTGCAATTGCTGGAAGGGATCGTATGAGCGCCGCCAACGACGACGCGGTGGTGAAGCAGCCGCCGCCGCGCGCCGGCACCGGGCTCGACTATGTGAAGCGCATCATCGCCGGCGAGTACCCCAACGTGCCGATCGGCGACACGCTGAATTTCCGCATCACCGAAGTCGAGAGCGGGCGCGTCGTCCTTGTGGGCAAGCCCGACATGCGCTCGTACAACCTCCTCGGGACGGTGCACGGCGGCTGGGCCGCGTCGATCCTCGACACCGCCATGGCGCTCGCCGCGCTCTCGTCGCTCGACGAGCACAACCGACACACCACGCTCGACATCCGCATCAACTACCTGCGGCCGATCACGCTCGACACCGGCGAGGTGCGCGCCGAGGGCCTCCTCATCCAGGGCGGGCGCCGCGTCGCCTACGCGGAGGGGAAGCTCACCGACGCCGCCGGCAAGCTTCTCTGCCACGGCACCAGCAGCTGCTTGATCTTCCCGAGATGAATTGAAAAAGGGGTCAGAACCCTTTTTCGACGAAAAAGGGTTCTGACCCCTTTTTCTTTATTCGAACGGCAGGCCGACGTAGTTCTCGGCGAACGACGTGGCGGCGGCGCGCGAGGTGGTCAGGTAGTCGAGCTCGGCGAGGCGGCGATGCTGGTCGAAGCTGGTGTCGCCATCTGTGCGGTGCAGGAGAGTGGTGAGCCAGTAGGAGAAGCGCTGGCCCTTCCACACGCGCGCGAGGCACGTGTCGGAATAGGCATCGAGGAGCGCGTGATCGCCCGACGCGTAGAAAGCCTGTAGCGCACACGAGAGCACGCGCACGTCGGCCGCGGCGAGGTTGAGGCCTTTCGCGCCGGTCGGAGGCACGATGTGCGCCGCGTCGCCGGCGAGGAAGAGGCGCCCGTGGCGCATCGGCTCGCAGACCACGCTCCTCATGCCGACGATCACCTTTTGGGTGATCGGCCCTTCCCTGGGCGCCCAGCCGTCGCGGGTCGCGAGCCGTGCACGCATCTCAGCCCAGATGCGGTCGTCCGACCAGCGTTCGACCGTGTCCGCGGGATCGCACTGGAAATACATGCGCTGCAGCGTGGTCGAGCGCGTGCTCACCAGCGCGAAGCCGCGCTCGTGCGTGGCGTAGATCAATTCGTCCGAGGAAGGCGGTGCCTCAACGAGAATCCCGAACCATCCGAAGGGATAGACGCGCGCGTGCCGCGTGAGGGCGCCCTCGGGAAAGGAGCGCCGCGACACGCCATGGGAGCCGTCGCAACCGGCAATGAAATCGCAGTCGACTCGCCGCGAGACGCCGCCGTGGATGAATTCCAGCGCCGGGCGCGCTCCCGCCGGATCGAGGATGCGCACATCGGAAACTCCAAACAGGATCTCGCCGCCAGCGGCAAGGCGCGCCTTCAGCAGGTCGCGGATCACCTCGTGCTGCGCGTAGACGGTGACGTGCTTGCCGCCGGTCAAGTCGTGCATGTCCACGTGATGGGTGCGCCCGTCGAAGCGCAGGTACACGCCGCGGTGGAAGAACGCCTCGCGCTTGAGCCTCTCGCCCAACCCCGCCTGCGCGAGGAGGTCGACGGTCCCCTGCTCGAGCACTCCTGCGCGGATCGTGCCTTCGACCTCCTCGCGCGTGCGCGTCTCGATCACCACGGAGCCCACGCCCGCGAGGTCCAGCAGGTGCGAGAGGAGGAGGCCCGCAGGCCCCGCGCCGACGATGCCGACCTGCGCCGTCGTCATCGTCACACTCCGAGCAATGCCGCGAGCGCACCGCCCGCGGATAGCCCGCGCGAAGGTCCCGCCACGGCCACGCTGCCCTTCTGAAGCACGACCAGGCGATCGGAGCGCTCGGCGACCCTGCGGTAATCGCGGTCGACGATGAGGGTGGCGATCCCGGCCGCGCGGATCTCATCGATCACGCGCCACACCTCCTGCACGATGAGGGGCGCCAGGCCCTCGGTGGCCTCGTCGAGCACGATGAGCTCGGGATGGGTCATGAGCGCACGCCCGATGGAGAGCATCTGCTGCTCGCCGCCCGAGAGCTGCGAGCCGGGGTGGTCGAGGCGCTCCCGCAGGCGCGGAAACGCTTCGAGCACGCGGTCGAGAGTCCAGGGCGAGCGCCCGTCGCGCGACGGCCGCGCCGCCATCACCAGGTTCTCGCGCACCGTGAGATTGGGAAAGACCCCGCGCCCTTCGGGCACGTACGCGACGCTGCGCCGCGCCATCTCGTGCGGGGCCGCATGCGAAACGTCCTCGCCCGCCAGCGTGATGCGCCCCTCGCGTTGGCGCACGTGGCCGAGGATCGCGCGGATCAGCGTCGACTTGCCCATGCCGTTCCTGCCGAGGAGCCCGACGGTCTCGCCGCGTCCCACGTGCAGGTCGACGCCGTGGAGCACATGGCTCGAGCCATACCACGCGTGGATGCCGCGCGCATCGAGAAAGGGCGCGGCGGCAACGCTCACGCCGGGCCTCCCAGGTACGCGGTCTGCACGTCGCGATTGGCGCGCACCGCCGCCGGGACGCCGGATGCAATCACTGCGCCGTCCACCAGAACCGTGATGCGGTCGGCGATTCGGAACACCGCATCCATGTCGTGCTCAACCAGCAGGATCGCGTGCCCCTCGCGCAGCCCGTCGAGGAGCGACAGCATGCGCTCGGTCTCTTCCGCGCCCATCCCCGCGAGCGGCTCGTCGAGGAGCAGCACCTGCGGGTCGGTGGCGAGGCACATCGCGATCTCGAGCTGGCGCTTTTCGCCGTGGGAGAGCAGCCCGGCCGCGCGGTCGAGAACGCCTTCCAGCCCGGCGCGCCTGGCCGCGCGCAGTCCCGCGTCCACGCTCCTTTCGCAGCGCGACGCATCGGACCACCAGCGCCACGGCCGCTGGTGGCGCGCCTGCGCCGCGAGCCGGCAGTTCTCGCGCACGCTGAAAGGCTCGAACACGGTGTTGCGCTGGTAGCTGCGCCCCAGCCCGGCGCGCGCGCGCCGCGGCTGCGTCCAGCGCGTGACGTCGGCGCCGAGCAGCTCGACCGTCCCAGACGACGCGGGGATCTCGCCCGAGAGCACGTTGATGAGCGTAGACTTGCCCGCGCCGTTGGTGCCGATCACCGCGTGCACCTCGCCGCGCGCGAGGTCCATCGACACGTTGTCCACCGCGATCACGCCGCCCCAGCGGCGGGTGATCGCTCTTCCACGCAGCACCACCTCACTCATATCGTTCGCCTGCTCCTGGATAGTGCTTCAACGCCTTGACGCGCGAGCTGAAAGCAAAGCCTGCGATCCCGCGCGGCAGCAGCGCCACCGCGAGGATGATGGTCGCGCCCACTCCCAGATGCCAATGCTTCGCGAAGTCGCCGAAGATCGCCTGCGACTTGAAAAGCTCCTGCAGCAGCGAGAACGCGAAAGCGCCCAGCACAGCTCCATGCAGGCTCCACAGTCCGCAGAGGATGATCATCATCAAGACCGTTCCCGACACGTTCCAGCTCATCAGCTCGGGATTCACGAAGCCGTCCTTCACCGCGAACAGGACCCCGGCAATCCCCGCCACCATCCCGGAGATCACGAAGGCGGCGAGCTTGTAGGGATAGGTCGAGAAGCCCGCGGCGCGCATGCGCCGCTCGTTCACGCGGATCCCGGCGAGCGCGCGGCCGAAGCGGGAGCGCAGCAGCACCGCCAGGAATGCGAACACCGACGCCAGCACGAATAGCGCGAAATAGTAGAACGGCCGCGCCTTGGAAAGGTCGGCGAGCTCGAAGCCCGCGAGCCTGAACGTGGGCACGAGCGAAAGATAGATGCCGTCGCTGCCGCCGCCCAGCGGCGTGTCGTGCGCCACGTAGTACGCCATCTGCGAGAAGGCCAGGGTCACCATGATGAAGTACACACCGCGCGTTCGGATCGACAGCGAGCCCATGAAGAGCGCGTAGATCCCGGCGAGCCCGATCGCCGCGGGCGCGAGCCACCAGATGGACGCGGGCTGCGATTGCGGCGTGAGGCGCACCACCGCGTACGCGGCTATCCCGAAGAACGCCGCCTGCCCGAAGCACACCAAACCCACATGTCCGACGAGGAGCTCGAGGGACAGCGCGAGGATCGCGAACACCATCATCTTGGTGACGAGGTCGACGCCGAACTTTCCGCCGAAGAGCGGAAAGAGCGCGAGGGCGGCGAGCGCCGCGGCGATCCACGCGGCGCGCAGCGGGGGGGAGTCGCTCACGTCGCCTTGAAGAGCCCGTCGGGCTTCCACACCAGCACGAGCGCCATCAGCACGTAGACCAGCACGCCGGCCGCCTGTGGAAAGAGCACCTTGCCGAAGGTGTCGACGATGCCCACGAGAAGGGCCGCGGCGAGCGCGCCGCGCACCGAGCCGATGCCGCCGATCACGACCACCACGAAGCAGATGATGAGCACCTGGTTGCCCATGCCGGGATACACCGACGACACCGGCGCGGCGATCATGCCGGCCAGCACCGCGAGCGCCACGCCCGCCGCGAACATCGCGCGGTAGATGAGCTTCACGTCGATGCCGAGGGACTGCACCATCTCGCGGTTGCTGGCCCCGGCGCGGATCATCATCCCCAGGCGCGTGCGCGAGAGCACGAGATACATGCCGACCGCGATCGCGAGGCACACTGCTGACATGAAGAGCCGGTAGACGGGATAGCTCATCAGGTCGCCCAGCGGCACGCTCGCCGAGAGCCAGTCGGGGGCCGTCACGCCGTGCACGTCGTCGCCCACGAGGATGCTCCTCAGCTCCTCGAAGACGAGGATCAGGCCGTACGTCATCAGCACCTGCTGCAGGTGATCGCGCTCGTAGAGGAAGCTGAAGAACGCCCACTCGAGCGCATAGCCCAGGGCGATCGCGATCACGAGGCCGGTGGCGAGCGCCGCGAAGAAGCCCCAGCCCGCGTGCGCCGCGAACGCGGGCGCCAGCGCGTAGGCCATGTACGCGCCGATCATGTAGAAGCTGCCGTGCGCGAGGTTGATGACGCCCATGATCCCGAAGATGAGCGTCAGCCCCGCGGCGACGAGGAACAGCAGCAACCCGAACTGGAGCGCGTTAAAGCATTGGACCAGGAAGGTCGCTATGTCCATTCTGGGCGAAGCGGGCGCCGCTCCCTACATCTTGCAGCCGCGGCCGGGATCGGCGAGCGCGTGCACGGCGATGCCGATCACCTTGTTCTCCTTGCCGATCACTTGCCGCAGGTACATGTCCTGCACCGGGTTGTGCGAGGCGCCGATGGTGAAGGCGCCGCGCGGGCTGTCGATCGTCGAAGCCGTGATCGCCCGGGCGATCTCGGCCTTCTTGCTCACGTCGCCGTTCGCCGCCTTCAGGCCGATGGCGAGCATCTGCGCCGCGTCGTAACCCTGCACCGCATAAACGTCGGGCTGCATCCTGTAGGCCTTGTCGTAGGAGGCGCGGAAGGCCTTGTCTCTCGGAGTATCCAGGCCGTCACCGTAGTGCAGCGTGGTGAGGAGCCCGTCGGCGTCGGCGCCCTGCGCTTCGAGCGTGCCGTCGGTGATGAAGCCCGCGCCGTAGAGGGGAATGGCCTTCTTCAATCCGGCGGCGGCGTAGTCCTTCACGAATTTCACGGCGCCGCCGCCCGCGAAGAAGGTGTAGACCACGTCGGGCTTGATGGAGGCGATCTCGGTCAGGAGCGGCTGGAACTCCACGGTCGGGAACGGCAGGCTCAACTCCTTCACCACTTGCCCACCGCCCTTCTCGAAGGACTCCTTGAAGCCGCCCACCGACTCGTCGCCTGCGGCGTACTTCCAGGTGATGGTGACCGCCTTCCTGAGGCCCTTCTTCGCCGCGACTTCGCCCATCGCATAGCCGGGCTGCCAGTTCGAGAACGAGCTCCTGAAGATGCTCTGTCCGCACATGGGTCCGGTGACGGCGACCGCGCCCGCGTTGGGGATGATGAGGAGCGTGTCGTTGTCCTTGGCGACCTTCGCCATCGCCATCGCGACGCCCGAGTGCACGGTGCCGATGATGACGTCCACGTTGTCGCGCTTCACGAGCTTGTTCACGTTGTCGGTGGCTTTGGCCGGATCGCTCTCGTCGTCCACCTTGAAGTACTCGATCTCGCGCCCGGCCACTTTTCCGCCCTGCTCCGCGACGTAGAGCCTGAAGCCGTTCTCGATGGCGGTACCGAGCGCCGCGTAGGTGCCCGAATACGGCAGCATGAGGCCGACCTTGAGCTTGGGCGCCTGGCTGTGCGCCTCCAAGGCGGCGCCGGCGGTGAACGCGGCGATCGCGGCGCAGAGAATGGCTCGTTTCATGGGGTCTCCTGAGTCTTTGCCTGAGGATTGGGAACTGGGCCGAATGTTAACGCGATCCGGCGAATCGCACCGTGGCTTCGATCACGGCGTCGGGCTGGTCGCGGTGCGGGGAATGCCCGCAGCGGGCGAGCTCGAGGAACTCGGCCCGCGGGAGGCATCGCGCGATGCGATGAACCTGCTCCATCGTCCCGTACTCGTCGCCCACGCCCTGGATGGCGAGCACCGGCGCGCGGATCGCCGCGAGCTCGCTCTCGATGTTCCAGGCTCGAAACGGCTCGTGCAGCCAGATGTCGTTCCAGCCCCAGAAGGCGGAGTCGACGTCTTCGTGGTGGCGCGCGAGCTTCGCGCGCAGGTCCGTTTCGAGATATGCGGTACGCGCTTGCTCGATCGACGCGATCGAGAATTCCTCGACGAAGACGTGCGGCGCCGCGGCGACCAGCCCCGCGACGCGCTCCGGGAACATGGCGGCATGCAGCAGCCCGATCGACCCGCCGTCGCTGTGGCCGTAGATCCAGATCGGTTCGCCGCCGGCGCCCGTGGCCTCGAGCACCTTCGGCAGCACCTCGCGCGCCTGGCGGTGCATGAAGTCCACGTCCCAGCGCTCGCCGGGGCCGCGCGGCGTCGATTTGCCGTAGCCCGGGCGCGAGTAGACGAGGCCGCGCATGCCGAGCGTCGCGGCGAGCCGCGCGGGAAAATCGCGCCACATGGAAAGCGATCCGAGCCCCTCGTGCAGAAAAACGATCACCGCCCCCTCGTCCGCGCCGACCCATTCGTATTCGACGCGGACCGGGCGCCCGGCCCAGTCGAAATGGGCGAACATCAGCGCGCGGCTTCCCGCTCGCGCAGCCTGAAGCGCTGGATCTTGCCGGTGGCGGTCTTGGGAAGCTCGGCGATGAATTCGATGAGGCGCGGGTACTTGTACGGCGCGAGCTGGCCCTTCACGAAGGCCTTGAGCTCGGCTTCGAGCGCGGGGGTGGACGCCGTGCCCGGCTTCAGCACCACAAAGGCCTTGGAGCGCGTGAGGCCGTTCTCGTCGGGGGTGCCGATCACCGCGGCTTCCAGCACGGCGGGGTGCTTCACCAGCGTCGCCTCCACCTCGAAGGGCGACACGTACTGGCCGCTCACCTTCAGCATGTCGTCGCTGCGCCCGGCGTAGACGTAGTTGCCGTCCAGGTCGCGCAGGTACTTGTCGCCGCTCTTCGTCCACCCGCCCTGGAACGTCTCGCAGGATTTCGCGCGGCTCGCCCAATACATGAGCGCGGCGCTCGGTCCCTTGATGTAGAGGTCGCCAATCTCGCCGTCGGCCACCGGGGCGCCGTCGTCCCCGCGCAGCTGCACCTCGTAGCCCTCGACCGGGGTGCCCGTGGTTCCGTACGCCACCCGGCCCGGGCGATTGGATATGAAGATGTGCAGCATCTCGGTGGAGCCGATGCCGTCGATGATCTCGCAGCCGTAGTGCGCGGTGAAGCGCTCGCCCAAGTCGCGCGGCAGGGCCTCGCCGGCCGAAGAGCACAGGCGCAGCGCGACGGCTTCCTTCGCCGGCAGGTTGGGCGAGGCGAGCATGCCGGCGTATCCCGTCGGCGCGCCGAAGAAGATCGTCGGCTTCATCGTGATCCAGCGCTTGAACACGGCGTCCGGCGTGGGCCGCTCGGCCATCAACAGCACCGATGCGCCCACCGAGAGCGGAAAGGTGAGCGCGTTGCCCAGTCCATAGGCGAAAAAGAGCTTGGCAGCGGAGAAGCAGAGGTCGCCCTCCTTCATGCCGAGGACGGCTTTGCCGTAGAGCTCCGCCGTCCAGTAGGGATTCGCGTGCGTGTGCAGCGTGCCCTTCGGCCGTCCCGTGGATCCCGACGAGTAGAGCCAGAACGCGATGTCTTCGGGACCGGTCGCCGCGGCGCGTTCCAGCGGCGCCCGCTTTGCGAGCGCGTCGCGCAATGCCACGCCGTTTTCCTGCAATGCCCCTTCGGGCCGCGACACCATCGTGAACTTCACCTCGTGGGGCGCCTGCGCCATCGCCTTGGCGAGCATCGGCGCCAGCGCCTGCGACACGATCGCGCCCTGCGCGCGCGAGTGCGCGAGGATGTACGCGTAATCGTCGGCGGCGAGAAGTGTATTCACCGCGACCGGCACAATGCCGGCGTAAAGCGCGCCGAGGAAGGCCACCGGCCAATCGTTGTTGTCGTGCATGAGGAGGAGGACGCGCTCCTCGCGTCGCAATCCCCTGGCGAGGAGCGCCGCCGCCATGCGCCGCACGCGCTCGTCGAGATCGCCATAGGTCATGCGCTCGTGGTCGTCGATGTATGCGAGCGAGCCCACGCGTCCGCGATTGGCGTCGAGGAGGTGGGCGGCGAAGTTGAAAGGTTCGCCCGCGGCGAAATCGCGGTGGTGAGCCATGACTCCTATTGCATTATCGTGCCTGTTTGGGGGAAGATATCGGCCATGCAAGGCCATGTCAAGCAGGATAGTGCATCCGAGGCCCGCGAACCTCTCCTCGCGGCACTCGGGGAGCGGGTGCGGGCACTGCGGCTTCAGCGCGGCCTCACCCGCAAGGCGCTCTGCCTCGCGGCGCGCGTCTCGGAGCGCCACCTCGCCAACCTCGAATACGGCACCGGCAATCCCTCGATCCTGGTGCTCGCGCAGATCTCCGGCGCGCTGTCGTGCTCGCTCGCCGATCTCGTCGCAGACCTGCGCACCGCGCGCACCAGGATCGCGTTGATCGGGCTGCGCGGCGCGGGCAAGTCCACGCTCGGCAAACGACTGGCCAAGGACCTGGGCTATCCGTTCGTGGAGCTTTCGCGCGTGGTCGAGCGGGTCGCGGGCTGCAGCGTGACCGAGATCCACGCGCTCTACGGCGCCAGCGCGTATCGCCGCTACGAGCGCCGCGCCCTCGAGGAATCCATCGCGCGCTATCCCGAGGGCGTCATCGCGACACCGGGCGGAATCGTCTCGGATCCCGCGACGCTCGAGCTCCTCCTCGCCAACTGCTACACGGTGTGGCTGCAGGCCTCTCCCGAGGAGCACATGCGGCGCGTCGTGGCGCAGGGCGACCTGCGTCCCATGGCGGCGAGCACCGAGGCGATGGAAGACCTGCGCCGCATCCTCGCGGGGCGCACGCCCTTCTACGCCAGGGCCGACCTCGCCGTCGACACGAGCGGCGCCGCGCTCGACAGCAGTTCCGCGGCGCTGCGCTCGCAGGTGCGCTCAGCCCTTCAGCTTCCGGAGTGAATGCCATGAACGATCTCGGCACGACACCAGGGCGCGTCGACTATCGCACCGAGCCTTCCCGCTACCGCCACTGGAAGCTGTCTTTCGACGGCCCCGTCGCGACGCTCGCGATGGACGTGGCCGAGAACGGCGGCATTCGCCCCGGCTACAAGCTCAAGCTGAATTCGTACGACCTCGGCGTGGACATCGAGCTCGCCGACGCGCTGAACCGCGTCCGCTTCGAGCATCCCGAAGTGCGCTCGGTGATCGTGGCGAGCGCCAAGGACCGCATCTTCTGCTCGGGCGCCAACATCTTCATGCTCGGCACGTCGAGCCACGCGTGGAAGGTGAACTTCTGCAAGTTCACCAACGAGACCCGCAATGGAATCGAGGACTCCTCGCGCTACTCGGGGCTCAAGTTCGTCGCGGCCTTGAACGGCACCTGCGCTGGCGGCGGCTACGAGCTGGCGCTCGCCTGCGACGAGATCCTCCTCGTGGACGACCGATCCTCCGCGGTGTCGCTCCCGGAGGTGCCGCTCCTCGGCGTGCTGCCGGGCACCGGCGGGCTCACGCGCGTCACCGACAAGCGCCGTGTGCGCCACGATCACGCCGATGTCTTCTGCACCACGGCCGAGGGCGTGCGCGGGCAACGCGCGCTCGACTGGAAGCTGGTGGACGCGATCGTGAAGCCCGGGCAGTTCGCGCGAGCCGTAAAGGATCGCGCGCAGGCGCTTGGCGCCGGTAGCGCACGCGGCGATGCGAAGCCCGTGACGCTCGCGCCCCTCGAGCGCGCCTACGAAAACGATCGCCTGGACTATGAATTCGTGAAGGTGGCCATCGACCGCGCGCGCCGCTCAGCGACGATCACCGTGATGGCGCCATCGATCGATGCACCGAGCGACCTGGCCGGCATCGAGGCGGCGGGCGCGCGCTGGTGGCCGCTGGCGATGGCGCGCGAGCTGGACGACGCGATCCTCACGCTGCGCACCAACGAGCTCGCCATCGGCACCTGGCTCCTGAAGACCGCCGGAGATTCGAGGGTCGTGCTCGCGTGCGACGCGACGCTGCAGGCGCGCGCGGGAAACGGCTTCGTGCGCGAGGTGATCGGCTTCCTCAGGCGAACGCTTGCGCGCCTCGACGTGTCGTCGCGCACCCTCTACGCGCTTATCGAGCCGGGATCGTGCTTCGCGGGAACGCTCGCCGAGCTCGCCTTCGCCGCCGACCGCACCTACATGCTGGCGCTGCCCGGTGAGCCGCGACGCGCGCCGGCGATCACGCTCTCGGAGATGAATTTCGGCGCGTACCCGATGGTGACCGGGCGCGGGCGCCTGGCGCGGCTCTTCTACGACGATGCCCAGCAGCTGGGCGCGGCGCACGCGGCGATCGGCCGCCCGCTCGACGCCAACGCCGCGAGCGCCCTGGGGCTCGTCACCGCCGCGCCCGACGAGATCGACTGGGACGACGAGGTGCGCCTCGCCCTCGAGGAGCGTGCCGCGATGTCGCCCGACGCGCTCACCGGCCTCGAGTCCAACCTGCGCTTCGGCGGGGCCGAGACCATGGAGACGCGCATCTTCGGGCGCCTCAGCGCCTGGCAGAACTGGATCTTCACCCGTCCCAATGCCGTTGGCGACAAGGGCGCGCTCAAGGTGTACGGCAAGGGCGAGAAGGCGGCATTCGACTGGAACCGCGTATGAGCGCGATCGACTACGCCCAGAAAATCCCCAACAACGTGAACCTCGGCGGCGATCGCGCGCTGCAACGCGCGCTCGAGCAATGGCAGCCCAGCTTCATCGACTGGTGGCGGGACATGGGCCCCGACGGCACCAACGGCTACGACGTCTACCTGCGCACTGCGACCAGCGTCGAGCCGCAGGGCTGGGCGCACTTCGACTACGTGAAGATGCCGGACTACCGGTGGGGCATCTTCCTCTCGCCCGGCGCCGCGGAACGCAAGATCCACTTCGGCGACCACCTCGGCGAGAACGCGTGGCAGGACGTGCCGGGCGAGCATCGCGCGAACCTGCGCCGCATCATCGTCACGCAAGGCGACACCGAGCCCGCGTCGGTCGAGCAGCAGCGCCACCTGGGTCTCACCGCGCCCTCGATGTACGACCTGCGCAACCTCTTCCAGATCAACGTCGAGGAAGGCCGGCATCTCTGGGCGATGGTCTATCTCCTGCATCGCCACTTCGGGCGCGACGGGCGCGAAGAGGCCGAGGCGCTTCTCGAGCGCCGCTCCGGCGACGCCGAAAACCCGCGCATTCTCGGCGCCTTCAACGAGCGCACGCCCGATTGGCTTGCATTCTTCATGTTCACGCACTTCACCGACCGCGACGGCAAGTTCCAGCTGAAGGCGCTAGCCGAGTCCGCCTTCGACCCGCTCGCGCGCACTACGCGCTTCATGCTCACCGAGGAGGCGCACCACATGTTCGTGGGCGAGATGGGCATCTCGCGCGTGATCCAGCGCACCTGCGAAGTGATGCGCGAGCTTGGCACCGACGAGCCGGCGCGCCTGCGCGCGGCGGGCGTGATAGACCTTGCCACCGTGCAGCGCTACCTCAACTTCCACTACAGCGTGACCCTCGACCTGTTCGGCGCGGACGAGTCGAGCAACGCGGCGACCTTCTACGCCTCGGGGATCAAGGGGCGCTTCGACGAGGCGCGGCACGATGACGACCACCGCCTGCGCGGCGACACGTACGAGATTCTCGACGTGAAGGAAGGCCGGCTCGTGCCGCGCGCCGTGCCGATGCTGAACGCGCTGAACGAGGTGCTGCGCGATGATTTCGTGCGCGACTCGGTGGGTGGCGTCGAGCGCTGGAACAAGCGCATCGAGAAAATGGGCGTGGCCGCGCGCCTCTTCCTTCCGCACAAGGCTTTCCACCGGCGCATCGGCACGCTCGCCAACGTGAAGGTGTCGCCTGCCGGGGAAGTGCTGACCGAAGCGCAGTGGAACGCAGGCGTCGCCGGGTGGCTTCCCACGGTGGAGGATCGCGCGTTCGTGGCATCGCTCATGGGCCGCGTCGTCGAGCCCGGCAAGTTCGCTTGCTGGATCGCGCCGCCGGCCACCGGCATCAACGGCCAGCCGATCGATTTCCGGTACGTGCGCTTCGGCTGACGGCGCCGAGCTGGCTCAGGACCTTGCGCTTGTTGGTGTGCAGGTGGCGCGAGACCGCCTCCACCGCGCCGGCGCCGTCGCGCTTGCGCAGCGCCATCATGATGAGACGGTGCTCGCGCAGCGCCTCGTCCCACTCGGTCTCGGTATTGAGCGACAGGAAGCGCGCGCGGCGCACCTGGCCGGAGAGCTGGCGGTGCATCTCGCGCAGCGTGACATTCTCGGCGGCATTGAGGATGGTTTCGTGGAACTCGCGCGAAACCGCGAAGAAAGCCTGCTTGTCACCGCGCGAGCGGATCGCGCGCATCTTCACCAGCATCGCGGCGAGGCGCTCCAGGTCTGCGTCGGCGACGCGCCGGCAGGCCATGTCGACGGCGAGGCGCTCGAGGCAGGCGAGCACCGGGTAGACGTCCTCCACCAGCGTGGAGTCGAGCTCGGCCACGCGCGCGCCGCGCCGCGGCAGCACTTCCACGAGGCGCTCGCCGGCGAGCAGGCGCAGCGCCTCGCGTAGCGGCGTGCGCGACACGCCGAGCTGCCCGCCGAGCTCGCGCTCCGACAGGCGCCGGCCGGGCTCGAGCGTGCCGTCGACGATCAGCTCGCGCAGCACCCGCGCCGTTTCCTCGATGAGCAGCGGCGAGGAAATCATCGGCAGGGTGAGATTCTTGCGCGCGGGCGGCGCTCGGACCTGTGCCATCCGGGCGGGTTCTGGTTTCATTGGAATATGGTATACCATAGGCCAATCAAATAATCCGCTCAGCCGAAATGCAAATGAAATCCCGCTTGCTCGCCGCCCTCCTCCTCGCCGCTTCCACGCTCGCGCAGTCCGACGGCTACCCGGTGAAATCGGTGCGCGTCATCGTGCCGTTCGCGCCGGGCGGCGGGACGGATGTCGTCGCACGCGTCCTCGGCCAGAAGCTCTCGGTAATCCTCGGCCAGCAGTTCGTGATCGAGAACAAGGGCGGCGCCGGTGGCTCCATCGGCACCGACCAGGCGGCGAAGGCTCCGGCCGACGGCTACACGCTCCTCCTCGTGCCCACCAGCCACGTCATCAACCCGAGCATCTTCGCGAAGCTGCCGTTCGACACGGAGCGCGACTTCGCGCCGATCTCGATGGTCGCCACCACGCCGATCCTGGTGGCCGTGGCCCCCGGCGTTCCCGCCAATAACCTGAAGGAGCTGGTGGCGCTCGCGCACGACAACCCGCAAGCCGTCGCCAACTACGGGTCCGCGGGCAACGGCACCGTGTTTCACCTCGCCACCGAGCTCTTCAAGCGCAAGAATGACATCGATCCCGCGCACATTCCCTACAAGGGCGGCGGCCCGGTGGTGATGGCCCTCATCTCCGGCGAGGTGCAGCTCGCCTTCGAGACCATGCTCTCGCTGCAGCCCTACGTGCGCTCGGGGCGCGCCAAGGCGCTCGCCGTGGCGAGCCGCGAACGCAGCAAGGTGATGCCGGACGTGCCCACCGCGCTGGAGCAGGGCTTCCCCGAGCTGGTCGCCACCAACGACTACATGATGTTCGCGCCCGCGGGCACGCCCAAGCCGGTGCTCGACGCCATCGGCGCGGCGCTCGCGCGCGCCCTCGCCGATCCCGACACCGTCGCGAAGCTCTCGCAGCAGGGCGCCGACATCGTCGGGAGCGGCCCCGAGCAACTGGCCGCCTACGTGCACACCGAGCTGGGCCGCTGGGCCGAGGTGGTGAAGCAGGCGCGCATCAAGTCCGATTGATTTCACGCATACGAAGCGAGGAGAGCCCATGGATCCCATCGTTCGCGGCAAGGACGAGTATCACGCGAAGACCAGCGAGAACATGCAGCGCTTCTTCACGGTTCCCGACTGGTCGGCGCAGCAGAAGATGGCGCTGGCCTGCCGCATGCTCGCCGCCGAGAACCACGAGTCCGGCCTCGCCGGCCAGATCACGGCGCGCGGCCCGCGCCCCGGAACCTACTGGATGCTCTCCTTCGGACTGGGCTTCGACGAGGCCACCGCGAGCAACATCGTGCTCTGCGACGACGACCTGAACCTCCTCGAGGGCGAAGGGTTCGTGAATCCGTCGAACCGCTTCCATCTGTGGATCTATCGCCATCGCCCCAGCGTGAATGCCATCATCCACACGCACCCGCCGTATGTGTCCGCGCTGTCGCTGGTGGGCGAGCCGCTCAAGGTCGCGCATATGGACACCACCATGTTCCACGACGATTGCGCCTACCTGCCGGAGTGGCCGGGCGTGCCGATCGGCGACGAGGAAGGCCGCATCATCCACGAGGCGCTCGGCAAGAACCGCGCGATCATCCTGGCGCACCACGGCCAGCTCGTGGCATGCGCGACCATGGAGGAGGCCGCGGTGCTCGCGGTCTTCATCGAGCGTGCCGCGCGCATGCAGGTGATGGCGCGCGCGATCGGCCAGATCAAGGCGATCAATCCCGACCACGCGAAGGAAGCGCACGACTACCGGCTGAAAGCCAAGGCGGTCGGCGCCACCTTCCATTACTTCGCGCGCCGCGTCTTGAAGCAGCAGGGTCAGGACGCGCTGTCCTAAGAAAACAACACCCACCGCTCGATCCAATCAGGGAGATTTCCATGGGAATGCCGAGCCGTTTGCGGCTGGCTGGCCTCGCCACCGTTGTCTTCTGCGCCACGCACGCGATCGCCGCGGAGCCGCTCGTCATCGGCCAGACCGCCGACTTCTCGGGCCCGCAGGCCTCGCCCGTAAAGGAGACCACGCTCGCCGCGAAGGCCTACTTCGACCAGGTCAATCGCGCGGGCGGTGTGAACGGCCGGCGCATCGAGCTTCTCTCGGTGGACGACGGCTTCGATC
>JBBRQA010000043.1:0-20530 GCA_038227085.1 Burkholderiales bacterium | reverse complement strand
GGCTCACGCCGCAGTTCGAGGAGCATGTGGCGAGCCGCTTTCCCGGCGCGAAGCTGGTCGCCGCGCACAGCCACCTGGGCGAAGGCGAGCGCGCCGCGGCGTGGCTCGCGGCGCAGTCGGGTGCGGCGCACATCGTGCTCGGCACGCGCCTCGCGGTGCTGATGCCGTTTCGCGACCTGGGGCTCATCGTCGTGGACGAGGAGCACGACCTCTCGTACAAGCAGCAGGAGGGGTTGCGCTACTCGGCGCGCGATACCGCGGTGCGCCGGGCTCAGCGCCTCTCGATCCCGGTGATCCTCGGCTCGGCGACGCCGTCGCTGGAGAGCTATGCCAACGCGCGCGAGGGGCGCTACGCGCTTGCGGAGCTCCCGACCCGCGCGTCGAGTGGCGCCGCCATGCCGGCGGTGCGTACCGTGGACACGCGCGCCGATCGCCCGCAGGACGGCTTCACCTTCGCGCTTGTCACCGCGATCCGCGCGCGCCTCGCCCGCAAGGAGCAGTCGCTCATCTTCCTCAACCGGCGCGGTTTCTCGCCGGTCCTCTTCTGCCGCGCCTGCGCGTGGCATTCGACCTGCAAGCGCTGCAGCGCGAACCTGGTGATGCACCTGGGCGCGCGCGAGATGCGCTGCCACCATTGCGGGCATCGTGAGCGGATTCCCGTCGCGTGCCCGAGCTGCGGCGCGACGAACCTGGCGCCCATCGGGCATGGCACGCAGCGCGTCGAGGACACGCTTCGCGCGCTCTTTCCGGAAGCGCGCATCGCACGCGTCGACCGCGACTCCACCGCGCGCAAGGGATCGCTGCGCGGCGTGCTGGAGAAGGTGCGCAAGGGCGAGATCGACATCCTGGTGGGCACGCAGATGCTCGCCAAGGGCCACGACTATCCGAACCTCACGCTGGTAGGCGTGCTCGACAGCGACAGCGCGCTCTTCAGCGCCGATTTCCGCGCCGCCGAGCGCCTCTTCGCGCAGCTCGTGCAGGTGTCGGGGCGCGCCGGCCGCGCCGAGCGTCCCGGCGAAGTGCTGATCCAGACCGATTTCCCCGGGCATCCCCTCTATGCCGCGGTGGCGCGCCAGGAGTACGGGGGCTTCGCCGCGGAGGCGCTCGAGGAGCGGCGCCTTGCCGGTTTCCCGCCCTTCTCGCACCTCGCGCTGTTGCGCGCCGAGTCGAAGAAAGCGGGCGAAGCCGGCGACTTTCTCCGGTTGGCCGCGCGCATCGCGAAGAAGATGGCTGCGCGCACTGGCGCGGAACCAATCGAGGTCTTCGACCCGGTGCCTGCGCCGCTCGAGCGCAAGGCGGGCTTCGAGCGCTCGCAGCTCCTGGTGCGCGCCAAATCGCGCGCCGCGCTCCAGCCATTCCTGCAGGAATGGAAGGCCGAGCTCACCGCCAAGGGCGTACGCACCGTGCGCTGGTCCCTGGACGTGGATCCGCAGGAGGTCTGAGAGCGGGAGAGGCGACCCTACGCCCGTATAATGCGGGGTTTGGATTCCCCCTCCCGCTAGTGTCTTCCCCCGACTCGAAAACACGCCTCGCCGCCCTGGTCCAGGACGCCGTGTCCAAGGCATTTCCCGGCAGCGACGCCGTCGTCGAGCTCGACCGGCCGAAGAACGCCGATCACGGCGACTTCGCGACCAATGTCGCGCTGCAGCTCGCCAAGCGCGTCGGCAAGACGCCGCGCGAAGTGGCAGAGGCGATCGTCGCCGCGCTCGCGCCCAACCCGGACGTTGCGCGCACCGACATCGCCGGTCCGGGCTTCATCAACTTCACCTTCTCCGCCGGGTCGCGCTTCGTAGTCGTGGACGAGATCCAGCGCGCCGGCGCCGCGTTCGGCCGCGGCGCCGCGGGCGAGGGACAACGCATCATGGTGGAGTTCGTCTCGGCCAACCCCACCGGCCCACTGCACGTGGGCCACGGCCGCCAGGCCGCGCTCGGGGACGCGATCTGCGCGCTCCTCGAGTGGCAAGGCTGGCAGGTGACGCGCGAGTTCTACTACAACGACTCCGGCAACCAGATCGCCAACCTCGCGCTCTCGGTGCAGGCGCGCGTGAAAGAGGCGCGCGGCGAGGCCATCGAGATGCCCAAGGACGGCTACCTCGGCGACTACATCCGCGAGATCGCGCGCGAATATGTGGCGGCGCATTTCGGCGATGCCGCGGGCCAGGATCTCGAGCAAATCCGCCAATTCGCGGTCGCCTACCTGCGCAAGGAGCAGGACATGGACCTCGTCGCGTTCGGCGTGAAGTTCGATTCCTACTTCCTCGAGAGCTCGCTCTACACCGACGGCAAAGTCGAGGAGGCGGTGCGCCTGCTGGAGAAGGCGGGCCACACCTACGAGTTCGAGGGCGCGCTGTGGCTGCGCACCACCGATTTCGGCGACGACAAGGACCGCGTGATGCGCAAGTCCGACGGCACGTACACGTACTTCGTGCCCGATGTCGCCTATCACCTCGGCAAGTTCCGCCGCGGGTTCCACGCCGCGGTGAACGTGCAGGGCTCGGATCACCACTCGACGGTCACCCGCGTGCGCGCCGGCCTGCAGGCCCTCGACGCGGGCATCCCCGCGGGCTATCCCGATTACGTGCTGCACCAGATGGTCACCGTGATGAAGGGTGGCGAGGAGATGAAGATCTCCAAGCGCGCCGGCTCGTACGTGACGGTGCGCGACCTCATCGACGAGGTGGGGCGCGACGCGGTGCGCTATTTCTTCATGATGCGGCGCATCGACTCGCAGCTCGTCTTCGACATCGATGTCGCGAAGAGCCAGACCGACGACAACCCGGTCTACTACGTGCAGTACGCGCACGCGCGCCTGTCGAGCGTGCTGCGCGAGTGGGGTGGCGACATCGAATCGCTGCACGGCGTCGACCTCGCGCCGCTTACCTCGCCTTACGAGGCGGTGCTCGCGCAGAAGCTCGCCGAGTTTCCCGAAGTCATGGCGCGCGCGGCGGCGGAATTCTCGCCGCATCTCATCACGCATTTCCTCCATGATGACGTGGCGGCACGACTGCATACCTACTACAATGCCGAGCGCTTCCTGGTCGACGATGAGGCGCTGAAGAAGGCGCGGCTCGCGCTCGTCGCCGCGACGCGACAAGTTCTCGCCAACGGACTCAGTGTCCTGGGCGTGAGCGCACCCGAGAGAATGTGATGGCCAAGGACTACAAGGATTCTCCGGCGCCGCGCGCCGACAGCCGGCTGAACCATCCGCTGCTGCTTGGCATCATCATCGGCATGCTGCTGGGGATCGTGATCTCGCTCGCGGTCGCGCTGTGGCTGAACCGCCTGTCGAATCCGTTCGTCGAGAAGGGCAAGGCGGTCGAGCCGACGCCGAAGATCGCGCCCGCGCAGCCGCCCGCGCCGCCCAGCGCGGCCAAGGCTGCCGAGGAAGCGGCCAAGTCGGCGAAGGCCGCCGAGGACGCGAAGGCCGCCAAGGCGTCGCCCGCGAAGGGCGCGGAGCGCCCGCGCTTCGAGTTCTACCAGATCCTCCCGGGCGACAAGGACGCGAGCGGGAAAGACGCCAAGTCCGCGCCCAAGGCGCCTGCCGCGCCGGCGGCCGCGCCGGCGCCGCCCAAGCCCGGCTCGTCGCCCTCCTCGCCCAAGCCCCATTCGGGCGAGGTGTACTGGCTGCAGGCCGGCGCCTTCTCGGAAGAGAAGGAGGCTGACAACCTAAAGGCGAAGATTGCGTTTACAGGGCTGGAGGCCACGGTGCGTGCGGTCGCGATCCCCGACAAGGGGACGTTGTATCGCGTGCGCCTGGGGCCCTACCAGAGCCTCGACGACGCAAACCGCATCAAGACCGCGTTGTCCCAGAACGGCGTCGGAGCGGCCATCATCCGCACCAACGACGAAGCCAAGAACCCGTAAAAGGAATTCGTCATGTCATTGCGCAAAGCGCTTTCCCTGTTCATCGCCCTGTTCGCGTTCGCCGGCGCCTCCGCGTTGGCCCAGGCTCCCCTGGGTTCCTCGCTCCTCGTTCCGCCCCAGCCCATCGAAGGCAGCGGCAAGATCGAGGTGATCGAGTTCTTCTGGTACGGCTGCCCGCACTGCTACGCGATGGAGCCGACGGTCAACGCATGGCTCAAGTCCGCGCCGAAGGATGTCGTGTTCAAGCGCGTCCCGGCCTACCCCAGCGATTCGTGGGGCAGCATGGCGGTCATGTACTACACGCTCGAGGCGATGGGCGTCCTCGACCAGTACCACACCAAGGTGTTCGACGCGATGCACAAGCAGAACGTGAACCTCGCCAACAAGGGCAAGCGCGACGAGTGGCTGAAGGCCAATGGAATCGATCCGGTGAAATACGCCGAGGTCGAGAAGTCCTTCACCGTGAACACCAAGGTCGCGCGCGCGCGCCAGATGACGCAGGCCTACAAGGTCGACAGCGTCCCGCGCTTCATCGTGAACGGCAAGTACGTGATCTCCGGGGAATCGGCCGGGGGCAACGAGAAGATCTTCCCCACGATCGACCAGGCGATCGCGGCGGCGCGCAAGGAAAAGAGCTGACGCGATGAAGGTCTTCCTCACCGGCGCCTCGAGCGGCATCGGTGAGGCGTTGGCGCGGCACTACGCTGGCCGGGGGGCGACCCTCGGCCTTTTCGCACGACGCGCCGAATTGCTGCGCACCCTCAAGGCCTCGCTTCCCGGTGCCGTCGAAATCTACGAGGGCGACGTGCGCGACCTCGGAGCGCTCAAGTCCGCGGCCGCGGATTTCATCGCGAAGCACGGCGTGCCGGATCTGGTCATCGCGAACGCCGGGATTTCCCACGGCACATTGACCGAGCACGCGGAGGACGCCGCGACCTTCCGCGAGGTCCTCGACGTCAACGTAGTGGGGCTCGTCCACACGTTTCACCCTTTCATCGAGGGCATGCGCTCGCGGGGCAGCGGCGCGCTTGCGGGCATCGCATCGGTCGCGGGGATCCGCGGCCTGCCAGGCACCTCGGCGTACAGCGCGTCGAAGGCCGCGGCGATCAATTATCTCGAGGCGCTGCGCGTGGAGATGCGGCGCTCGGGAGTCACGGTGTCGGCCATTTGCCCGGGATTCATCGCGACCCCGATGACGGCCAGGAATCCCTACCCGATGCCCTTCATCATTTCCGCCGGCGACGCGGCGCGGCGCATCGCGCGCGCGATCGAGGCGCGCAAGGGCTACGCGATCATTCCCTGGCAGATGGCGATCGTCGGCAGGATCCTGAAGATCCTGCCCACCTCCGTCTACGACCGCGTGATGGCGAACCAGGGCCGCAAACCGCGCAAGTCGTAGTCAGCAGCCCTTCTCCGGAGCCGGGTGGATGTTGTCCACCCAGAAAACTTCCTCGGGCTTTTCCGCGACCGGGATGTCGAGGTTCACCACTACCGGCTCCTGTCCGCTCCTCAGCAGCACGCACTCGAGCGGCTCGTCGGCACTGCCGTTCATCTCCTGGTGCGGGACGAAGGGCGGCACCCAGATGAAGTCTCCCGGCCCCGCCTCGGCGGTGAATTCCAGCGCCTCGCCCCAGCGCATGCGCGCCTTGCCGCGCACCACGTAGATCACGCTCTCCACCGGCCCGTGGTGGTGCGCTCCGGTCTTCGCGTTGGGGAGGATGTTCACCGTGCCCGCCCAGATCTTCTCCGCGCCGACGCGCGCGAAGTTGATCGCCGCTGCCCGCGACATGCCCTGTGTCTGCGTAAGGCCGCCGGGATCGAGCTCGTTCGCATGGACGACGCGGACCCCGTGGTGCTTCCAGTCGTGGCTCATAGCTGCTCCGTTTCGCTTTGCGTGGGGCGCCAGACGAGCAGGCGCTGCTCCGCCTTGGTCACGGCGAAGTCGAGGACCAGCGCGAACGCGGTGAGGACCAGGATCCCCGCGAACACGGTGTTGATGTCGAAGGCGCCTTCGGCCTGCTGGATGAGGTAGCCGATGCCATTGGCCGAGCCCAGGTACTCGCCCACGACGGCGCCGACGAAGGCCATGCCGACCGCGGTATGCAGGCTCGAGAACACCCACGAGGTGGCCGAGGGCAGGTACACGTGGCGCAGGAGCTGCTTGCGATTCGCGCCCAGCATCACGGTGTTGTTGAGGACCACGGGGCTGACTTCCTTCACGCCCTGGTAGACATTGAAGAACACGATGAAGAACACCAGGGTCACGCCCAGCGCCACCTTCGACCAGATGCCGAGCCCGAACCAGACCATGAAGATAGGCGCCAGCACCACGCGCGGCATGGCGTTCATCGCGGTGATGTAGGGATCGAAGAGCGCCGACGCGGTGGGGGATAGGCCCAGCCAGAGTCCCACGGCCAGCCCGAGCACCGAGCCGATCACGAATGCGAGCACCGTCTCCTGGAGCGTGATCCACAGGTGCTTGTAGATCGCGCCTTCGGAGAACCACACCCAGATCGCCTTGAATATCTTCACCGGCTCGCCGAAGAAGAATGCGGCGCGGTCGGGGTTGTCCCACACGAAGGGCGGCACCAGCCCCGGCTGCGACAGCACCTGCCAGGCGGCGAAGATCGCCACCAGCATGCCGAGCTGCACCAGGCGAAGGGTGGATCGCCTCACGCCTTCACCATGCGGTTCCTCGTCTGCGCGTAACCCTTGAGGACCTCCTCCTTCATCGAATGCCAGATGCGGTCGTGCAGCTCGATGAAGCGCGGCGAGAGGCGGATCTCCTGCACGTCGCGCGGGCGCGGCAGGTCGATGGCGAAGTCGCCGATGGGGTGGGTCGCGGGGCCGGCGGAGAGCACCACGACGCGATCGGAGAGCGAGATCGCCTCCTCGAGGTCGTGGGTGATGAAGATCACACTCTTCCGGTTCACGCTCCACAGCTCGAGCAGCTCGTTTTCCATGAGCTGGCGCGTCTGGATGTCGAGCGCGGAGAAGGGCTCGTCCATGAGGAGGATCTGGGGGTCGAGGATCAGCATCTGCGCGAGCGCGGTGCGCTTCCTCATCCCGCCGGAGAGCTGGTGCGGATAGCGGTCGCCGAATCCCGCGAGGCCGACCCGCGCGAGCCAATCCTCGCCCTGGCGGCGCGCTTCGAGCGCATCGACACCGCGGAACTGCAGCCCCGCCGTCACGTTGCCGAGGGCGCTCCTCCACGGCATCAACGCATCGGCCTGGAACATGTAGCCGGCGCGCCGGTTGATCGCGGCCAGCGGCTCCCCGAAGACGCGCACCCCGCCTGATGTCGGCTTGAGCAATCCCGCGGCGACGTTCAACAGCGTCGATTTGCCGCATCCGGTCGGCCCCACCACCGAGACGAACTCGCCCTCGCCGATGCAGAGCGTCACGTCCTTCACGGCCGTGTACGAGCGCCCGTCCCCTCCCGGGGCCGCGAAGGCGCAGGTGACGCGGTCGAGCTCGACGGCAGCGATCATCTTGATTGGATCCCCGCCTCCGCGGGGAGGACGAGGCAAGGCCTCGTCACTTGTATTTCGCGTGCGCCTTCCTCACGAAGGAATTGTCGAAGGTGCTGTTGAGGTCGATCTTGCCGGCGGCCATCACCGAGGGCTCGAACTTGGCGAGCACCTTGTAGACGTTCTCCGCGGCCTTCATGGAGAGCTCGCCATTCTCCGAGAAGCCGATCATGTTCTTCAGCAGCGCCTCCTTGTACAGCGACGGGTTGCCGGCCTTGTACTCGGGCGGCATCAGGTCGACGATCTCCTGCGGCGTGGCCTTCGCGATCCATTGGTCGGCGCGCACCATCGCATTGACTACCGCCTGGACGGTGTTCGGGTTCTTCTTGATGAATTCCTCGGTGATGTAGATCACGGAGGCGTGATAGTCGCCGCCGTAGATTTCCCTCATGCCCTTCTCGGTGCGGCTGTCGGCGACCGCGACGAACTTGCCGGTGGATTCGAGCTGGGTGAGGACCGGGTCGAGGTTGGACATGGCATCGAGCTCGCCCTTCTCCATGGCCGCCACGGCGCCCGCGCCCGTGCCCACGCCCACGATGGAGACGTCGGTGGGCTTGAGCCCCTCCTTGGCCAGCAGGTTGTTCACGAACATGTTGGTCGACGAGCCGGGCGCCGTCACGCCGATCTTCCATCCCTTCAGGTCCTTCGGGCCTTTGTACTTCGCGGCTTTCTCCTTCGACATCACCAGCGCGATCGAGCTGTACTTCATCTGCAGCACCACCGCCTTGATCGGCTGCTTCTTCGCGGCCATGTTGATGGTGTGCTCGTAGGCTCCCGACACCATGTCGGCGCTGCCGCCCACCAACGCCTGCAAAGCGCGCGCGCCGCCGGGGAAGTCGGGAATCTCGACCTCCAGCCCCTCGTCCTTGAAATAGCCCTTGCGCTCGGCGACCGTGAGCGGCAGGTAGTAGAACAGGGTCTTTCCGCCCACCGCGATGGTGATCTTCTTCTTCTCGGGCGCCTGCGCCAACGCGCCCATCGCAAGCGCCGCGGCGACGAGCGCCGCACCAATGCGCTGAATGAATCGCTTCATGTTCTTCTCCTCCGGTTTATCGACCCTTGGTGTCAGAAGCGCAAGCCGAGCTTCGCCGAGAGCGACGTGTTGCCGCCCATCTTCTCGGCCTCGAGCGCGAGATTGGCGCCGATCAGGTTCACGTTGAGGCCGCCGAACACGCGGCCCTTGTTGAAAGTCACCTCGTCGAGGCCCGTGTTGCGCGCGCGCGATTGCACGCGCACCGATCCCGCGCCGAGATAGGGCGTGAAGAGGGTGAATTTCTTCGATACCATCGCGTCGAATCCGATGGTGCTCACCGACAGGTCACCGAGCCCCGCCGCCTTCGTGCCCGAGACCCTCAGCGCCACCGCCGGAGTCGCGATGCCATCGTCGAGAAGCGCGTAGCGCAGGTCCGCGCCGAACACCGACGCCCCCACCTGCGACGCGCCGCCGATGAAGGCGCCGATGTCGAACCCGGCAAGGAGACCTTTGTAGACATGCAGCTTCGGGATCACGAGGTCCGAGTGGCCGCCCGCGCCGGCGCGCGAGAAGGCGTCGGAGCTCTCCATCTTCGTGTCCGTGACCTCGACGCCCACGTCGAAGCCGAGCGCGCCGAGGGGCGTGGCAGGCGTGACCCCCTTGTACGAGAGCGCGGCGCCCAGGTCGCGCGAAAGGCGCAGGAACTCATCCTGCGTGAGAGTGCCGACGTTGGAGAAATCCGCAGCATGCGCGGACCAGATGCTCGCGGCGAGCACGAGCGGGAGAAGTCTCTTGATCATTTCAGGGCCTCAGGAATTCGGGGGGATCGTGTAGCTCGAGCGTCTGGCCGGCCTTCATGACCTGGCCCGGAACTTCGTGCCCGACGACTGCGGGCATGCGGCGCGCCACCGCCAGGAGCTTGGCGAGGTCCACGCGCGTGTCATAGCCCATGTCCTCGAGCATGTTCACCATGTCTTCGGTGCAGATGTTGCCTGTGGCCCCGGGCGCGAACGGGCAGCCCCCGAGCCCGGAGAGCGAGCCATCGAAGGAGCGTACCCCGGCCTCGATGCCGGCCACCACGTTGGCGAGGCCCATGCCACGGGTATTGTGGAAGTGCAGCGTGTAGTACGTCTCGTCCGGCGGTGGATACTTCGCCAGCACCTTGCGCGTGAGCTCGAGCACCTGGCGCGGATTGGCCATTCCGGTGGTATCGGCGAGCGAGATGCCGTCGAAGCCCGCGTCGCGGAAGCACCCGACGAAATCGAGCACCACGTCCTCGTGCACGTGGCCCTCGAACGGGCAGCCGAAGGTGGTCGACAGGCTCATGGTGATCTTCATCCCGGCCTCGTGCGCCACCTTCACCATGGTGGGAACCTCCGCGAGCGACTGCGCGTGCGTACGGTTGATGTTGGCGCGGTTGTGGGTCTCGGAAGCGGATATGACCCCGTTCACCTCGTCGGCCTTCTTCGCGGCCGCGGCGGCGTTCTGCACGCCGCGGATGTTCGGCACAAGCGCCACGTAGATCACGCCCGGGACGCGGTCGATGCCCGCCAGGACCTCGTTCGCGTCGGCGAGCGCGGGCACCGCCTTGGGCGAAACGAACGACGTCACCTCGATCTTGTGCAGGCCGGTGCGCGCAAGCTGGTTGATCACCTCGACCTTGGTGCCGGTCGGGATGAAGACCTTCTCGATCTGGAAGCCGTCGCGCACGGCGACGTCGTTGATGTAGAGCCGCATGGGGATGGTGGTGGCGGGACGAGGCCGATTTTACTCTCCGAATGGACGATGGCGCATGGGGAACTCGCTTCCCGCCGCCGCCGCAATCCCCGAACCCGCGGGCTCCAGTTTCTGGTAAGGCTATCTTCCACCCGTTCGGCGCGGGTCGCTGAAGTCCTCGCCCGGGAGCGGCGCCTCGGGCCGCAGGAAAAGCTCGAAGCCTTCCTGGGTCTCACCGTTGCGATGCCCACGCCACACGAGCTTCCATTGCCCGGGCCATGGCCAGCCGCGGCTCTTGTGCAGGTTGCCTTCCCACATGAGCGCGCGGCAATCTTCTTCGTGGTCGTGGCGCGTGCGCGGGACGACGCCCAGGTAGTACGCCACCATCGCGCGCTCCGATTCGCCAAGGCCGTGCATCACAACGCATCGTGCGTCGCGCGGCATGCGTTTCGCTACCTCGTCGAACACCGGGCGATAGCTCTTCGCCGCGTCGAGCCACGGCAGCCACAACGTATGCGCGAGCCCCCACACCAGCGCAAGGGACGCGACCCAAAGAGTGAGGCTCGCGGCGGCGAGGCGGCGGCGAAGCATCGCGATTCCGATGAATCCCGCGGTCAACGCCAGCGCAACGCCGATCGCGAAGGGCCGCACCGGCATCGCGAACGGCAGCGGCAGGAGGTAGGCGAGCGGCCCCCACGCGCCCAAGTCCCCGCGCATCGCGAGGAGAGCCCACGTCGCCCACATGAACAGGGCGAGGACGCCCGCGATGACCACCGCGCAGAACGCGAGCGCCCTCACGTAGCGGCCCTCGCGCGCGCGGAGCGCACCCACGCCGGCAAGCACCAGCGCGGGGATGAGCGGCAACAGGTACACCGCGCGCATCGAGGCCGAAGCCGCCAGCACCAACGCCCCCACCGTCGTGAGGGTCAAGCCGACCTGGAGCGCGGGATGATGGGACGCATAGCGGCCCTCACGCACCACCGAGCCGAGGGCGAAGAGCCAGGTCGGGAACAGGAACCACGCGAGGTCCCCGCTCCAGTCGCCCTGCTCGCTCGAGGCGCCGAGCCTCGGCACCGCGAAGCCCGTGAAACGCCCGAAGTTGTTGGTCCAGAACCACTCGTCGAAGAGCGTGGGCGAGCGCAGGTAGAGCGCGAGCGGCCACAGCACCAGCGCGGGCAGGGCCACGGCGAACGCGATGGCGAGCTGAACGAAGTAGGCGCGCGTGCGCCAGGATGCGAAGAAGAGCGGCAGCAGCAGCGCGGAGAGACCAAGCACAGCGGGCGCGAATACCCCCTTTCCGAGGAATCCCGCGCCAACCCCCAGGCCCAGCACGGCGCCCCCCCAACGCTTGCCGAACGCGCATCCGGCGAAGCCCAGTATCGCGACCGCGAAGCCAAGCATCAACGCAAGATCCACCTGCATGCGTTGCGCGTGACCCTCGAACCCGAGGGTGGCGAGGAAGAGCACCAGCGCGAGTCCCGCGGCGCCTTCGCCCCACAGCAGCGACGCCGCGGCACCCACGGCGGCGAGGCTCCCCAGCACGAAGACGAGGCTCGCCACGCGTGCCGCGTCATGCATCGGGAGCGCGGGCGAGAGCAGGGAGGCGCTCGCCCCAGCCGCCCAGTAATAGAGCGGCGGCTTCTCGACGAAGGGCTGGCCGCCGACCGTCGGCACGACCGCATCGTGGGTCCGGGCCATGTCCAGCACGATGCCGAAGGTATAGGGCTCGTCGGGCTTCCACGGATCATGGCCGACCAGCCCGGGCAATGCATACGCGGCGACGAGGAGCGCGAGGACCAGTGCAGTGGCGCGCTTCACGCGGCGGGTATTTCCATGCAGCTCGTGAATCCGGCGGCTTCCTGCGGCATGATGCAATGCGTCGACATTCTGAGTGACCAGTGTGAACTCGATTCCCTTCGCGGCGCTGTCCGCGTACCTGATCTGCGGGATGTGCGGGTTGTTCGGCGGAGTATTCGCCCAGGCCGAGGGCTTCCGCAACAACTATCCCCACGACACGAAGCAGAGCTTCTGGCTGTGGAAGTGGGAGCAGATGAAGGAGGGCGTGCCCAAGCCGCCGCCCGGCGGCTGGAAGATCCCGCACGTCAAGGCCGATGCGACGGCGTTGCGCGCCAACACGAACGCGCCTACCGCGACCTGGATCGGGCACGCGTCCTTCCTCGTGCAGATCGCGGGCATGAATGTGCTGATCGATCCACAGTTTTCCGGGCGCGCGTCGCCGGTGCAGTTCGCCGGGCCGAAGCGCATCGTGCCGCTGCCGATCGAGGTGGCGGAGCTGCCGCGCATCGACGTCGTGCTGATCTCGCACAACCACTACGACCATCTCGACGTGGACTCGGTGAAACAGCTTGCCGCGATGCCGACGGGAAGCCCGCTCTTCCTCGTGCCCCTGGGCCTCAAGGCCTGGTTCCATGAGCTCGGCATTGATCGCGTCGAGGAGCGCGGCTGGTGGGAGTCGCAATCGACCGGCCCATTGCGATTCACGCTGGTGCCGGTGCAGCACTGGAGCAAGCGCACCCTGTGGGACACCAACCAGACCCTGTGGGGAGGCTGGGTGATCGAGGGCGGGGGGCTGAAATTGATCCACACCGGCGACCTGGGATATTCGCAGGACGCGCGCGATATCGGGGAGCGGCTCGGGCCCTTCGACATGGCGTTCATACCGATAGGCGCCTATGCGCCGCGCTGGTTCATGAAGACAATGCATGTTGACCCGGCGGAAGCCGTGCAGGTGCGAGGCGACCTGCGTGCGCGGCGCGCCATCGGGATGCATTGGGGCACGTTCGAGAACCTCACCGACGAGCCGCTCGACGAGCCGCCCGCGGTGCTCGCGGCGCAGCGCGCCGCGGCGGGGTTGCGCAGGGAACAGTTCGATGTGATGAAAATAGGCGAGACACGCAGGATCGATCCCACACGAGGAGACAAGCCATGAGAAAGATCTTCACGGCCGCGCTCGCGGCCCTCGCGGTCGCAGCCGCCGGCTGGAGCGCGATCGCAAACGCACAGGGCTATCCTTCGCGGCCCGTCACCCTGATCGTGCCGTTCGCGGCCGGGGGCCCCACCGACGTGGTGGCACGCACCTTGGGCGCCGCGATGTCGAGGAATCTCGGCCAGACAGTGGTCATCGAGAACAAGCTCGGCGCGGGCGGCACCATCGCCGCCAACTACGTCTCCAAGGCGCAGCCCGACGGCTACACGATCTTCATCCACCACAACGGCATGGCGACCGCGACGGGCCTCTATCGCAAGCTTCCCTACAATCCGCTCACGGACTTCGAGTACATCGGCCAGGTGGCCGACGTGCCGATGACGCTCCTCGCGCGGAAGGACTTCCCCCCGCAGACGCTGCCCGAGCTCATCGCCTACGTGCGCGCCAACAAGGAGAAGATCAACCTCGCCAATGCCGGCCTGGGCGCGGTCTCGCACCTGTGCGGCATGCTCTTCATGCAGGCGGTGGGCGTCGAGCTCACCACCATTCCGTACCCGGGGACGGCGCCCGCGATGACGGCGCTCCTCGGCGGGCAGGTGGACATGCTGTGCGACCAGACCACGCAGACCATCCCGCAGATCAGGGCGCAGAAGGTGAAATTCTACGGCGTGACGACGAAACAGCGCATCGCCGCGCTCCCCGACGCCCCGACGCTCGATGAGCAGGGCCTGAAGGACTTCGAAGTGCTGGTGTGGCATGGCGTGTATGCCCCCAAGGGGACGCCCAAGGAAGTCCTCGACCGATTGAACGTGTCGCTGCGCACGGCGCTCAAGGATCCGGATGTCGCGAGCAAGTTCGCCGAGCTGGGGGCGCAGGTCGTCCCGGAGTCGAAGCAATCACCCGCGGCGTTGCGCGAATGGCTGCGCGCGGAAATCGACAAGTGGCAGCCGGTCATCCGCAAGGCCGGGGTGTACGCGGACTGATCGCGTGCTCGACCGGGCGCCCGACCAATACGAGGAGATACGCGAAGGCGTTCGCGCGCTGTGCGCGGATTTCCCGGCCGCGTATTTCCGCGAGATCGACGGCGCCCGCGGCTATCCGGAAACGTTCGTCACTGCGCTCACCAAAGCGGGGTGGCTCGCGGCGCTGATCCCTCTGGAGTATGGCGGCTCCGGGCTGGGGGTGACCGAGGCGTCGGTCATCATGGAGGAGATCAACCGCGCGGGCGGCAACGCCGGCGCCTGCCACGGCCAGATGTACAACATGGGCACGCTGGTGCGGCACGGCTCCGCGGCGCAGAAGGCGAAGTACTTGCCGAAGATCGCACGCGGCGAGCTGCGCCTGCAATCGATGGGCGTGACGGAGCCTGGCGCGGGCACCGACACCACCGCGTTGAAGACCTTCGCCGAGCGTCGCGGCGACCGCTACGTGGTGAACGGTCAGAAGGTTTGGATCTCGCGCGTGCAGCACTCTGACCTCATGATCCTGCTCGCGCGCACCACGCCGCTCGCCGAGTCGCGCAAGAAATCCGAAGGCATGTCGATCTTCCTCGTCGACCTGCACGCGGCGTTGGGCAAGGGTCTCGAAGTGCGCCCGATCGCCAACATGGTGAATCACGAGACCAACGAGCTGTTCCTCGACAATCTCGAGATTCCCGCGGAGAACCTGATCGGCGAGGAAGGACGAGGATTCCAATACATCCTGGATGGCCTCAACGCGGAGCGAACGATCATCGCCGCCGAGTGCGTCGGCGACGGCTATTGGTTTCTGGACAAGGTCACGAAGTACGCCAACGAGCGCGTGGTGTTCGGGCGCCCGATCGGCAAGAACCAGGGGGTGCAGTTTCCGATCGCCGAGGCATACATCGAGGTGGAAGCGGCGAACCTGATGCGCTTCAGGGCGTGCGGGCTCTACGACGCAGGAAAGCCCTGCGGGGCGGAGGCGAACATGGCGAAATACCTCGCCGCCAAGGCCTCATGGCAAGCCGGCGAAGCCTGCCTCCAGTTTCACGGAGGCTTCGGCTTCGCCGCTGAGTACGACGTGGAGAGGAAGTTTCGCGAGACGCGCCTCTATCAGGTCGCGCCCATCTCCACCAACCTCATCCTTGCTTACATCGCGGAGCACGTCCTCGGACTGCCCCGCTCGTTCTGAGGCCCGTCCTAGACCACCGTACGGCGGCCGCGGATCAGGTGGTAGACGAACAGCACGACGATCGCACCGATCACCGCGCCGATGAAGCCGGCTGATTGCCCGGCCGCGTAGATGCCCATGGCCTGCCCGAGGAACGTCGCAACCAGCGCGCCGACGATTCCGAGAAGCGCGGTGATGATGAAGCCGCCCGGGTCACGACCCGGCATGAGGAACTTGGCGACGATGCCGACGAGGAAGCCGATGATGATTGCCCAGATGATGGTCATGTTTTTTCCTTGGGAATTGGGACGCTGAGGATCCCAATTTCCCCCCTTTTCGGGCCGGGGTCTGTTGGACGCCATCCGATTCCGGCGTAGGAGACGACAACGCGGGGCTAGTCCTTTCGAACTATCCCCACCTCGGCGCGTAGCGCATCCAGTGCGATCGAACGGTGGCCCGCGCGCCACGCGAGCATGGTGCGGGCTTTCGCGGTACGCGGGGGCAACTCCCCCACGACCAGCTGTCGCGCGACATTGGCGAGCCTCAACACCGAGCGCGGAACGATCGCGATCCCCGCGCCCGCCGACACGCAGGCGATGATCGCGTGATAGGAGCCGAACTCCATCACTTGGCTCGGCACTACGCCCGCTTTGCCCAGCCATTCTTCAAGACGCCGCCGGTACGAGCAGCCCGCGCTGAAAGCGATCACCGTGCGCCCGGCAACGTCGCGCGCGGAGCGGATCGCGGCCGCGCTGCGCGGCTGGATCACCACCAGCTCCTCGTCGAAGGCATGCTGGGTCTCGAGCCCGGCCGCAGTGAACGGCTCGGCCACGAACGCGGCCTCGATCTCGAGGGCGAGCAGCCGCGCGACCAGGGCGCCGCTGGTGCCGGTCACCAGCTCGATGCGCACGTCCGGATATGCGCGGTGGTAGCGCGACAGGATCGCGGGCAGGCGCGCCGCGGCGGTGCTCTCCAGTGTGCCGATGCGGAACGTGCCGCGTGGGATGCCGCTCCGTACCGCCGCCTGCGCCTCGGAAGAAAGGCGCAGCAGCTCATCGGCGTAGGTGAGGAGGAGCTGGCCCTCAGGGGAAAGCGTGAGGCGGTTCCTGTAGCGCAGGAAGAGACGCGTGCCGAGCCGCTCCTCGAGCTGCTTCACGCGCGTCGTCACGTTCGACTGCACGCGGTTCAGCTTGGCAGCCGCGCGCGTGATGCCGCCCTGCTCGGCGACGGTGCGGAAGATGTGGAGCGCGTCCAGGTCGAGCGTTCTCATTTTGAGATTCCAAGGTTCTGGTTAATTCATTTTACAAGATGGCAGGGCATGGCCCAATCTGCGTCCATGACCACGCGCTCCATGGACATCGCCGTCGCCGGCTTTGCCGCCCTCGCGGTCGCCATGGGCATCGGGCGATTCGCGTTCACGCCCATCCTGCCGATGATGCAAGCCGAGGGCGCGCTCGACGTGACCCAGGGCGGGTGGCTCGCCTCGGCGAACTACGTGGGATATCTGGTGGGCGGGCTGAGCGCGATGCGTCTTTCCCTGAGCCCGCGGGGCGCGATCCGGACCGGGTTGGCCGCCGTGGGAATTTCCACGCTCGCCATGGGAATCACCCACGGCATGGCCACCTGGCTCCTCTTGCGCGCGGTCGCCGGCGTGGCGAGCGCCTGGGTGCTGGTATTCGCCTCCGCATGGTGCCTCGAGCAGTTCCAGTCGACCTCGCCGTCGCGCGCGGCGCGTCTCGGCGCGACGCTCTTCTCCGGAATCGGCGCCGGAATAATGCTCGCCGGCAGCGCGTGCGCCCTCTTCATGGTCGCGAGAATCCCCGCCGCGGACGCGTGGATCGCGCTGGGCCTGCTGTCGCTCGCGGTCGCGGCGCTTACGTGGAACCGCCTTGGCGACCTGGCCGGCACCGCGCCGGGGGGCGCGCCAGACGCGACCGCGTGGAATGCGCCCGCCGTGCTTCTCGCCGCCTGTTACGGCGCCTTCGGCTTCGGCTACATCATTCCCGCGACCTTCCTCTCCGCGATGGCGCGCGATGCATTTCCCGATCCCCTCGTCTACGGATGGTCGTGGCTCGTTTTCGGCGCAGCGGCGGCGGCCAGCACCTTTACGGCGGCGTGGCGCGGCGGGCTCTCGCCGCGCCGGCTCTGGGTCGGCGGCCACCTCGCGATGGCGGCGGGCGTGACGATTCCGATCCTGGTACCGGGCATCGCGGGCATTGTCGCGTCCGCGCTTCTGGTCGGAGGGACGTTCATGGTCGTGACGATGGCCGGAATGCAGGAGGCGCGCCGCATCGCCGGGTCGCGCGGGGCGCGGCGCCTCATCGCGACGATGACATCCGCCTTCGCGCTCGGACAGATCGCCGGCCCACTCGCGGTAAGCTTCCTTGCGGCGCGCGGCCGGGGATTCGCTCCGGCGCTCGTCCTCGCGGGCGCGGCGCTCGTGGCAAGCGCGCTCGCACTGGCCATTCCTTCTCCCAAGCCGTGGTCCTCATGATCGAACGCATGCCCCCGCTGGACGCAACGACGATGAACGACGCCCAGCAGAAGGCGGCCGCGGCGTTGATCGCCGGCCCGCGTAAAGGAGTCTTCGGGCCGTTCATCGCGCTCTTGCGCAGCCCCGAGCTCCTCGACCGGCTGCAGCGCGTGGGCGAATACCTGCGCTTCGGCAATTCCATTGCACAGAGGCTGAACGAGCTCGCGATCCTCATCACCGCCCGTCACGTCACAAACCAGTTCGAATGGGCGATCCACCATCCCCTCGCGCTGAATGCGGGGGTGGCACGCGCGACCCTTGACGCGGTGGAAGCTCACAGGCGTCCCGACGCGATGGCCGCCGATGAAGCCGTGGTGCACGATTTCGTGGTGGAGCTGCTGCGTACGAACGCCGTTTCCGACGCGACCTACGCGCTGGCGCTGCGGCATTTCGGAGAACCGGGAGTCGTCGACCTGACCGCGACCGTGGGCTACTTCGTCACGGTCTGCCTGGTGATGAACGTAGCCGGCACGCCCGCCCCGGCGAGCGAAGTCAGGCCCTTGAAGTGACGTCGACGCGCACGGCGTCGAGGATCTCGCTGGAGAGCATCGGGTCATCGACCGCGCGCGCCAGCACCACCGCACCGACCAGGCTCGCGTAGGCCGCCAGCGCCTTCTTGCGCCGCCCGGCACGCGTGCGGCCCGGCATCGCGTCGGCGAGGATCGACATCAGCGCGCGAAAGCGGGCGGTGACGGCCGACCGCACGCCCGGCCCATGGCGCGCGACATCGGCGGCGAGCGCGGCGATGGTGCATCCGCTGCCGCGATCGGCGAGATGCCGCGGCGACAGATAGTGGTCGACGATCGCCTGCAGCGCGCTTTCCGGCGCGGCGGCTTGGAGCTTGTGCCAGCGCGCGAGCGCGCCGTCCAGCGCGCGTCCGCAGGCTTCGGCCATCAGGTCTTCCTTGGAATCGAAGTGGGCGTAGAAGCCGCCGTGGGTGAAGCCTGCATCCTTCATGACCTCGGCGACGCCGATGCCGTCCAGGCCCCGCTCGCGAAAGCCGCGCGCGGCGGCATCGAGGATCTTCTCGCGGCTCTCGGCCGCTTTTTCCCTGCTCATTCGCATGACGCTCGCGGGGGTTGCCGTTTAGATGATGATCATCATATCATTCGGCCATGAAGAAATGGAACCGTGAAGCCTTGATGGTGACCCTCGCGGCCGCCGCCATCCTGATGGTCACCATGGGAGCGCGCCAGTCGCTCGGCCTGTTTGTATCGCCCCTCAATACGACCACCGGACTGGGGATCACGACCATCAGCCTCGCGCTGGCCGTAGGCCAGTTCACCTGGGGCGCGATCCAGCCCATCGCCGGAGCCGTGGCCGACCGCTACGGCCCGGG
Organism: Burkholderiales bacterium; assembly: GCA_038227085.1. Taxonomy (GTDB): domain Bacteria; phylum Pseudomonadota; class Gammaproteobacteria; order Burkholderiales; family Usitatibacteraceae; genus Usitatibacter. The sequence goes on along the minus strand of JBBRQA010000043.1, from coordinate 1,498 downwards.
CAAGGTCATCGTCCTGGGCATGTTCGTGCTCGCGCTGGGATCGGCGGTCACGCCGTTCATGACCTCGGGGCTGGGGCTCATCGTCTCGCTCGGCATTCTCTCGGCCATCGGCTCGGGCGCGGGCAGCTTCTCGGTGCTGATCGGCGCCGCCGCGCAGAAGCTCTCGCCCTCGGAGCGCGGCAAGGCGGCCGGCATCATCAACGCCGGGGGATCGTTCGGGCAATTCGTGTTCGCGCCGCTCACGCAGCGGCTCATTTCAGGACTGGGGTGGATGGGCGCGATGTGGTCCATCGCGGTGATCACCCTCTGTGCGCTGCCGCTGGTCCCCGCCGTGTCGCCGAACAGCCCCCCGAAGCCGAAACCCGCCGCCGGCGAGGGCATGTGGCCCACGGTGAAGGGCGCCATGGGCGATCGCAGCTACCTCCTCCTGCACGCGGGATTCTTCACCTGCGGCTTCCACATCGCCTTCCTCGTCACGCACTTGCCCCAGGAAGTGAACCTGTGCGGCCTGCCGCCCACGGTGGCGAGCTGGTCGCTCGCGATCATCGGGCTGGCCAACATCGCCGGCAGCCTGCTCGCGGGGTCCGGCACGGCGCGCTACCGCAGCAAGTACATCCTCGCGGCGATGTATGGATCGCGCGCGCTGCTGATCGGCTGGTACCTGCTCGCACCGAAGACGGCGTTCACGTTCTACGTGTTCGCGGCCGGCCTGGGCCTGACTTGGCTCGCGACCGTGCCGCCCACCGCGGCCATCGTCGGAAAACTCTTCGGCGTGCGCTATCTCGCGACACTCTTCGGGCTCACGCTGCTGTCGCACCAGATCGGCGGATTCCTCGGCGCGTACCTCGGCGGGCTCGCTTTCGAGAGCTCGGGCAACTACCAGTGGATGTGGTACGCGGACATGGCGCTCGCCGCGCTCGCCGCCGTCGTGAACCTGCCGATCCGCGAGGCGCCGATCGTCGCGCAACCCGCGGCCGCGTAGAAGCCCTATTCGACGGTGACGGCCTTCGCGAGGTTGCGCGGCTTGTCGACGTCGGTGCCGCGCTTCAACGCGGTGTGATAGGCGAGGAGCTGCACCGGCACAGCGTGCACGATCGGCGACAGCAGCCCCGAGTGGCGCGGCGTGCGGATCACGTGCACGCCCTCGCTCTCGATGAAGCGGCTGTCGAGGTCGGCGAAAACGTAGAGCTCGCCGCCACGCGCGCGCACCTCCTGCATGTTCGACTTCACCTTCTCGAGGAGCGCATCGTTGGGGGCGATCACTACCACCGGCATCGAGGCGTCCACCAGCGCGAGTGGCCCGTGCTTGAGCTCGCCCGCGGGATAGGCCTCGGCGTGGATGTAGGAAATTTCCTTGAGCTTCAGCGCGCCTTCCAACGCCACCGGATAGTGGATGCCCCGCCCGAGGAAGAGCGCGTGGTCGCGCTCGGCGAAGCGCTCGGCCCACGCCTGGATCTGCGGCTCGAGATTCAGCGCGTGCTGGATGCTGCCCGGCACG
>JBBRQA010000042.1:0-20735 GCA_038227085.1 Burkholderiales bacterium | reverse complement strand
GTGTTCGCGAAGGGCACCGCCGCCACCGAAATCGCCACCAACGGCAGGCGGTTGGAAATCAGCTGAGTCTCGATGCGATCCAGGAGATGCATTCGTCCCTCCTAATAGAAGAGAAATTGACCGGGTAGTTCCCTTTGTACCGTCTCCATCCGAAGCAACTTGCATGCACAAGACCATTTTTCGCACATAATCAAAGGCTCATGTTGCTAGCACTCGGGCGCGACTGGTGCCAGCCGCGACCTGCAAGGCCCCCTGCCTCACTAACGCGCGGCGGGGCTTCCGGGTTGAGCGCCGTGCGGCGCTAGAATGGCGTGCCGACAAAGGAAAGAACGCACCTCGTGCCTCTACTGGGAAATGCCGAGAAAGGCGAGCTCGAAAGATTGATCCTCGCGCGGCTGAACGAGCACTACGCCAAGCATGGCCCGCAGGCGCTCCTGCAGGAGGGCGTGCGCGTGATCGTCAACGTCGAGGGCGTGTCCATCGATCGCGGCGAGACCGCCGATCCGCTGGCCGCCGTGGACGTGCGCTCGCTTTTCACCGCGCTTTGCTACATCACCGGGGGCACCATCGCGTTGCCGCCCGACAGCCTGGAAACCCTGGCTACCGAGGCCACCAGCGCCGCCGCGCAGCAGATCAATCGCATCGCCGCGGGCTAGCGATGGGCAACCGCGAGATGGTGGCGCGCAGCCTGGCGGCCGTGTGGCATCCGTGCACGCAGATGAAGTCCCACGAGCGCTTCCCGCTCGTGCCGATCGCACGCGCGGAGGGCGTGTGGCTGTACGACTTCGAGGGCCGGCGCTATCTCGATGCGGTGAGCTCGTGGTGGGTGAACCTCTTCGGCCATTCGCATCCCGACATCAACGCGGCCATCGCGGACCAGCTGGGCTCGCTCGAGCACGTGATGCTGGCCGGCTTCACCCATGGGCCGGTGGTGGAGCTGGCAGAGCGCCTCGCCGCGCTCGCGCCGGGCAAGCTCGGGCATGCGTTCTTCGCCTCCGATGGCGCGTCGGCCACCGAGATCGCTCTCAAGATGTCGTTCCACTACTGGGCCAACCGCGGCATGGCCGCGAAACGTCGCTTCGTGTCGCTGCAGGGCGGCTATCACGGCGAGACGGTCGGCGCGCTCGGGGTGACCGACGTCGCGATCTTCCGCGACGCGTACGCGCCGCTGGTGCGCGAGTCGATCGTGGCGCCGTTTCCCGCGCGAGATCCAGGCGACCACCGCTTCGGGGGGATCAAGGGCGCGGTCGCGGCCGCCGATGCCCTCGGCAGGATCCTCGCCGAGCGCCACGGTGAGATCGCGGCGTTCATCGTCGAGCCGCTGGTGCAGGGCGCGAGCGGCATGCGCTTCTGCCATCCCGAATACCTGCGCCGCGCGCGCGAGCTCTGCACCAGGCACGGCGTGCTTCTCATCGCCGACGAGATCATGACGGGCTTCGGACGCACCGGGACCATGTTCGCGTGCGAGCAGGCCGGCATCGCGCCCGACCTGATGTGCCTGTCCAAGGGAATCACCGGCGGGTACTTGCCGCTGTCCTGTGTGCTCGTCACCGACGAGGTCTATGCGGCGTTCTACGACGACCGGATGGCGCGCGGTTTCCTGCATTCCCATTCGCATACGGGAAACGCGCTCGCCTGCCGCGCCGCGTGCGCGGTCCTCGACCTCTTCGAGCGCGGTGGCGTGATCGACGCCAACGAGATAAAGGCGGCGCGCTTCTTCGAGCGCGCGGCGCCGCTCGCGCACCATCGCGGCGTGCGCGACTTCCGCCACCTCGGCATGATCTGGGCGTTCGAAGTGGCGAACGACGATCCCGACTTCGCCACGCGCGCCTTCGCCCTCGCGCTCGAGCGCGGCGTGCTGCTGCGCCCGATCGGCAACACGGTCTACTTCATGCCCCCCTACGTCATCGACGACGCGCAGTTCGGCGAGCTGGTGGATGCCGGGCTCGCCATCGTCGAGGCGTTCGCGCAGCGATGATGCTGCGCGCGCTCTTCGTCCTGCTGCTCCTTCCCGCGACGGTGCTCGCGCGTGGCGTGCCCACGAGCGTGGCCGAGGCTCTCGCGCGTGCCAACGTTCCGCAAAGCGCGGTGGCGGTCGTGGTCGAGCCTCTTGACGGCGGCGGCGCCGTGCTCGCACATCGCGCCACCGAGGCGATGAACCCGGCGTCGGTGATGAAGCTCGTCACCTCGTACGCCGCCCTCGACCTCCTCGGGCCGGCGTTCACGTTCCGCACCGAGGTGCTGCTCGACGGGGAGCTCGCCGGCGGGATCCTCGGGGGCAACCTGGTGATCCGCGGCGGCGGCGACCCCAAGCTCACCTACGAGCGTGTGTGGCAGCTCGCCCACCAGCTGCGCGCGCGCGGCCTGCGCGAGATTCGCGGCGACATCGTCATCGACCGCGGCTATTTCGCGCCGGTGCGCCACGATCCCGCGCTCTTCGACAAGGATCCGCGCCGCGCCTACAACGTCGGCCCCGACGCCTTCCTCGTGAATTTCCATGCGATCGAGTTCGCCTTCGTTCCCGATGCGGAAGGCGTACGCGTCACCGCCGAGCCCGATCTGCCCAACGTCGAGATCGCGAGCCGCATCCGCCTCACGCCGGAGCCGTGCGCATGGTGGCCCGCGGGAATCCAGCCGGAATTCAACGAAAACGGGCTCATTGCGACCGTGGTGTTCAGCGGCACCTTCCCGGCTGCGTGCGGCGAGAAGCATCGCGCGTTCTCGGTGTTCGACGGGCCCGGCTTCACCGAGTCGGTGTTGCGCTGGGTGTGGAGCGAGTCGGGCGGCGTGCTGCGCGGGCGGGTGCGCGCCGGCCCCGTCCCCGCGAAGGCGCGGCTCTTCTATCGCAACGAGTCCGATCCGCTCGCCAACCTGGTGCGCGACATGAACAAGAACTCCAACAACGTGCTCGCGCGCCATCTCTTCCTCGCGCTTTCGGCCGAACGCGGCACGCCCGGCGAGGCCTCGGCAAGCGTGCGCATCGTGCGCGAATGGCTGGGGGCCAAGGGAATCGAGGCGCGCGCGCTCTCCATCGAGAATGGCGCGGGGCTTTCGCGCAGCGATCGCGTGAGCGCGGGCATGGTCGCCGCGCTGCTGCGCAGCGCATGGTCGAGCCCGGTCATGCCCGAGCTCGCTTCCTCGCTGCCGATCTTCGCCACCGACGGCACATTGAAGCTGCGCCGCGGCGCGGGCGCCGCCGGCCAGGCCCACCTCAAGGGCGGCACGCTGACCGGCGTGCAAAGCGTCGCGGGCTATGTCCTCGACCGTAACGGCAAGCGCTTCGCCGTGGCGATGATCATCAACCACGAGAATGCCAACGCCGCGCAGCCCGCGCTCGACGCGTTGGTAGAGTGGGTCCATGACGGACGTCCTTAACCAGCCCCCGCCCCTCGAAGGCTACGACGCCTACGCAGGCGACCCCGCGCTGAAGGCGGCGGTGCGCCGCGCGGGCGTGACGTCCATCGACGGTGCCGCGTCCGACTTGGGGCGCTTCGTGGGCTCGGCGGAGGCGCAGATGCACGCCGCGCTCGCCAACCGCCACGTGCCGGAGCTGCGCACCCACGACCGTTACGGGCATCGCATCGACGTCGTGGAGTACCACCCCTCGTACCACGCGCTCATGCAGCGCGCGATCGCGGGCGGCGTGCATTCCACCGCGTGGAAGCGCGAGCGCAGCGGCTTCGCGGCGCGCGCAGCGCTCTTCTACCTCTGGAACCAGCTCGAGCAGGGCACCGCGTGCCCGGTGACGATGACATTCGCTTCGATCCCCGTGCTCGAATACGCGCCCGACATCGCGACGATATGGCGCCCGAAGATCCTCGCCGACGCCTACGATCCGCGCCCCGTCCCGGTCGGCGAGAAGGCCGGCGTCACCATCGGCATGGCGATGACCGAGAAGCAGGGCGGCTCGGACCTGCGCGCCGTGCAGACCGTGGCCCAGCGCGACGCCCACGGCTTTCGCCTGGACGGCCACAAGTGGTTCTGCTCAGCGCCGATGAGCGACGCGTTCTTCACCCTCGCGCGCCTGCCCGAGGGCGTCACGTGCTTCTTCGTTCCGCGCTCACTGCCCGACGGCACGCGTAACCCCTTCCTGATCCAGCGCCTCAAGGACAAGTGCGGCAACCGCTCCAACGCCTCCGCCGAGATCGAGTACCAGGACACGCACGCGTGGCTGGTGGGCGAACCGGGCCGCGGCATCGCGACCCTGATCGAGATGGCCCACCACACCCGCTTCGATATCGTGGTCGGCGTGGCGGGCATGATGCGCGCGGCGCTGAACCAGGCGATCCACCACGCGCGCCACAGGAGCGCCTTCGGCAAGCGCCTCGAGGAGCATGCGCTGATGAGCCGCGTGCTCGCGGACCTCGCTCTCGAGACCGAGGCCGCCATGCTGCTCGCGTTTCGCCTCGCGCAGGCGTTCGACTCTTCCGCGGCCGACGCGAATGAGCGCGAGCTGCAGCGCGTGCTGACCCCGATCGCCAAGTATTGGCTGTGCAAGCGCCTGACGCCGGTGGCGGTCGAGGCGATGGAATGCCTTGGCGGCAACGGCTATGTCGAGGAGGCGCCGCTCGCGCGCCTGTATCGCGAGGCGCCGTTGAACGGCATCTGGGAAGGCAGCGCGAACGTGATCTGCCTCGACGCGTTGCGCGCGATCTCGCGCTCGCGCGAATCGCTGCAAGTCCTGCTGGACGAGATCGCGGGCGCGCGCGACGAGCGCATTACCCGTCGCGCCAACGCCGCGGCGGCGCTCCTCGCCGACTCGGGGGGCGCCGAGCGCAATGCGCGCACCATCGTGGAAGCGCTCGCGCTCGCGATGCAGGCTTCGCTCATGGAGCGGTTTTCGGATGAGCGCGCCGCGCAAGCCTTCTGCGCTTCACGGCTGGATTCGGGGGGTGGGCACGCGTTCGGTATGCTGCCAGGCGATACGGATTCGCGCGCGCTCGCGGAGCGCGCGGCACTGCCGGCCTAGGCGGCCTTCGCTTCCTCGAGCATCGCGAGCTTGGCGCGCGCACTCTCGAAGCTTGCGCCGAGCTGCGCCAGGCCGGTGGCGTCGTAGCGCAGCGCCAGCTTGCCGAAGACCTCTTCGTACTCCGTCTCGATCAGCCGCATGATGAGCTCGCGCGCGACGTTGAGGCGCGCCTGCCATTCCTGCGTGCCGGCGCGTGAGTGCGAGAGCTTCTCGAACAGGCCCTCGACCAGCTCGTGCTCGACGAAGCGCTGGTCCGCGCGCGTGGAATCGTTGATGGACTCGATGCCCTCGATCGCGCGATACACCACGCTTTCCTTGGCGAGCGTATCGATCATCCAGGAGCGCCGGAAGCGCGCGAGGAGCGCGTGGCTGCCGTGTTCGTCCTTCTCGTTGCGTAACGCTTCCAGCTCCGCGAGGACCATTTGGTGGTCCTTGCGGAGCTGATCGCGGATGTCCGTCGTCGGCATCCCTTCGGCGGACGTCATCATGGTTCCTGCTTGCTTAGTACTTCTTGTGCTCGGCGGCTTCTTCCTGCGTTTTCGCGCCGGCGGCCTTGACATCCTTGCCAACGCCTTCAACGGTGTTGCAGCCGCCCAACATGAGGAACGAGGCCCCGACGATCATTGCGATGAGTGCTTTCATTATGATTCTCCGTGTACTCCCCGCATGCGGGGAAAGATTGAAACCAGGGACACCCTAATGGGGGTCCCGCCAGACGCAACACCATGGTCCTTTACACGGGCATCCCGGAAAATCAGGAAATAGCGCCTGCCCGTGTCAGCCGCGTCCTACCTGCGCCGTCGCAGGGCCAGGAGGTGAGTGAGGGCGACCACGGTGGCCAAGCCAGCTCCGAACGCCAGGACGAAGGTCATTGTTATGCCCAGCGATACAACGCACGCCCCGACCACGAAGAAGAATGCGCCGAAGCCGGAAAGGCCGACGACGAAGCCGCGCGCGAGCCGCGCCACCGCGCTCGGGCCGTACAGCGCGAGCGTGAAGGGCGGCATGATAGAGCCGGTCACCGGCACCGAGAGCAACACCCCGCTCACCACCGCGCCGAATTCCTGGGCGCCCCACAGGATCACGACGGCTAGCACCAGCGCGGCGACCAGGCGAAGCCGCAGCTCGATCGCCGGGACTTCGGGCAGGGTCGCATCGTCCTGGGGATGGGGAATGGCTTTGAAGGCCGCGGCAAGCGAGACCGCGGCGAGCGCGAGTGCCAGGGCGGGCGTGAAGGACAGTGTCGCGACGCCGAGGGCGAGGACGGAGAAACTCGTCCAGCCGGCGGCGAGCGCCGCCGGCCAGCGCACGCGCCTGCCGAGGCGCGTGAATACCGCGAGGTGCGCCGCCTGGCCTGCGATCGCCGCGAGCGTCACGACGGCGGAGCGCGCGGCGAATTCCGCGCCGTGGTCGAGCGCGAGATAAAGCGTGATGGGGCCGCCGATGAGCGGCAGGCCGCCGAGATAACCCGAAACGGTATGTCCCCAGCGGCGCGCCGCCAGGCTCGCGAGCCACACGGCCGCCGGCACGAGCGCCAGCCGCAGCCAGGTCTCGACGCTCACCGCGGAGTTGGCGGCGCGGAGATTTCCTTGCGCCGGTTGCCGCCCGGCACCATGCGGTACTCGTACAGGCGGCACTCGAGGGCGCCGTTGTAGAGGACCGTCTTGCGCGAGGCCGAGAGGCGGATCAGCTTCGCGATCTCGGGATCGCCGGAAAAGATGTACGCGGTCCAGTTGGCGAAGCGCTGCTTCAACGCGTCGCCCAGCTTCGGATAGAACTCGGCCAGCTCTTCCTTCTCGCCCAGGCGCACGCCGTACGGCGGATTGGTCACGATCACGCCCGCCGGCGCCGGCGCCGAGAGCTCGAGGAGGTTCACCTGCTTCAGGCTCACCAAGTCTTCGAGTCCGGCTTCGCGCAGGTTGAGGACCGCGTGCCCGAGGGAACGCCCATAAAGATCGGAGCCGTAGAGGGGCAAGGCCGCGGCGGGCTTCTCGCTCTTCTTCGCGTTGGCGAGCATGCGCTCCCACGTCGCCTCGTTGTAGCGCGCCAGCTTCTCGAAGCCGAACGCGCGGCTCCTGCCCGCGGCGCGCCCCAGCGAGATCTCCGCGGCCTCCGAGAGGAACGTTCCCGCCCCGCACATCGGATCGAGGAGCGGCGTTCCCGGCGTCCACTTCGCCAGGCGCAGGATCCCCGCCGCGAGGTTCTTCTTGAGCGGGGCCTCGCCAACGTGGTCGCGCTTGCCGCGCTTGAAGAGCGACTCGCCGCTCGTGTCAACGTAGAGCGTGCAGGTCTTGTCGTCGAGGAACACGTGCACACGCACGTCCGGGTCGCGCGCCTCGACCGACGGGCGCCGCCCCGCCGCCGCGCGGAACTGGTCGGCGATCGCGTCCTTTACACGCAGCGTGATGAAGTCGAGGCTCTTCACCGGGCTGCGATGCGCGTTGGTGTCGACCTTGAAGGTGCGATCCGGGTTGAAGTAGGTATGCCAGCGCACGCCGTGGGCGCCGTTGTAGACCTCGTCTTCGTTCTTGTACGGGAATCGCGCAACCCGCCACAGCACGCGGCTCGCGATGCGCGAATGCAGGTTCACCGTATAGATGATCTCGAAGGGCCCGGTGAAGGCGACCCCGGCGTCCCCGGCCTCGAGGCCCGCCGCGCCCAGCTCGCGCAGCTCCTCGCTCAAGGCGCCCGCCAGGCCCCTCGGGCAGGGTGCGAAGAAATAATGCATGCCCGTGTCCTGTTTAACCAGGATGCGGGGGGCCGTATTGGTCCCTTCGCTCATCTCAGAAAGGCTTCACGACGACGAGAATCACGATGGCGGCCAGGAATGCGAGCGGGACCTCGTTCATCCAGCGGTAGAACTTGTGCGAATGCCGGTTGGCGTCCGCGGCGAAATCGCGCACGCACCGGCCAAGCCAGAAGTGATAGCCCACGAGCAGAAAGACGAGGAATAGCTTCGCGTGCAGCCAGTTGCCGATGAAGCCGTAGCCGAGCCACATCCAGATTCCGAAAGCGAGCGTAAGCACCATGCACGGCGTCATGATGCCGCGATAGAGCTTGCGCTCCATCACCTTGAAACGCTCGTTCGACACCGCGTCCGTCGAAGGCGCGTGGTAGACGAAGAGGCGCGGCAGGTAGAACAGACCCGCGAACCAGGCGACGACGAAGATGATGTGTAGCGATTTGATCCACAGCATGGGCCTATAATTTTACGTGATGTTCGCTCCCCCGCCCCTTTTTGCCCCGATTCTCGCCGCATTCGCGCTCTTGGCGGCGCCGCACGCGCTCGCCGCGCCGGTCTTGAAGACGGAGCACGTCGAGGCCGATCTGGTCGCCGCGAAGAGCGCCGCGCAGCCCGGCAAGCCCGCGCTGGTGGGCCTCAGGCTGCGCATGGAGCCGCAGTGGCACACGTACTGGAGGAACCCGGGCGACTCCGGGCTGCCGACGAAGATTCAATGGGTCCTGCCGGAGGGCTGGAAGGCGGGCGACATCCAGTGGCCATATCCCAGTCCGCTGCCCGTCGGCCCGTTGATGAACTATGGATACGAGGACGAGGTGGTGTTGCTGGTCGAGCTCACGCCGCCCGCCTCCGCCGCGCCAGGCGCATTCCCGGTCAAGGCGCGCGTCGAGTGGCTGGTGTGCAAGGACATCTGCATTCCCGAGAAAGGCGAGCTCGACATGACGATCGCCGTGTCGGGCGCGGAGCCCGCGTCCAATCCGCGCGCGCAAGCGAGCATCGAGCGCGCGCAGAACCAGCTGCCGGTCGACCTCTCCGGCTGGAAGTACGAGTCCGCGCGCGGCGGCAGGTCGCTCCTGGTGCGCATGACGCCGCCCGCAGGCACTGCCGCTCCCGCGCGGGTGGCGTTCTACCCGGAGCGCGAGAGCCTGATCGAGCCGGCCGCGGCGCAGAGGACGACGCGCGACGGCCGCGCGATCACGATCGAGATGATGCTCGCCGAGCCGGCCGTCACCGCCCTCGCGTCGGTGAAGGGCGTGGCCGTCGCCGAGGGCGGCTGGGCCGGATCGAACGGCCGCAAGGCGATCAACGTCGATGCCCCGATGGGCGCCGCGCTTGCGGCGGCCGCGGCATCCACCGGCGGCGCGCCCGGCGGCAGTGGCGTGGGCAGCAGCGTACTCGCGGCGATCGCCTTCGCATTCATGGGCGGTATCCTCCTGAACCTGATGCCGTGCGTCTTCCCCGTTCTCGGCATCAAGGTGATGGGATTCGTGGAACATGCGCACGGCGACGCGCGCGCGATGCGCCTGCAGGGCGCGATCTTCACCGCCGGCGTGCTGCTCTCGTTCGTCGCGTTGGCCGGTGTCATGCTTGTGCTGCGCGCCGGCGGCACGCAGCTCGGCTGGGGATTCCAGCTGCAGTCGCCGCTCGTCGTCACATTGCTCGCAACGCTCTTCTTCGTCCTCGCGCTGAACCTCTCCGGGGTCTTCGAGTGGGGCGCCTTCGCCCAATCGCTCACCTCGAGCCTCACCGCCAAGGGCCGCTACGCCGACGCCTTCCTCTCCGGGGTGCTCGCCACCGTCGTCGCGACACCCTGCACCGCCCCCTTCATGGGTGCCGCCGTGGGCTTCACCCTCACGCAGGATGCGGCGCTCTCGCTCGCGATCTTCGCCACGCTGGGCGCGGGCATGGCGCTGCCGGTGCTGTTGCTGTCGCTCTTCCCGCGCCTGCTGAAGCGCATGCCGAAGCCGGGCGCGTGGATGGAGACTTTCAAGCAGGTGCTCGCCTTCCCCTTGTATGCGACCGTCGCATGGCTCGCATGGGTGCTGGGTGCGCAGGTGGGCAACGACGCGGTGTTCGCGCTCCTCGCGGGCCTGGTGCTGGTCGCGATGGGCGCATGGATGTACGGGCGCTCACTGCACGCGACGGGCCTCTGGCGCACGGCGATCGCGGTGCTCTTCGTCGCCTCAGGCTTGGTGGTCGCATGGCCGGGGCCGGACGCCGACGCGCCGGGCTCCGTCGCCGCGCGCGAGGGCGGGCTCGCATGGCAGGCGTGGTCGCCCGAAAAAGTGGCCGAGCTCACCGCCGCGGGCAAGCCGGTGTTCGTCGATTTCACCGCCGCGTGGTGTGTCACCTGCCAGGTGAACAAGCGCGTGGCGCTGCACAACGCGCAGGTCATCGCCGCCTTCGCCGCGCACGACGTCGTGGCGTTGAAGGCCGACTGGACGCGCCAGGATCCGCGCATCACGGCAACTCTCGCCAAGCTCGGGCGCAACGCCGTGCCCGTCTACGCACTCTACCTGCCGGGCGAGGATGCCCCGCATCTCCTTCCCGAGGTGCTCACACCCGCGCTCGTGCTGGACGAGATCTCGCGATTGCCCGCGGGCCACGCGGGCACCGCCATCACGCAACGCTGAGCACAAGGAGCCGGATATGAACGGCTGCTCCGTCAAATACCGCTAAAGGAGAAACATGCGATACGCCCTCACCCTCATCCTCGCCGCCGGCGGCTTGTTCGCCGCGGGCTGCGCGCCGATGTCCACGCAAAGCCCCGGAGAAGGCCTGTCGCCCGTCAACGCCGTTTCCGAAGGCGCCGACCGGCATCTCATGCTCTTCGGCTACGACGTCGTGAGCTACTTCACCGAGGGCCACGAGCGCGCCGGCAACCCCGCGATCAAGTCCGACTACAAGGGCGTGACCTTCCGCTTCTCGAAGGCGGAGAACAAGGCGCTGTTCGACGCCTCCCCCGAGAAATACATCCCGCAGTTCGGCGGCTACTGCACCAATGGCATCGTCTACGGCATCCCGTGGGGCGGAGACGCGGACACCTGGGAAATGATCGGCGGCAAGCTCTACATCTTCGGCGGCAAGGGCTCGCACGACGCATTCATGCTCGATGTGCCGCGCAACATGGCGCTCGCCAACAAGTACTGGAGCGAAGAGGTGAACGGTTCCAACGCCTTCATCCAGCGCACCAGGCGGCTCATCTTCCGCGTGCCGCACTACAAGAGCGGTGCGGAGCTCGCCGCCGAGGTCGCCGCCAGGAAGAAGGGTTGAAGGGGTTACAACGCCAGGTAACGAGGCGGTTACGCGTCAAGGGCCGCGCGCCGCGCCTAGGCCGTGAGTCGGCGGCGAAAGAGGTGCAGAGCCACGAGGAATCCCGCGACCGCGTAGCCCAGGAGGACCGCGAGGTGCAGGAGCGGCGATTCGGGCCAGCGCCCCAGGAGGAGCGGGCGGCCGAGCGCGATCGCGTGAGTGAGCGGCAGCGCGCTGGCGACCGCCTGCACCCACCCCGGCATGTTGGAGAGCGGATAGAACACTCCGCTCAAGAGCATCATGGGCGTCAGCACCAGGGTGAACCAATACATGAAGAAATCGTAGGAGCACGCCAGCGCCGTCATGACGAGGCCCATGCCCGCGAAGGTGAGCCCGATGAGGAATGCGAGCGGCAGGATGAAGGCGATGGTCCACGATTGCGCGAGGCCCAGCGCCGCGGCGACCGCCAGCACGGCGCTTCCCGAGAGGAAGCTCTTCGACGCGGCCCACACCCACTCGGCGAACACCACGTCCTCGAGGCTCACGGGCGCGTTGAGGATCCCCTCCCAGGTGCGTTGCACGTGCATGCGCGCGAAGCCCGAGTAGAGCACCTCGAACGACGCCGACATCATGGTCGAGTAGCAGATTGTCCCGCCGGCGAGGTAGGCGATGTACTTCACGCCTTCGACCTCGGGGACGAGCGCTCCGAATCCGACGCCGAATCCCACCAGGTAGAACAGCGGCTCGATGATGTTGCCGAGCACCGATTCCGCGGCGAGCTTCTTCCAGACGAGGTAGTTGCGCCGCCAGACCGCGAGCCACGCGGCCGAGATCGGGATCGCGTCTATCGCGGCTGCTCCCGGCAGGCGGGATCGATGACGGCGACCCGCTCGGCATTGCTGCTGTCCGCGGACGGATCGACCGGGCTTCCCGCGCGTGGCGCCTCCAGCCAATCGGGCGCGTCATCGCACAGGCCGTGCTTCTCGGTGTCCTGCCCGACGTAGGTGTGGAACTGGAGGATCGGATCGGTGGCGTCGTAGCTCAGGCACCCGTTGGATTGCACCCCGCCCGATACGCGCCGCACATGCGCCGCCGAATAGGAATCCTCGACGAGGTGCAGCAGCGAACCAAACGCGATGAGGCGGAGATTTCCGGAGCGCGGAAGATAGATGTCCTGCACCGCCCACAGCCTCTTCGCGGGCGCGCTGAAGAGGTCGCTGGCCCACGCGCTGGTGTCGGGATCGAGCGCGCTGCCGGCATTGCGCAGGGCGAAAATGTTGGCGCGCGGCCCGATCTCGCCGCGTGCGACGCGGTAGGCGAGCTCGGCGAAGCGCAGCGCATTGCGGCGCGTCTCCGCCGCCGGCTCGCCGGAATGGGACGCCATCGCGTGCAGGAACTGCATGTCGCCGAAGTGGCTGCGCAGCGGGGCGATGGCCTTCTCGCGGCGGGAGAGTGCCTCCCACGCCATGCGGTCGATGCGCACCATGTTGGTCCAGCATTCCATCCCCTCGGCGAGCTTGAGGCCGCCGCCGTTGCACGCGCCGAAGAGCGCGCCGATGCGCACCGCTGGAGGGTTGTCGTTCCAGCGCACGCCGGTGATGACGTCGTCCGCAAGCGTCACGCCCGCCATTTCGTAGGCCTGGTGCGTGATGCGCTCGTGAATGTCGGAGCTGAACTGGTTCAGGAATCCCTGCGCCTGCCGATTGACAAGGCCGAGCGGCGAATCACCACGGGAAGGGCCCACGGCCTGCAGCTTGAACGCGCACGCACCGCCCGCCGCGAAAAGCGCGGCGCACAGGGCGAGCGTACGCAGGCAAGGCTTCATCGCGGTCATTCCCTCATCTCCCGGCCCGTCAGCTTGAGAAAGAGATCCTCGAGGTTCGCGCGCCGGTGCAGGAAGCGCAGGTGAGCGAAGGCGCGCAGGTTGGCCACAGCGGGGGCCGCCTCGCGAAGGTAGCAGAACGCCGTCTCGCCGTGCAGCTCGGCGCGCTCGCAGAGCGCCTTGCCGTGCGCGTCCATCCATGCGCCGACGCCCTCGCCGTAGACCTCCACGACCTCGGGCTCGATGTGCTCGGCGATGAGCGCATGCGGCGCTCCCTCGGCGAGCGTGCGCCCGTGGTCGATGATCTTCAGCCGATCGCAGAGGCGCTCGGCCTCATCCATGAAGTGCGTCGTGAGGAGGATGGTCTTGCCCTGGCGCAGCAGCACGCGCAGCTTCTCCCACATCTGGTGGCGCGCCTGCGGGTCGAGGCCGGTGGTGGGCTCGTCGAGGAACAGGAGCTCGGGGTCGTTCACCAGCGCGCGCGCGAGCACCAGGCGGCGCTTCATGCCGCCGGACAGCTCCTGAATCTTCGCGCCGGCGCGCGTCTCGAGCGCGGCGAACTCCAGCAGGCGCGGCAAGCGCTCTAGCACCTCGGCCTGCGTGAGGCCGAAGTAGCGGCCGTAAACGAGGAGGTTCTCGCGCACCGTGAAATCGGGATCGAGGTTGTCGACCTGAGGCACCACGCCGACGCGGATACGTCCCTTGCGCGCGGCCTTCGGCACCGGGTGGTCGAGGAGCGTGATCTCGCCCGAATCGGGCACGGTGAGGCCGAGCAGCATGCGCAGCGTCGTGGTCTTGCCCGCGCCGTTGGGGCCGAGGAGCCCGTAGCACTCGCCGCGCACGAGCTCGAGATCGATTCCCGCAACCACCTCTCGCCCGCCGTACGACTTGCGGATCCCGCGAGCCGCGAGAATGGTCATCGCACCCAGCGTGCGACGATCTCGCGCAGCACGTGCAGCTTGCGGTGGAAGAAATGCTCGCCGCCGGGCACCACGATCACGGGCACGTCGCGCGCACTGGCCCATGCGATGGAATCGGAGAGCGGCACAGTGTCGTCGAGGTCGCCGTGCACGATCACCGTGTTGGCGATGGTGTGGCGCCCGGGCTCGCCGAGGTTCGGATCGGCGGGATCGGGAGCCTCGCCCATCCCGTGCCCGGTGATGCGGCGGAATCCGGGGGCGACAAGCACGAGCTGCGCGAAATCCGCCCGGCCGCTTGCGCGCGTGGCAACCGCGCCGCCGAAGGAAAATCCCGCGAGCTTCAGGGGCAGCGCGCCGATTTGCACGCACGCGTGCTCGATCACCGCGAGCATGTCCTCGGCCTCGCCGCGCCCTTCGTCGTGCGCGCCCTGGGAATCGCCCACGCCGCGGAAATTGAAGCGGAAGGTCGCCGCGCCGGATTCGACGAAGGCGCGCGCGAGCGTGGTGACGACCTTGTTGTCCATGGTGCCGCCGAACAGCGGATGGGGGTGCGCGATCACCGCGATCGCGCGCGGAGCATCGGGCACCGACGAGGAGACTTCGATATTGCCCGCCGCGCCGTCGAGGAGCGCGCGGGCGGAGACGACCGCCATCTAGATCCTGAGGCGTTCCACGACTTTGCCCTTCACCAGGTGCTCGTCGATGATCTCGTCGATGTCCTGCTGGTCCACGTACGTGTACCAGACCTCTTCCGGATATACGACGACGACGGGCCCCTGCTCGCAACGGTCGAGGCAGCCGGCGACGTTGATGCGCACCTTGCCCGGCCCATTGATCTCGAGCTCCTTCACGCGCTTCTTGGCGTGATCCTTCATCGCCTCGGCGTTGCGGTTGGCGCAGCATTCGCGCGGCGGGTCGCGCTTGTTGAGGCAGAAGAAAACGTGGTGTTTATAGAAGCTCATGGCATCTCGATTATCGCATGGCCTCGCGGCGCACCCGCAGGAAGAGGGCGATCAGGAACACCAGTGCCATGATCGGCCAGGCCTCGTGCAGGAAGCGCGTGAGGGTGGCGAAATTGGCGAGCTGCCCATAGGGCCAGCGGAACAGGCGCAGGAAGTCGTCGAGCGGACTGTAGGCGCCGACGATCTTGGAGAAGAGCGCGCCGGCCAGCACCAGGATCAGCGCGAGGTAGATGCGCCCGGAGCGCCCGAAGCGCCGCGTGGGAACGAGAAAGAGGATGCCGACCAGGAGCCCGACCAGGCGGCCCACGCTCACCCACTCCAGGGCGAAATGAGGCTGCAGCATGAAGGACGCCGCCATGAACTTGAGCCACAGCGCGACGCTCAGCAAGGCGAGCGTCACGCGCAGCGTGCCGGCCTCGCCCTTCAGCAGCGCCGAGACGAAGAGGCCGAAGCCCCAGATGCTCATCGCCACCGCCGCCCATTGCAGGATCTCGAGCTGCGTCGCGCCGGCCGCGTCGCCCTGGATGTTGCCCGCGCCGAAGAAAGGCAGCGCCGGATTGAATTGCGCGATGAGCCAGAGCATCACGAGGACAAGGCCCGCATCGCCCCATACGCCGGGGATGACGAAGCGCTCGCGCGTCTCGCCCAGGGGGCGCGTCACCAGGGAATAGAACGGGTCGGCGAACGCCAGCGCGCCCCACAGCGTGCCGCCCGCGTTGGCGAACGTGTCGTAGATCGAAGCGATGCGGTTGGGGATGAAGAGCTGGCAGGTCTCCATCAAGAAGCTGAACGCGGCGCCCAACGCCACCGCCTTGAAGATCGTCGCCACGCCCGCGCCCGACTGGCGGAAGTAGAGGCAGGCGAGCGTGCCGAGGGGGACGTACGCGAGCACGTTGAGCGTCACGTCGAAGCCGGTAACGTACCGCGGGCGCGACAAGAACGCGGCGACCGCGTCGAGCGTCGGCAGGCGCAGCGGCGCGAACGGATAGAGGCTCGCGTAGGCGAGCAGCAGCACCCAGACCGCCAGGGAGCCGCGATAGCGGCTGGAGCTCATCCGAGCGGCTTCAGGCCCTTGCGATACATCGCAGCGCGCTCGACGTAGTGCTCGGCGATCCAGGTGTTGGTGGCGATCTCCTCGGCGGTGAGGGCGCGCACGATCTTGTTCACGCCGAGGACGAGCGAGCCGTCGGGGATCACCTTGCCCTCGGTCACGGTGGCGCCGGCTCCGACCAGGCAGTTCTTCCCGATCACGGCCTTGTTGAGCACGATGGCGCCGATGCCGATCAGCGAATTCTCCCGCACCGTGCAGCCGTGCAGCATCACGAGGTGGCCCACGCTCACATTCTTCTCGAGCGTCACCTGCACGCCTCCGTCGGTATGCACCACCGAGCCGTCCTGCACGTTCACGTTCTCGCCCAGCGTGATGAGATCGTTGTCGGCGCGAATCGTCACGTTCCACCACACGCTCGCGCCGGGCCCCATTACCACCGAGCCGATCACGGCCGCGTTGTCTGCCACGAAATAGTCGCCCTGGAAGGCGGGCCTGCGGTCACCGAGTTGATAGATCATGGCGTGAACGGGAAAGTGGTGTCAGGTACGGTTAATTTACCGTACCTGACACCAATTGACCTGACACCACTTTTTCCGTTTTTTTTAGGAGGACTTGAAGAGGTGGGCGAAGGTGCGGCTCACCTCGAGCTTCTCCGGACGCGTGCGCAGCGAGATCTCGCGCTTGCCGTCGCCATCGGAAGTGACCGAGGCGATGGCGCGGATGTTGATGATGGTACCGCGGTGGATCTGCCAGAAATGGCGCGGGTCGAGCTCGCCGCTGAGCTCGCGCAATGTCTTACGCACCAGCGCCTCGCCCTCCGGGGTAACGACGCGCGTGTATTTGGTGTCGGCGCGAAAGTAGAGGACATCCTCGACGTTGATGAGCTTCAGCGAGTTGCCGAGCGAGGCCTGCAGCCATTGGAGGCGCCCGGAACCCGGCGCGATGCGCCGCGCGAGCTCCTCCACGAGCGCTTCCATGGCGGGTGCGGGTGCCGAGAGTCGCGACTGCAGGCGGCGCACGGTCTCGGCGAGGCGCTCGGGCGCCGCAGGCTTCAGCACGTAGTCGACGGCGCCCCGCTCGAAGGCGTCGACGGCATAGCGATCGTAGGCCGTGACGAACACGACCTGCGTCAGGTCACGGATCTCGCGCGCGGCCTCGAGGCCGTTCATGAGCGGCATCTCGATGTCGAGGAAGGTGAACGCGGGACGATGCTCACGCACCGCGTGCACCGCATCCTGGCCGTTGAACGCCTCCGCGACGATCTCCAGCGCGGGCCACGCCTCGGCGAGCGCCGCTTTCAGCCCGGCGCGCAGCAGGGGCTCGTCGTCTGCGATCACCGCGGTCGTGGCGCTCACAGCGGCATCTCGATGGCGGCGATCGCGCCGCCGTCCACGCGCCCGCTCAATTCCATGCGCGCCGACTCGCCGTAGATCGCGCGGAGCCTCTCGCGCACGTTGCCCAGGCCCACGCCCTGACCGATCGGCTCGATCAAGCCGCGACCGTCATCCTCCACCACCACGCGCAGGCGATCGTCCGCGGAGCTGGCGCGCACACTGATCCGGCCACGCCCCACCGGCGCGATGCCGTGCTTGATGGCGTTCTCGACCAGCGTCAGCACCACCAGCGGCGGAAAGACGTGCCCTGCGAGATCCTGTGGCACCTCGGCGGAGATCTCGAGCGCGCCGCCCATGCGGATCCGCAGGATCTCGAGGTAGGCGCGAGCGAGCTCGATTTCGCGTCCCACGGTCGAGCTCTCCGCACGAATCTCGGGAAGTGCCGTGCGCAGGTAGTGGATCAAATGGTCGAGCATGGAGAGCGCGAGCGGCGACTGCGTCTGCACCAGGAAGCGCAGGTTGGCGAGCGTGTTGAACAGGAAATGCGGCTCGACCTGCGCCTGCAGGAGCTTCAGCTCCGCCTGTACGCTCTGGCGCGTGAGGCGCTCACGGTCGGCCTCGGCCTGCAGGAGCGCCATGCGCTGCGCGACCTGGCGGGTCCTTGCATAGGCGATGGTCGCGATCACGACCACTAGCGCGGCGCCGAGCGCGGCCACCACCGCGAAGATCATGCCGATCTTCTTCGCGCTCATCGCGGTGAGCGGCTGGCCGATGTCGATCGAGGCGACGATGCTGCCCACGAGCCCGCCCGCGAACAGCATCCCCAGGAAGATGGCGTAGTTCTTGCGGCCGCGCGCGCCGGTGTACTTGCCGTATCCGTACCACGCCGACATGACCACGCCCAGGATGCCGATGCACAGCAGGTTCACGATCACCAGCGAGCGCGTCCAGCCGATCTGCGGGGCGAAGAACTGCAGCACCACGGCTCCGGTGCCGGAGAAGAGCAGGTAGGCGCCCAGCCAGAGCTGCCAGTTGCGCTTGAGCTCGGTATCGAGCGCCCCGGCCTCGGCGCACTGCTCGGGCGACAGGCGTCTCATCGCCCACGCGTCCGCTCGCTTTTCGAGCCTGCTCAACCACGCGGCTAACCAATTTTCGGGTTTGGCGACCATGGCGCGAAGGGTACCGGAACGCTCCCGCGAAGTCGGGCGACCCGACGAACCGACAGAAAAGTGGTGTCAGGTACGACTTTTCGATGGCGGCATCGGTGCCAAAAGCTCACATCTGCTTGAAGAGGTGGGAGTAAATCCGCGAAACCACCAGCGCCTCGTCCTTGCCCTTGATCCTGACGTGGGCCTGGCCGCGGAAGTCGCGGGTGACGGCGGCGATGGCGTGGACGTTCACCAGCGTCGAGCGGTGGATCTGCCAGAAGGTGCCGGGATCGAGACCGTCGAGGAGCTCGCGGATCGGGGTCTTGATGAGCGCCTCGCTGTCGGCGGTGACGACACGCGTGTACTTCTCGTCGGACTGGAAGAAGAGCACGTCGGCAACCGGGATGAGGCGCAGGTTCTGCCCCTGCGTCGCCTTGATCCACTGCAGCTTCTCCTTGCGCGCGCCGATCTGCTCGTTGATCTTGGCGAGCACGGCGTTCAAGTCCGCGGGTGGCGTGGCGAGCTTGGCCTTCAGCCGCTCGATGGTGACCGCGAGGCGATCGTCGGTGGCCGGCTTCAGCACATAGTCGACCGCACCCGTCTCGAAGGCCTGGATCGCGTACTGGTCGTAGGCGGTGACGAACACGATGTGGCTGCGGCCCGCGACGTGGCGCGCCACCTCCACCCCGGTCATCTCGGGCATCTGGATGTCGAGGAACATGAAATCGGGCACGCGGTCCTCGAGCGCTTCGAGCGCCGCGGCGCCGTCCTCCACGGAGGCGATGATGTCGAGCTCCGGCCAGAGCTTCCTCAGTTTCCCTTCGAGCTGCGTGCGGAGGATGGCCTCGTCCTCGGCGACGATCGCGGTCGGCATGCCGCGATTATGCCTTCGTGTCGACGCTGGCTTCGGCCTTCCGCTTGCCGCGCCTCACCAGCCACCAGATGCCGAGCCCGAGCAGCGCGAACGGCGCGACCACGGGGAATAGCGACACCAGGATCATCAGGGGGATGAAGATCGCGATGCCGACGAACAGGAAGCCGAGCCCGTAGACCACGGCGAGCACGATGGCGAGCGCGAGCACCACCACCGCGAATGCCGCGGCGATCCCCGCGGTGCCGATGAGGGCGCCCGTGGCTCCGCCCATCGTGTCCTCGCCGATCTGCACCGGCAGCACCCCGGTCGCGACACCGACGATGCCCAGCCCCGCGAACACGGCGGCCAGCACCACGAGGACGACGAACGCGAAGGACAGGCCCTTCCTCCACGCGCGCTCCGCGCTGCCCATGGCGGCGAGGGTCTTGGCGGTGGCGGTCCGGGACGCGACCGGCATCGCGGGGGCAGCTACCGCGCCCACCGGAATCGGGCCCGAACCGCCTTGCGGACGGGTGCCCTCCCGCGGCACTTCGATCACCGCCTCCACTCCCTGCGGCTCGCGCGCTTCGAGCGTGAGCTTGGCCGCGTCGCCGTAGAGCGCGGCGAGGCGCTCGCGAATGTTTGCCAGGCCCACGCCCACGCCCACCGTGTCGGCGAACCCGCGGCCGGTATCCAGCACCGAGACGCGCAGCCTGCCGTTGGACGAGGCGCGGATCGTGACGGTGCCGCCCTCGCGCTGCGGCTCGAGGCCGTGCTTGATCGCGTTCTCGACGAGAGAGGGCAGCATGAGCGGCGGGAACGGCATTTCGAGGAGCTCCGGCGGCACGTCGATCTCGAACGCGAGGCGCTTGCCCATGCGCATCTGCAGGATGTTGAGGTACGCGCGCACCAGCTCGATCTCCTGGCCCACGGTGGAGACCGATTCACGCATCTTCGGCAACGCGTTCCTCAGGTAGGCGATCAGGTGCCCGGTCATGGCGCTAGCCTGCTGCGGGTCCACCTCGGTCAACGCCTGCACGCTGGCCAGCGTGTTGTAGAGGAAGTGCGGCTCGACCTGCGCCTGCAACGCCGAGAGCTTGGCCTCGGTCACCTGCTGGCTCATGCGGTGGTACTCGGCTTCCTTGCGCTTCGATTCGGCCATCGCCTGCGCGGCGCGCGAGCGGTCGATGAAGAACTTGGAGACGATGGTGAGGACGAAGAGCGGGATGAAGAGCAGGATCAGGCCCGCGCCCACGCCGATGCGGTAGAGGTCGCCGGTGACCTTCTGGCGGATCTCGCGCTTGAGCTCGGGCGGCAGCGGCGTGCCGGCGCCGGCGCCGGCTGCGGCCGAGCTGGTGTCGACGTCGATGTTGATGTCGAGGAGCGGCTTGCTCGCGTCCTTGCCAATCACGATCACGCGCGGCTTCATGGCCTCGACCTTGGCCTCGGGAAGAGCGGCATTCGCCTCGGTCTCGGCCTGCTTGGCGGCGTCGAGCGATTCGTCGAGGGACTTCTCGATCTTCTCTTTCTCCACGCCCGCGTCCTTCAATGCGCGCGCCGCTTCGCGCTTGGCCTCGCGGATCGCGGCGCCAGCATCCTTCAGCGCGCCGCGCACATCCTCGGCGGCCTGGCGCTTGGCGCGCTGCACCTCGGCGCCCGCCTCGTGCACGCTCTGGCGCGCCGT
>JBBRQA010000041.1:0-20878 GCA_038227085.1 Burkholderiales bacterium | reverse complement strand
GAGCCGTGCCCGCGCATGAGCACCGCGGGATGATTGCCGAGGCTCCGCGCGAGGTGCTCGCCGAGGTAGGGCGTGCGCACCAGCATGTCGCTGCCTTTCTGCGCGTCGCGGATGTCCCACGTGGGAACGCCCAGCCCCACGAAGGCGGCCATGTGGAAGATCGGCTGAAGCGCGATGCCGGTGCACGAGTAGGGCACCACCGCGTGCGAATGGTTGTGCACCACCGCCATCACGTCGAGGCGCGCTTTGTAGATCTCGCCATGGATGAACCGCTCGTGATACACCGCGCCCGCCTTGGGATCGACCGGATTGCTGTCGAGGTCGTATTCGAGGATGTCTTCCTCGGTCACCAGCTCCGGGGCGACGTTGCGCGCCATCAGGTATCGCTGCGGGTCGCGATCGGATCGCGCGCTCGCGTGGCCGTACGCGTCGATGACGCCGTGGTCGGCAAGCGTGCGCGAGGCGACCACCAGGTCCTGGATGAGGCTCATGTCACTCCCCGGTGATGTGGGCATTGGCGACGACGCGTGTCCAGCGCTCGAGCTCCTGCGCGACGAGTTCGCCCAACCGCTCGGGGCGATCGGCGACGGCGGCGAGACCCTGCTTCGCGAGCGCGTCGCGAATGTCGGGGAGCCGGAGGATCGCGTTGCATTCCGAATTGATGCGCGCGACCACGTCGGGCGGCGTGCCCGCGGGCGCGAAGATTCCGTACAACGTGTCGACGACGAGGGCGGGATGACCCAGCTCCTTCATGGTCGGCACGTCCGGGAACGCGGCGTTGCGCTCGCTCGAGAGCACCGCGAGCATCCGCAGCCTGCCGCTCGCGACGAAGGGCGCCACGGTCTGCAGCGCCGCGATGCTTGCCTGCACGTGCCCGCCGACGAGATCCGATGCGGCGCCCGCAGAGCCTTTGTACGGAACGTGCACCACGTCGATCCCGGACTCGAGCTTCACCAACTCCATGGTGAGGTGCTGCGGGCTGCCGTTGCCCGGCGACGAATAGTAGAGCGACCCGGGCTTCGATTTGGCGAGCGCGATGAAGTCGCCAACCGTCGCCGCGGGAACCTGCGGGCCCACGACGAGCGCGAGCGCGCTGGTGGCGGCGAGCGCCACCGGAGTGAAGCTCTTCGTGGGATCAAAGGGGAGGTTGCGCCTGAGCGCGGGCACGGTGCCGTGGGAAGTCGCGGTGAAGAGGAGCGTGTAGCCGTCGGGCGGCGCTTTCGCGACGGTCTCCGTGCCGATGGCGCCGCTCGCGCCGACCTTGTTTTCGACGACGACCGCGACCTTCAAACGCTCGGCGAGGCGCGGTTGCATGAGGCGCGCGATCACGTCGGCGCCGGTGCCGGGCGTGTAGGGAACGACGATGGAAACGGTCCGCGACGGAAAGCTTGCCTGCGCCCCCGAATCGGGCGCGGCGAGGCACAGCGGGACTAGGAGGCAAAGCGCGTGAAAAAGGGCCCGCGGCGAACTATCGATGTTTCGCATCCGGGCATCATAACCCGTTGATTCCACAGGCATGGGGCATGGCACAAAATAACTCGGCCATTGCAGGTTGACCCGCCTCTGCAAAGCCGGGAAACTGGTGGGTTGTGCAGTGCAGCAAAAGAGGAGGTCCCGCAAATGAAAGCATCCCCGTGGATCGCGGCGCTCGCCGCAGCATGGATCGGAGCGCAGGCCCAGGCCGCCGCCACCGACCCACCGTTTTACATCCCGTGCCGCCTCATGCAGCCCACCGCGCCGGCGCTCGTGAAGATCGACGCGCCGTTCGCGCGCATCGTGGAGATCGCGAGCCGCGCGCACGGGGTCGAGGGACGGCTGGTGCATGCGCTGATCTGGGCCGAGTCCTCGTATGACCCCAAGGCGGTCTCTGCCTCCGGAGCGGAGGGGCTCATGCAACTCATGCCGGCAACCGCGAAGCGCTACGGCGTGCGCGATTCGTTCGATCCCAAGCAGAATATCGACGGCGGCGTGAAGCACCTGCGCGAGCTCCTCGACCAATTCGACGGCGACCTCGAGCTGGTCGTGGCGGCGTACAACGCCGGGGCCAATGCCGTGGTCCGCGCAGGCAACCGCATCCCGCCGTATCCGGCGACCGCTGCGTACGTGCCGAAGGTCATCGCCTACTACCATCATCTCGAGGCGCGGGCTGAGCTTCCTTAGGGATTGCGGGAGGGCTATCGCCTCATTGAAGTGGGGGTGAGGCTCGAGCCCGCGCGATCGTTCCTTGCGAGGGGAGAGATCTCGCTACTTGCAATGTCGCTCGAACGGATAGCTTCTTCTCACGTGGGGCCGACCGTGGGACGCGCCTCTCGAGCCTCACCCCTACACTTCAATGAGGCTCCATTCGCCCAGTTCATCGTGCCATCGCGGCCATCGTTGCGTCGAATGTGACCCTGGCCTCAATATTGGATTCGCTGTGATGCTCCTCGCATCCCCGCTCGTTCAGGCAGCCCCTTGGCAGGGGCTGCAAATCTAGCCGCGTCGCGCATCGCCATTCCTTTCGGCGAGCTCATTCAAGCTTGGCAAAATAATCGCGCTGTGCACGCAGAGCCATCCATCGAGCCCTTGGGATGAAGCCCGAGAGGCGCGCGTCACTTGCGGTCGATCGGGAGAAGCTGCCAATAGTTGGAGCGCAATCTTTAGCAGCGACCTCTCTCCCCTCCCAAGGAACGATCGCGCCGGCTCGGGCTTCATCCCGGGCTCGATGGATGGCGCTGAACCATCGTGATCCGAAGGCCGATCGCCTATGATGGCGGCCATGACCGAGCGCCACCTCGTACTGAACGACCCGGACCGCCTCGACTTCCGCGTGCATCGCGCGGCGATGGTGGATCCCGAAATCCTTGAGCGCGAGATGCGCCGCATCTTCGACGTGTGCTGGATCTACGCCGGCCACGAAAGCGAGGTGAAGGCGGCCGGCGATTTTGTCACGCGCACGCTGTGCGGGCGCCCGATCCTCTTCTGCCGCGACGGCGCCGCGCAAATCCGCGTGTTCCTCAACGTATGCCGGCACCGGGGCGCAGTGGTGTGCCGCGAGCGCTCCGGTAACGCGCGGGGCTACCAATGCTTCTATCACGGCTGGAGCTACGACCGCGACGGCGCGCTGGACGGCGTGCCGGGCGAGTCGAGCTATCCCGCGAGCTTCGAGCGCCGCGAGTTCGGCCTCGCGGAGCCGCCGCGCGTGGGTTCCTACCGCGGCTTCGTCTTCGTCTCCTTCGACGCGGGCGCGATGCCGCTGGAGGAATACCTCGCGGGCGCGAAGGAGTACCTCGACCTCGTCGTGGACCAGTCGCCGACCGGGGAGATGGAGATCATCCGCGGCACGCAGGAGTACACGATCCGCGCCAACTGGAAGCTCCTGGTCGAGAACAGCTTCGACGACTACCATTTGATGAGCACGCACAAGACGTGGCTGGACTACATGAAGAAGTCTGGCGTTGAAATCCCGAAACCCGCCAAGGGGCACGTGATGCCTTCGCACGGCGTGGGCAGGGTTCTCGGCAACGGCCACGCGGTGATCGACAACGAGAACTTTCGCGGGCGTCCCGTGGCGAAATGGATTCCTCTCTACGGCGAGGAAGCCAAGCCCGAGATCGAACGCCTGCGCGCGGAGCTGGTGGCGCGCCTGGGCGAGGCGCGCGCGCGGCGCATCGCCGACACCAACCGCAACCTGGTGATCTTCCCCAACCTGGTGGTGAACGACGGCTCGTCGGTCACGGTGCGCACCTTCCATCCGACCGCGCCCGACTGCATGGAGGTGACTGCGTGGGCGCTCGGACCGAAGGGTGAATCGGCGCGCGCGCGCTCCGTCCGCCTCGACAGCTTCCTCACGTTCTATGGTCCGGGCGGCTTCGCCACGCCGGACGACGTCGAGGCGCTGGAATCGGTGCAGAAGGGCATGGCCGCATGGCGCGAAGTGCCGTGGTCGGTGATGACGCGCGGCATGGAGAAGGAAGGCGAGCAGCTCAATACGGACGAGCTGCACCTGCGCGAGTTCTGGATCCACTGGGACCGCTACATGCGGGCAGGGGAATGACCCCCCCGCGCGCCGAGGTGGAGGACTTCCTCTATCACGAGGCGGCGCTCCTCGACGCGTGGAAGCTGGACGAGTGGCTGGCGCTCCTCACCGACGACGCGCGCTACCGGGTGCCTTCCAACGACGCTCCCGAGGGCGACCCGGCGAGCACGCTCTTCCTCATCGCCGACGACATCCACCGCATCCGCGGGCGCGTTTCGCGGCTGAAGGACCCCCAGGCGCACGCGGAATTTCCACATTCGCGAACGCGGCGGATGATCACGAACGTGAGAATCGAAAAGGTGTCAGGTACGCATACGGAATTCGTACCTGACACCACTTTTACGGAGTTCACGGCCCACGCCAACTTCACCGTGCACCGCTTCCGGCGCGGCGAGCAGGTGAGACAGTTCGTCGGGCGCTACCGCTACCGGCTGCGGATCGTGGACGGAAAGATGAGGATCGCGCTGCGCGAGGCGATCCTCGATTCGCAGGAGCTGGGAAGCCTCGGCGCGGTGAGCTTCATCCTTTGAGCGCGGGCCGCGTGAACACCGGCCAGTAGGCCACCGTGAAGACGAGGAAAGCCGCCGACCACAGGGCGGCCGCCGCCACGACACCCACGAGCGTGTATTCGGGAAAGGCGAGCGGCACGAACACGCGCAGGATCGCGGCCGCCATGACCATGGCGTAGGCGGACGTCTCCGCCAAGCCGGCCTCGAGCGGGCGGCCCGAATGCCCGCGAGAGGTGCGCGTCATCATGCCCAGGGTCAGCCCGCCGATCGCGCCGACGGCGAGCGCATGGCTCGCGATCCCGGGAGCCGCAAGGCCGAGCGCGGCGGCGGTGCGCAGCGCGAGGTGGATTGGCACCCAGGCATAGGCCGCATGCAGTATCCAGAGGAGCGGCTGGCGGCGCGTGCGCCACGGATGCCAGAGCGCCAGCCGCGCCGCATGCGCGATCGCCGCGATCGCCGCGACCGTCGCCACCATCGTGCCCGGCGCCGCCACCACGTCGCACGCGACGAGCGCCAACACGGTGCCCAGCGCGAGCTGCTCGAGGCCGGCATTGCGCCGTGCGCCCGCTCCCGGCACGCCGTTGTTGGTGAACATCGGGATCACGCGCCCTCCCATCACGACGGCGACGAAGAGCACCAGGTCGAGCGCTATGACGAGAAGGCGCGGCAGGTCCGCTTCGATGCGCCCGGCCATGGCGAGATGGAATCCGGCATTGAGGGCGGCCATCGCGACCAGCAGCGCCACGAAGAAATAGTTGCGAGCGTTGCGCGCGCGCCAGAGGGCGATGCCGAGCCCCCACGCTGCGCAGAGCGCGAACGCTACGTCGAAGAGGCCTGCGGCCCATGGCCAGCGCGTGAGTGCTAACGCCCGCGCGGCGATCCAGAGCGCGGCGAGCGCTGCAAGCGCGAATCCGGTGGGTGTCGGCTGCCCCGACCAGTTGCGCCCGGCCGTGAACAGGAAGCCCACGATCACGGCCGCTGCGTATCCGAAGATCATCTCGTGGGCGTGCCACATCGCCCCGTGGTACGCGGCGTCGGGGGAAAGCGCCCCGGCGTATTGCGCGACCCAGAGCGGCACAGACAGGGCGGCGAATGCGCCCGCGAGGAGATAGAGGGGGCGGAAGCCGAGCGATAGAAATGCCATCGATCAGTGCGCGGAGGCGGCGGGGAAGAGCACCTTCGCCAACGCCGCGCGATTGCGCACGAGATCGGCGAGCGTGTAGCGATCGAGCACGGCGTAGAACGCCGCAACCGCCTCCCGGAGCGCCCCCTGCAGCATGCAGACGCCCGTGATCGCGCAGGTATTGCGCTGGCGGTCGAAGCACTCGGCGGGAACATCGAGGCCTTCCGCGCGGCGCACCACCTCGGCGACCGAGATCCTCTGCGGAGCCATCGCGAGGCGCATTCCGCCGCCGTGCCCGCGGGTGGTCTCGACCAGCCCCTCCTTGCCGAGGAAATGCACGACCTTCGTCAAGTGGCTCTCGGAGATCGCGAACGCCGCTGCGATTTCACCGATGGTGGCGCGCTTCGCGGGCCGCGTGCCGAGATAGATGAGGACGCGCAGGTTGTAGTCGGTGAAGGTGGTGAGTCGCAAAGGGGTCTCGGCTTGATCGTGAATCGATTCTAGGTGGGTGCGGCGTAAAGATGCACGCGCGATGCACCTTAACTGGCGCTTCCTTGACGCATGTCAAAGGAGAAGGGGGCCCGGTGCCCAAACTGGCCTCATGAAAACGCCCCGGAGTGCTCGATGAAGATGCCTCAATGGAAGCTGGTCCTCGCCCTGGCGCTCGCTCCCTGCGCCCTCGCCGCGCATGGGCAGGCCAAGGATGCATTGGTGCTCGACTCCCCCGCGTCGCGCACGACCCCCGAGCGCCATGCCGGCCCCTTCGCCGAGGGCGCGTCGCTCAACTTCGGATCGCTCCTGGCGCCCCTCGATCCCGCGCCGGTGAAGACCATCCGGCTCGACACCACGCACAAGATCGTCGAGATCGCCCCGGGCGTGCGGTTCAGCGCGTGGACCTTCGGCGACCAGATCCCCGGGCCCACGGTGCGCGCGCGGGTGGGAGACCGCATCCGCTTCTCCATGACCAACCGCAGCGACGAGCCCGTGCCGGGCGTGCGCATGACCGCCGCGCCGATGATGCATTCGATGGATTTCCACGCGGCGATGGTCTCGCCGCAGGACAAGTACCACTCGATCGCGCCCGGGCAGAGCATCGAGTTCGAGTTCACGCTCAATTATCCGGGCGTCTTCATGTACCACTGCGGCACGCCGATGATCCTCGAGCACATCGCCTCGGGAATGTACGGCGCCGTCATCGTCGAGCCGCGCGAGGGCTATCCCACCAAGGTCGACCGCGAGTACGTCGTGATCCAGAGCGAGTTCTACGCGAAGGTCGATCCGGGCAAGCGCAAGATCGGCGGCTCGCCGCTGTATGTCCTTGACAGCGACCGCCTGCGCGCGGCGCAGCCCACGCACACGGTGTTCAACGGGGTGCACAACGGGATGGTGAAGAACCCGCTGCCCGCCAAGCCTGGCGAGCGCGTGCGCCTCTTTCT
Source organism: Burkholderiales bacterium (assembly GCA_038227085.1). Lineage (GTDB taxonomy): Bacteria > Pseudomonadota > Gammaproteobacteria > Burkholderiales > Usitatibacteraceae > Usitatibacter. The sequence continues at coordinate 13,792 of JBBRQA010000041.1, read as the reverse complement.
CCTCAACGTGGGACCGAGCAAGACGTCGAGCTTCCATGTCGTGGGCACGATCTTCGACCGCGTGTGGCTCGAGGGCAATCCACTGAATCAGCTGCACGGCATGCAGACCGTGCTGCTCGGCTCGTCGAACAGCGCGATCGTCGAATTCATGATTCCCGAGAAGGGCTCGTACATCATGGTCGACCACCACTTCGCCAACGCGTCGCAGGGGGCGATCGGGCTCATCGACGCGGGCGTGAAGAGCGAGGAGCAGGAGCTAGAGCACCACAACATGCCGGAGACCGCCACACCGACCGACCCCGAGGCGGTGCAGGGCAAGCAGGCCTTCGAGAGCAAATGCCTCGCCTGCCATTCGATCGGCGGCGGCAAGAAGCTGGGGCCCGACCTGGCCGGCGTCACCAAGCGGCGCACGGAGTCGTGGCTGCAGCGCTGGCTGCGCAGCCCCGAGAAGATGCTGCAGACCGACGTCGACGCCAAGGCGCTGCTGAAGGAATACAACAACCTGCCGATGCCGAACCAGAACCTGCCGGAAGCGGAGATCCGCCAGTACCTCAAGTACTTCCGCTGGTACGACGAGCAAGGGGCGAAGGAACATGCGCACTAGCGTGAAGCTTCAGGCGGCGTGCGCCTTGGCGCTGGCGCTCGCGCTCCCCGCAGCCGCGTGCGGCATCTGCATCGAGGACCGCGTGGCCGCGGTCTACGACCAGCCGACGGTGGATCGCGCCGTGGTGCGCCACCAGGCGATCGCTTTCTTCGCGCTCAACGGCTCGGTGGAGGCGACCCCGGCGACACGGCGCGCGGTCATCGCGGCGCTCGAGCGCGGCGGGATCCGCGGCACGGTGCACGTCTCTTTGGAGAGCGCCACTGCGTCGGTGGCTTTCGATCCGAAGCGCGCCTCGGTCGCGTCGATCGCATCCACCGGCGATCGCGTGCTGGCGGCGCAGTCGCTCACGCTGGAGCCGCTGCGCGTCACCGGGACCGACGGCAAGCTGCGCGAGCCGTGAGCCCCCTGCGCATAGCGACTTGAGTCCGAGCGCCTTGCGCGTGTTGTACGTCTCGACGACATCCTTCAAGCTCGCGGCGCTGCCATTGTGGAAGTAGGGTGCGTGCTGCCATGCTCGGGCGAGCGGCGCGGTCCGATATTTCTTGGTGGCGCTGCGCGACGCGTAGCTCGGCACTCCCTCCGTATTAGATGAAGGTCGAGCGACCCGCGTTCCGGGCGCGACCCTCATCCGGGAGGGCACAATCACCACGACCGTGTAGACAAGGGCGGGCGGGGGGAGCATCGCCATCAGCGCCCCCCACCGATCGGCGGATGCTACGCCGCGCGCCGCGCCTTGTCCGCGGAGCCCGGTGCGATCTTGAGGAGCTTCTCGGCGTTGCCGTGGAAGATCATCGCGCGGTCGGCCTCGGAAAGATCGAGCGACTCGATCACCTTGATGGTCTCGCGAATGAACATGGGCCCCTTCTCGGGATCGAACGGCGCGTCGGAAGCGAACAGCGTCTTGTCCGCGCCGAAGAAGGCCATGCCGCACTCGGTGGCGGCCTTGGAGCCGAACACCGCGGTATCGGCGTAGAACATCTTGAAGTAGTCGAACGGGCGCTTGGTGATCTTGATGGCGCTCTTGTCGAAGCCCGAGGTGCGCGCGCCGAGCTGGTCGAGCCCGGGGCCGATGCGTCCTTCGAAATAGGGAATCATCGCGCCGTAGTGGTGGGTCACGATCTTGATGTCCGGGTGCTTGTCGAAGATGCCGGCGAAGACAATGCGCGCCATCGCGACACTCGTCTCGTAGGGCCAGCCGAACGCCCACCACATCTCGTACTCGGATTTCTTCTCCGAGAGATAATCGGGGAAGTTCGCGCCGCGCGCCGGATGCAGCAGGATCGGCAGGTCGTACTCGGCCATGGTGTCGAAGATCGGCGCGAACTCCGGAAGGTCGAGCGGCTTGCCGTCCACGTTGGAGAAGACTTGAACTCCGCGCGCGCCGAGGTCCTTCACGCAGCGGTGGATCTCCTCGATGCAGGACTCGGGATTGTTCAACGCGAGGGAGGCGATGAAGGTGGGGAAGCGCTGCGGGTGCTGAGCGCAAAGCTCCGCCATGCCGTCGTTGCAGATGCGCGCGAGTTCGGGGCTTTCCCTCGGGCCGGCGAGCGCCTCGATGGGGGGCATGCCCGCGGACAGGACCTGGTAGTACTCGTCGAAGCGGTCCATCACGCGGAAGCGCTCGTCCAGGTCGTAGAGCATCGGCACCTCGCGCATACGCTTGCCGATGTCCTTGTAGTCGCCGATGCGCTCGAAGAACTTGAGCGGCATCACGTGGTTGAAGATGTCGATCTTTTTCATCCTATCCTTTCGCGTCATTCCCGAGGAGCCTGCTGCCGAACGACTCAATCGGGGCGGATTTCCAGTCTTATTTTATACTCGGCCCATGATTCTTATCGGCATGCTCGACTCCCCCTACGTGCGGCGCTGCGCGATCTCCATGAAGTTGATGGGCATCGCTTTCGAGCACCGCTCCGTTTCCGTCTTCCGCCATTTCGAGGAGTTCCGCAAGGTCAACCCCGTGGTGAAGGCGCCGACGCTGGTGTGCGACGACGGCACGATCCTCATGGATTCGACGCTGATCCTCGACTACCTCGAGGCCACGATGGTACCCGGCAAGCGATTGCTGCCGCTGGAGCTAGACGCACGCCGCCAGGCGTTGCATGTGATCGGCTTCGCGCTCGCCGCCGCCGACAAGAACGTGAACATCGTCTACGAGAAGGAGCAGCGCCCGAGCGACAAGCTGCATCCGGGTTGGATGGAGCGCATCGTCGGCCAGGCCAATGTCGCGTTCGCCCAGCTCGAGACCCTCGCGGCGAGAGCCAGGCCGTGGCTGCATGGCGAGCGCTTCACCGCTGCCGACGTGATGACCGCGGTGGCATGGCGCTTCAGCCAGCACTACAACGCGGTGGAGATCCCCGCCGCCAAATACCCCGCGCTGGTCGCCTATTCCCGGCGCGCCGAGGCGTTGCCCGAGTTTTCCTCGACGCCGCTGGACTGATAATAAGTGGTGTCAGGTACGACTCGGAGAAGTCGTACCTGACACGACTTTTCTAGAGCGTCTCGCCGGCCTTCAGCACGCCGGCGGCGCGTAGCGCGCCTTCCAGCCACGGGGGGCGCAGGTTCTTGCCGGCGACGATGTCGGCGATGCGCGCGCGCTCGTCGGCGACCTTCTTCGCCGCGGCGTCCAGGAGCGACCCGGCCTTCTCGCGCTCGACCACCACGACGCCGTCCGCGTCGCCGACGATGAGATCGCCGGGATTGACCGAGATGCCGCCGCAAGAGATCGGCCAGTTGATGCGCCCCGGCGTGAACTTGGTCGGGCCGTTGGGGTTGGTGCCCACGCAGTACACCGGGAAGCCCAGCTCGCGCAGCTCCTCGATATCGCGCGCGGCCGCGTCGAGCACGACGCCGCCCAGGTTCATCTTCCTGCACGCGTTGATCATGATCGAGCCCATCAGCGCGCAGGTGCGGTCGCCCTTGCCGTCGACCACCAGGATGTCGCCCGGCCTGGCCATGAACATCGCGGCATGGATCATGAGGTTGTCGCCGGGGCGCACCTCGACGGTGAACGCGGGCCCGGCCATGCGCTGCGAGAGCGAGATGGCGGCGATGCGGCCGTCGAAAGTCCCGCGGCGGCCGGCAACGTCGGCGAGGATCGAGGCGGCGAATTGCGACGCCCTTTTCACGATCTCCGGAGAAACGCGCTCGAAGTCGCGGCGGATGTCGGTAAGCGCGGGGGACGATTTGTCGTTCATGGGAATCTCCTTCGATCCAATCTTACTTCGAACCGGGGTCAGACCGGGGTCAGAGCGGGGTCAGAGCGGGGTCTGACCCCGGTTACGCGGGCGGCCTCGCGCGTTCGCCCCAAATGGCACCTTCGGTGAAGCCGAGCGCGGCGAAGTCGGGCGCACGCAGCGGCGCCTCGCTGGTGCAGAAGAATTCGTCGAGTTGCGGCGGCTTCACGCCAGTGCCGGAAAGCATCGCGTGCACCTGGCCGCGATGGTGCGTGTCATGCTGGAAGAGGTGCGCGAGGATGCGGCGCAAGCGGTCGCGCAACGGCCCCTTGCGATTGGGCATCAGGATGACGTCGTCCATGCGCGCATCGGTGAGCGACTCGCACAAAGTGATGAGGCGGCGGTCGGCGAGGTGCTGCTCGCGCGAGAGTTCGGCGCAGGTCGCGAACGGCTCCTCGGGGTCGAAGAAGCGCCCCGGGCTTCCGTGCGGCGGCAACCCCGCGAGGCTCCTCTGGAAGATCTCGAGGTAGTACCAGTCCACCGTGAGGATGTGGTTGAGCGTCGCCTTGATCGACGGGAAGAAGCTCGTGCGTGGCGCCACGAATTCTTCCTGCGGCAGCGCGCTGCATGCGTTCAACAGGCGGTGGTTGGCCCAGGCGTTGTGGTATGCCTCGGTGACGAAGTGATGCGACAGCGAGTGAGGGGAGGTCATGGCGATATAGTAAAGTCTGGGTGCGCAATTCGACGAATTTCCCTTGCCCCCCTCACTCCGCTCCATCCTGTCGCTCGACGATTTCGAGCGCGCCGCGCGTCGCCACCTGCCACGCCCGGTGTTCGCCTACGTCTCGGGCGGGGTAGAAACCGACGCGTCCGTGCGCGACAACCGCGCCGCATTCGACGAGCTGGGATTCCTGCCCCGCGTGCTGGTCGACGTGTCGAAGCGCACCACGGCGACCACCCTTTTCGGCCGTGAATACTCGGCGCCGTTCGGCATCGCGCCGATGGGGATCAGCGCGCTGTCGGCATACCGGGGCGACCTGGTGCAGGCGGCGGGCGCGAAGGCGTCGAACATCCCGATGATCATGAGCGGCTCGTCGCTGATCCGGCTCGAGGACGTATGCAGCGCCTGCCCGGAGACCTGGTTCCAGGCGTACCTGCCGGGAGAGGCGGAGAAGATCATGGGACTCGTCGACCGCGCCGCCACGGCCGGCTTCAAGACGCTGGTCGTCACGGTGGACGTCGCGGTCCTCTCCAACCGCGAGAACAACGTGCGCGCGGGCTTCTCGACGCCGCTTCGGCCGAGCCTTCGCCTCGCGTGGGACGGCGTCATCCATCCACGCTGGCTCTTCGGCAACGCGCTGCGCACTGTCATGCGCCACGGCATGCCGCACTTCGAGAACTCGTTAGCCACGCGCGGCGCTCCGATCCTGGCTCGGGACGTGGAGCGCGACTTCACCAAGAAGGATCATCTCGACTGGAGCCATCTCGCACTGATCCGCAAGCGCTGGCAGGGGCGCCTCGTCGTGAAGGGCCTGATGAATCCACTCGACGCGCGCATCGCGAAGGATCACGGAGTGGACGGGCTCATCGTCTCAAACCACGGCGGCCGGCAGCTGGATTTCACCGTGTCGCCGCTGCGCGTGCTGTCATCGGTCGTCGAAGCCGCGGGCGGCATCCCGGTGATGATGGATAGCGGCATCCGGCGCGGCACCGACGTGATGAAGGCGCTCGCGTTGGGCGCGGCTTTCGTGTTCGTGGGGCGGCCGTTCAACTACGCGGCGTCCATCGCGGGCGAGGCGGGCGTGCGCCACGCCTACGAGATCCTCCAGGGCGAGCTCTATCGCGGCATGGCGCAGCTCGGCATCACGTCGCTCGCGCAGCTCGACGCGGCCAAGCTCATGCGCATCGCGGGCGTGCGCGCTCCCGGCATGCCGGTCTGAGGTGAAGATGATCGCCGATACGAACTGGTTCTACTGGGCGCTGATGTCGGCGGTGTTCGCCGCGATGACGGCGATCTTCGCCAAGGTCGGCCTCGAGGGCGTGAACTCGGATCTCGCCACCCTGATCCGCACCGCGGTGATCATCGTGGTGCTCGCCCTGTTCGTCTACTTCACCGGCAAGTGGAGCGATCCGCGCGCGCTGTCGGGAAAGACGTGGCTATTCCTCGTGCTTTCGGGGCTAGCGACCGGCGCCTCGTGGGTGTGCTACTTCCGCGCGCTCAAGGTGGGCGAGGCCTCGAAGGTGGCGCCCGTGGACAAGCTCTCGCTGGTGCTGGTGGCGATCTTCGCGGTGTGGTTCCTCGGCGAGCGCCCGTCGCCGCGCGAATGGGCGGGCATCGCGCTGGTGGCCGCCGGCGTGCTCGTGCTCGGGCTCAAGCGCTAGGGTGCCTCCGCAACCTTCCCCGCCGCAGACCTGGCGCGAGCGCCTGGGCGCGCTGCGTAACCTCCCGCCTTTCCTCAAGCTCGTCTGGCAGACGAGCCCGGGGATCTCGGTTGCGCAGGGGACGTTGCGGCTGGTGCGCGCTCTGCTGCCCGTCGCCGCGCTGTACGTCGGCGCGAAGATCATCGACGAGGTCGTGCGCATCACGCAGGCGCCATCTCCCGGGGCGACCTTCGACGCGTGGCTGGCGAGCGGGATGCTCGGGCACATCACGCTCCTCCTCGCGCTGGAATTCGGGCTCGCGGTGGTGTCCGATCTTCTCGGCCGCGGCATCTCGCTCCTCGATTCGCTGCTCTCGGAAAAGATCAGCACCACGACGAGCGTGCGCTTGATGGAGCACGCCGCGAGACTGGACCTCGAGGACTTCGAGGACAGCGAGTTCCAGGACCGCCTCGAGCGCGCGCGCACGCAGGCCGCGGGGCGCACCGGCCTCATGAGCCAGCTCTTCGGGCAGGCGCAGGACATCGTCACCATCGTGGGCTTCGCGGCCGGGCTCTTCGTGTACGCGCCTTGGCTGATCGTGTTGCTCGCCATCGCGCTCGTCCCCGCGTTCATTGGCGAGGCGCACTTCAACGCGCAGTCCTATTGGCTGAACTACCACCGCGCGCCGGAGCGCCGCGAGCTGGACTACGTGAGGCAGGTGGCCGCGAGCGCCGACAGCGCGAAGGAAGTGAAGATTTTCGGGCTGCACCGCTTCCTCATCGATCGCTACGTCGAGCTCGCCACGAGTTTTTTCCGCGCCAACCGCAAGATCGCGGTGCGCCGCGCGGCCTGGGGGAGCGTCCTGACCGCGGTGAGCACCATCGCCTACTACTTCGCCTATGCGTACATCGTGTGGCGAACGCTGCGCGGGGAATTCAGCATCGGCAGCCTCACGTTTCTCGCCGGGTCGTTCCTGCGCCTGCGCGGGTTGCTCGAGCAGCTGCTGACGGGATTCTCGAGTGTGGCGGGGCAGGCGCTGTACCTGGATGACCTGTTCTCGTTCTTCGAGATCAGGGCCGAGATCGCTTCGCCGGCGAATCCGCGCGCGTTTCCGAGTCCGATCCGAGAGGGGTTCACGTTCGAGAACGTCGGCTTCCAGTATCCGGGCGCCGAGCGCTGGGCGGTGCGCAACCTTTCATTCCACCTGCGCGCCGGGGAAGTGCTGGCGCTGGTGGGCGAGAACGGCGCCGGCAAGACCACGCTGGTGAAGTTGCTCGCGCGGCTCTACGATCCCGACGAGGGCGCGATCCTCCTCGACGGGCACGACCTTCGCGAATACGACCTCTTCGAACTGCGCCGCAACATCGGCGTGATCTTCCAGGACTTCGTGCGCTTCCACTTGAGCGCGGCGGACAACATCGCGGTGGGCTCGATCGACGCGCGCGCCGATCGCGGCCGCATCGTGCGCGCCGCGCAGCGCAGCCTGGCCGACGAGGTGATCGCGAAGCTGCCCGGGGGCTACGACCAGTTGATCGGCAAGCGCTTCAAGACCGGCGTCGATCTTTCCGGAGGCGAGTGGCAGAAGATAGCGATCGCCCGCGCCTACATGCGCGACGCGCAGGTGTTGATCCTCGACGAGCCCACCGCGGCCCTCGATGCGCGCGCCGAGTTCGAAGTCTTCCAGCGCTTCAAGGAGCTCTCCGCCGGCAAGACCGCAGTATTGATCTCTCACCGCTTCTCCAGCGTACGCATGGCCGACCGCATCGTGGTCCTCGGCGACGGCTGCGTCGAAGCGGTCGGCACGCACGAGGAGCTCCTCGCCCAGGGCGGGCGCTACGCCGAGCTCTTCGAGCTTCAAGCCGCCGGCTACCGCTGAACAAATTAGTGGTGTCAGGTACGACTTTCCGCGGGGCAGAAAGTCGTACCTGACACCACTTATTTTCCTGCGGCCTGGGCGATGAGCTCGTACGAACGCAGGCGGTCTTCGCGCGTGAAGGCGTCGGAGGCGACGATGAGCTCGTCGGCGTTGGTGGCCTCGATGATCTGCTGCAGGTTGGCGGCGACGCGCTCGGGGCCGCCCACCACCATCAGCGCCATGCGTTCGGCCACGGCGAGTCGTTCCCCCGCGCTCCACACGGTGTCCATGTCCTTCACGGGCGCGGGCAACGCGGTGCGATTGTTGCGGATGATGCCGAGGAAACGCTGGTACATGCTGGTGGCGAGGAATTCGGCGTGCTCGTCGGTGTCCGCGGCGAGCGCGGGCACGCCGACCATCACGTAGGGCGCGGCGAGTTGCTTCGAAGGTTTGAACTCCGCGCGATAGATCTCGATCGCCTCCAGCAGGTCGCCGGGGGCAAAGTGCGATGCGAACGCGTAGGGCCGCCCGATCGACGCCGCGAAATGCGCGCTCCACAGGCTCGAGCCCAGGATCCAGATCGGCACCTCGATCCCCTCGCCGGGGATCGCGCGCACCGACTGTTGCGGCTTCGCGGGCTCGAAGTACGAGAGGAGCTCCGCCACCTGTACGTCGAACTCCTCGCCGCGTCCGCCGCGGCGCAGCGCGCGCATCGTGAGCTGGTCGGTGCCGGGCGCGCGGCCGAGCCCCAGGTCGATGCGCCCCGGATGCAGCGACTCCAGCGTGCCGATCTGCTCCGCGACCACCAGCGGCGCATGGTTGGGCAGCATGATGCCTCCCGAGCCGATGCGGATGGTCTTCGTGTGGTCGGCGAGGTGGCCCATGATCACCACCGTCGCGGAGCTCGCCACGCCTTCGAGGTTATGGTGCTCGGCAACCCAGTAGCGTTTGTAGCCCCAGCGCTCGGCGCCCTGCGCGAGCTCGCGCGAGGTCTGGAACGCGTCGGCGATCGTCCCGCCCATCGGATAGGTTGCGAGGTCGAGGACGGAGATCGGCGTGTTCGCGAGTTTTGTCATGTTCCGAAATTGGTGTCAGGTACGACTTTCATGTTGTACCTGACACCAATTAATTCAAATGAAAACGGCAGCCGCGAGGCTGCCGTTCTTGCTCCAACAGTGCTGAAGCGGTGAGGCTCAGCCGATCGGCTTGATCTGCACGGCTTGCTTGCCCTTGGGGCCGTCCTTGGTTTCGAATTCGACCTTCTGGTTTTCCTTGAGGGTCTTGAATCCGTTGCCCTGGATCTCGGAGAAATGGGCGAAGAGGTCCTCGCCGCCGCCATCGGGTTTGATGAAGCCAAAACCCTTGGAGTCATTGAACCACTTCACGATTCCGGTGCTCATTGCTGTTCCTTTCAGATTGAAATCCCCGCAATACCCTCGGGGCCGGGGCCAGCGACAAAAAGGAAAAGCAAGTCGGGAACTGAAGTGAAGCGCCGATTTTGGCGGCGGGTACTGGAGTTACTGCTTACCGATTCCTGATCACTGCGACGAGAAGTATACATCAATGGGATCATGGTGCTAGCGCATCCCGGGGCTTGAATACGCCATCCGGACCACGATCTACGACAGCTGTAATCGACCCTTTGCGAGACTCATGAAACCGCGCATTTTCGTCGTCCTTGCCAGTCTCGCCGGGAGCCTTTTGGCCCCCGCCATCGTCTTCGCGCAGCATCCGGCCGCGGTCGAGCCGCGCTCGGTCAGCCCCAGAGGCGCGCTCCTTCCCGCCGAGCAATCGACCATCCGGCTCTTCGAGACCGCCGCGCCCTCGGTCGCCTACATCAACACTGAGCGCCTCGAAGCCACCAGCTTCTTCACGGTCGGCGTGGCCAAGGGCGCGGGCAGCGGCTTCGTCTGGGACACGGCGGGCCACGTTGTCACCAACTTCCACGTGGTCGAGGGCGCGCGCACCGTGCAGGTGCAGCTGGACGTGGGCAAGACCTATTCGGCGAACGTGGTCGGCGTGGCGCCCGACTATGACCTCGCGGTGGTGAAGCTCGCCGAAGTCCCGCCGGGATTGCGGCCTATCCCGCTCGGCACTTCCGCCGACCTGCGCATCGGTCAATCGGTGTACGCGATCGGCAATCCCTTCGGCCTGACGCGCACGCTCACCTCGGGCCTGGTGAGCGCGCTCGATCGCCATCTGCCCACCACCGATATCCGCGAGATCGCCGGCGCCATCCAGACCGACGCGGCGATCAATCCCGGCAACTCGGGCGGGCCTCTCCTCGACAGCGCCGGGCGCCTGGTCGGCGTCACCACCGCGATCCGCTCGCCCTCGGGGGGATCGACCGGGGTCGGGCTCGCGATTCCCGTCGACCTGGTGAACCGCGTCGTGCCGCAGTTGATCGCCCGCGGGCGCGCGCCGCACCCGAGCATCGGCATCATCCCCGTGCATCCGGATCTCGTCGCGCGCGCCGGCATCACCGGGGTCGTGATCGCGAGCATCCAGCCGGGAACGCCCGCGGCGGAGGCCAAGCTGCAGCCCTTCGACCAGCGCACCGGCAGGCTGGGCGACGTGATCATCGCGGTCAACGGGCGGGTAATCGAGTCGCTGCCCACGCTTGCCGCCGAGCTCGACCGCGTCGGCATCGATCACGTGGCCGATCTCACCGTGGTGCGCGATGGCAAGGAGCGACGCGTGCGCGTGAAGGTGATCGACCTCGCGAGCTGAAAATGTGGTGTCAGGTACGGCTTAATTCATGTCGTACCTGACACGACTTATTTTTTCTGGCTGTACGCCTTCATGCGCGCGAGCCATTCGGTCCAATCCTTGGGGCCGGCGACGAAGCGCTGCTGGAGGTTGCCGAGCACGTTGTCCCACGCCTTGTTGAAATAGTCGTAGGCCTTGTCCCATTCGCCGCCATCGCCCCAGCCCACGTGCGACATGGTGACCTGCGTCTCGCCGTCGCCGGCCGGCTTGAAGCGCACGATGACGACGGTGCGCTGCGCTCGCGCCTCGGGCAGCGAAGGCGGCGCGTTCCACGTGTACGAGATCATCTGGCGGTCCTGCACCGCGAGCACGCGCATGTCGTCCGCGCCCTTCATGCCGGGCTGCGCATAGGGGTTCATGTAGATCTGGAACGGGCCGTCGGGACGCGCCTCCACGAGCCCATCGGGGGCGAAGAACGTCTTCACGCCCTCGGTGGTGGTCCACGCGTTCCACACCGCGTCCACCGGCGCTTTCACCGTGACCTGCTTCGAGATCATGCGCTCCTGGGCCGCGGCGCAGGTGGTGAGGGCGAGCGCGCACACCATGGCGCCGAGGGAAATAATCTTCATGGCGAGTCCTTTCGGGTTGTTGATTTGCGTTCGAGGGGCCAGCGCTCCGTCCTGGTCTTCGCGGGAAGCACGAACTCGAGCGCCCCGAACATCGCGTACATGAGCCTCGCCTTGAAGGTCGGGCGTCCGGTTTCGACGATCGCCTTCAGGTTGTCGAGCATGAACGTGCCTCCGGAAGCCATGCCCTTCGCGGTCTTGGTTCCGACCGGCACGTCGTCCACGGTGAGCGTGACCTCGATCCCGCCCGGGACGGCCTTGAGATCGTACGTCACCTTGCACACCGGGTCGTCGTGCTGAGTGAACTTGTGGGTGTGCGCGAAGCGCCGCGGCGGATCGTATTCGAGGATGTCGCCCTCGACGATCACGTGGCCGCCGCTCACGGTGCGCATCTGGATGCGGCCGCCGGGACGAAGCCCGGTGGTGTGCATGCGGGAGTTGAAGATCGCGCCGAGCGGCCGGTCGGTGGCGGTGAGCTCGTTGAAGATCGCCTCCTGCGACCCCGCGATCACGATGCGGAACACCTGCTTCTTCGGATCAGCCACGCGTGCCTCCCTTTTTCCTGCCTATCGGAATCGGCGTGTTCTCGAGCCGGTATTTCATGCGCGCCAACCGCCCGGCCCAGTAAGCGCTGAACTCGGTGGTCCACCGATCGTAGATCATGTGGATCGGCACCGGATTGAAGTAGAGCTGGCGTTCGCGCCCGACCTTCTCCGAGACCACCAGGTTGGCCGCCTCGAGAAGGTCGATATGCTTCATCACGGCGATACGCCCGATGTCGAAGAACTCGCATACGCGGTTCACGTTGCAGCCCGGCTCCTTCTTGAGGATGTCGAGGATGCGCCGGCGCCCTTCGAGCGCCAGCGCCGCGAATACCGCATCCATCTCGTCCGGTTTCATATGTCACTAAATGGTGACATATTGGCTTTCGCAAGTCAACCGTGGGCTAGCGCCTCATTCGAAGTGGGGGTGAAGGTCGAGCCAGCGCGATCGTTCCTGGAAGCGGGAGAGAGCTCGCTGCAAAAATTGCGCTCGAACGGACGGCTTCTTCTCCCGATCGACCGTAGTGACGCGCGCCTCTCGACCTTCACCCCAACACTTCGAATGAGGCTGCATTCGCCCAGCTCATCGTGCCAGCGCAATCGCCTGCTCGCTAATGCGAGTCGGGTACCTCATCCAAGGGTGCGCTTTGATGCTCCTCGCATCCCCGCTCGTTCGGGCAGCCCCTTGGCAGGGGCTGCAAATCCTAAACGCGTCGCGCAGCGCCGTTCCTCTTGGCGAGCTCATTGAAAGCTGGTGGGGCGATCGCGATGGGCACGGAGAGCCATCCTTCATCCCGGGCTCGATGGACGGCGCTTAGAACTCGTATTCCGCCTGCACGCGGAAGGTGTCGCGCGGCGCGGCGGAGCTCACCCCGTGCAGCCACGCCGCGTTATAGCGGATCGCCTCGCGCGCGCCGAGCTTCACCTTGCCGAAGATCGCGGGGCCGGCGCGATGGCTCTGCTCGTGCGTGGGCTGCCAATGATCCCACTTGCCCATCTCGCCGAAGGCCTGCGCGCCAATCTCGAAGTTCGGCGCGAGCGCGTACTTCGCCTGCAGCTGGTAGCCCATCTGGGTTGCGTGCGCCTCCTCGGCGCGCACCACGCGTGTGAAGAAGAGGTTCGCGTTCCAGCGGACTTCTCCGAGGTCGCCCTGCAGGAGCGGGCCGAACGCGAGCTCATAGCCCTCCGCGCGCGCGCGCGGTACCTCGAGCTCGGCGAGCAAGCCCACGTCCACGGCGTACTGGTTGTGCTCGGTCAGCTGGAACTTGTTCTCCCACTCGAACGCGTCGTACCGGGTGCGATCGCCGGGTTCCTTGTGGTACTTCACGTACGCCTCGGTGAACCACCATTGCGTCGCGCCGTAGCCGAAGCCCAGGCTCGCCGCGGTCTCGCGCACCGGCTCCCCGGCCAGTTTCCAGGTGCCGTACTTGAAGTCGATCTCGCGCTCGCCGTATTCGACCGCGGGCACCTGCACATAGTCGGAAGGACCCGCCGCGACTGAAATCGCAGGCAAGCCGAGGGCGACGGCCGCGAGGCCGCGAAGCATGAGTGACATGGGATTTCCCTATGTGAGAGTGGCGGCGCGGCGTTTCGCGAGCGACATCCCGGCGACGATCACCACCAGCGCCGCGATGAAGAATGCGATCTGCATCCCCGCGGGACGCTCGTCGTAGCCCACCAGTCCCTGCAGCAGTTTCCCCGGGATCGATGAGTTGGCGACGAAGGACGACGTATCCCAGACTGGGGAGGCGAGGCTCGGGATCACGTTGGCCTGAATGAGGAAGCGCGCCGACTGGGCGGCCATGCCCGCGGCAAGCAGCAACACGAGGAACGACGTCGCCGAGAAGAACCACTTGAGCGGGATGCGCAGCAGGCCCGCGAAGAGGAGCCATCCCACCAGCACGCCGCCCACCATGCCG
>JBBRQA010000040.1:0-21027 GCA_038227085.1 Burkholderiales bacterium | reverse complement strand
TGCAGGAGCCGCCGTTGCCCCCGGTCCTCGCCTTCACGAGGACGCTCGACTGGAACGACGCAGAGGAGCAGACGCGCCTCGCGTTCGAGGAGATCGCCGAGGCGCTGGGCGAGCAGTCGAAGCCGTTCACCATCCCCGGCATCTTCGGCGATGCGCCGCTCTGGCACCGCACCATCATGGAGGCGGACATCGCGCGCAACTTCCACCATGATTACGAGCGCGGCCGGGACAAGCTGAGCGATTCGCTGCGCGCCCAGATCGAACGTGGGCGCGCGGTCACGGCGGTCGACTACAACAACGCCGTGGACCGCATCGAGGCGGTGAGCTTGGCCTTTGAAGAGGTCTTCGACCGTTGCGACGCCATCATGACCGCCGCGGCGCCCGGGCCCGCCCCCGCGGGCCTCGCGTCCACCGGCAGCCCCGCGTTCTGCACGCTGTGGACCTTCGCGGGAATGCCGGCCGTGACACTGCCGTTGCTTCGCGCGGACAACGGCATGCCCATGGGCGTGCAGCTCGTCGGCCGGCGCGGCGACGACGCGCGCCTGCTGCGCACCGCGCGCTGGCTCGCGCAGTGGGCCACGAGCCTCGACACGCACTGAAAAGGAGAACACATGCAATCCAAGGCTGTTCGCATCATCATGGGCATCATCGCCATCTCCATTGCGCTCGCGTTCTTCGCGGTGCCGATCGTCAAGCTGAAGGAGCCGGCGATGATCATCGTGATCATGATCGGGGTGGTGGCGATGATCGTGAGCTTCATCCAATCGGTGAACGAGAAGGACTGAGCCGCGGCCGCGTTGAAGAAGGTCCTGGTCACCCGCGCTATTTTCCCGGAGGTGGTCGAGGCGCTCTCTCGCCGCTACGACGTCGAGCACAATTCCGAGGACCGGCCGTGGTCGCCTGACGAGCTCGTCCGGCGCCTCCGCGGCGTGAGCGGCGCCATGGCGACCGTGATGGACAAGTTCGACGAGTCACTCCTCGCGCAATGCCCTGAGCTGAAGGTCATCGCCAACATCGCGGTGGGCTACAACAACATCGATGTGCCGGCGTGCACGCGGCGCGGCATACGCGTCACCAACACGCCCGGCGTCCTCGACGACACCACCGCCGACCTCACCTGGTCTCTCCTGATGGCCGCCGCGCGCCGCATCGCCGAGGCCGATGCGTACGTGCGCCGCGGCGACTGGAAAATCGCCTTCGGCGTGCAGTACTTCCTCGGCCAGGACATCCACCATGCCACGCTCGGCATCATCGGCATGGGACGCATCGGCCAGGCGATCGCGCGGCGCGCCTCGGGCTTCGACATGAAGGTGCTCTACAACAACCGCTCGCGCCTGCCGCAGGCCGACGAGGCGCGCCTCGGGGCCACGCGCGTGGAGCGCGACGAGTTGCTCGCGCGCAGCGACTTCGTCGTGGTGATGGCGCCGTACTCGCCGGCCACGCACCACCTCATCGGAGCGGCTGAAATCGCGAAGATGAAGCCGACCGCCATCCTCGTGAACAGCGCGCGTGGCGGGGTCGTCGACGACGCGGCGTTGGTGGAGGCGCTCAGGGAGCGGCGCATCGCAGGCGCGGGACTCGACGTGTTCGAGGGGGAGCCGAAGCTGCATCCGGAATTCGCGAGGCTCCCCAACGTGGCGCTCACGCCGCACATCGGCAGCGCCACGCGCGCCACGCGCATAATCATGTGCAACACCGCCGCCGCGAACCTGGTGGCCGTCCTCGAGGGGAAGGAGCCCTCGAATCCCGTGAACTAGGAGAACAGCGAATGTCCGCGAAAGTCGCATTCATAGGCCTTGGCGTGATGGGATTTCCCATGGCCGGGCACCTCAAGGCGAAGGGCTACGACGTCACCGTCTACAACCGCACTGGGGCGAAGGCGCAAGCCTGGGCCGACAAGCACGGCGGCAAGACCGCGCCCACGCCCGCGGCCGCGGCCAAGGACGCGGACTTCGTGATGCTCATGGTCGGCAACGACAACGACCTGCTGGATGTCGCGCTCGGCAAGGACGGCGCGCTCGCTGGCATGAAGAACGGGTCGGTGCTGGTGGATCACACCACGGCGTCGGCGGATGCTGCGCGCAAGGTTTTCGCCGCCGCCAAGGCGAAGGGCGTGGACTTCATCGACGCGCCGGTCTCCGGCGGCCAGGCGGGCGCGGAGAACGGCAAGCTCACCGTGATGTGCGGCGGCGAGAATGCGCCCTTCGAGCGCGCCAAACCGGTGATGGATTCGTACGGCCGCGCGGTGACACTGATGGGCGAGGCGGGCGCGGGCCAGCTCACCAAGATGGTGAACCAGATCTGCATCGCGGGCCTGGTGCAGGCGCTTTCCGAAGGGGTCGCCTTCGCCGAGAAGGCCGGGCTCGACGCCGACCTCGTGCTCGACGTGATCTCCAAGGGCGCGGCGCAGTCGTGGCAGATGGAGAACCGCGGCAAGACCATGCACCAGCGCAAGTTCGACTTCGGCTTCGCGGTGGACTGGATGCGCAAGGACCTCGGCATCTGCATCGAGGAGGCGAAGAGGAACGGCGCGAAGCTGCCGGTCACGCAGACCGTCGCCGGCTACTACGACGAGATCTCGAAGGCCGGCAACAGCCGCTTCGATACTTCTTCCCTGATCACCCGACTCTAGGAGCTCACATGGCGATCAAGCTCTACTATGCCCCCGGTGCGTGTTCTTTCGCGTCCCACATTGCGCTGCAGGAGGCGGGACTGGCCTACGAAACGCAGAAGCTCGACCTCATGGCCGGCGACCAGAGGAAGCCCGAGTACCTCGCGCTCAATCCACGCGGGCGCGTGCCGACGATGGTGGTCGACGGCCACGTGCTCACCGAGAACGTCGGCATCATGACCTGGGTCGCGGGCGGCCATCCGCAGGCGGGCCTCTGGCCGAAGGAGACTTGGGACCAGGCGAAGGCGGTCTCCACCATGGCGTGGCTCTCCAACACGGTGCACACGACCTATGGCCACCTGATGCGCGCGCAGCGTTATGTCGACGACGCGGCGGCGCAGGAAGCGGTGAAGGCCAAGGCGCGCACCATGTTCGGCGATTGCCTGAAGGAGATCGACGGGCTCCTCAAGGGCCACAAGTGGGCGATCGGCAACCACTTCACGGTGGTCGACGGATACCTGCTGGTCTTCTACCGCTGGGGCAACCGCAACGGCTTCCCGGTGAAGTCGATGGACAACTACTCCGCGCTTGCGCAGCGCGTCATGGCGCGCCCCGCGGTCAAGAAGGTGATGGCAGACGAGGGCATCACCCTCGACTAAAAAATCGTGTCAGGTACAACGTAGAAAGTGGTGTCAGGTACGACTTTCGATCACCTGGTCGTCGCCGCGCGCACGCTCGACGAAGGCGCGGCGTGGGTGGAGTCGAAGCTGGGCGTGGCGCCAGTGCCCGGCGGCAAGCACCCGGTCATGGGCACGCACAACCGCCTTCTCTTCATCGGCCCGGGACAGTTCCTCGAAGTGATCGCGATCGATCCGGATGCGCCGGCGCCAGGCAGGCCACGCTGGTTCGACCTCGACCAACCCGCCATGCGCACCACCCTGGAGCGCTCGCCTGCTCTCATCCACTGGGCGGAACGCATCGACGACCTGGACGCGGCACTCCGGGAATATCCGGAGGCGGTCGAAGTGCTGGGCCTGGAGCGCGGCAGGCATCGCTGGCGAATCGCCGTGCCCCGGGATGGGCGGCGCCCGGGGGGCGGCACGCTTCCCACACTCCTTCAGTGGGGTCACGGGCCGCATCCGTCCGATGTGCTCCCGGATACGGGCGTCCGGCTACAGAGCTTCACGCACGAGGGCGGGCGCCTGGTAGCTACCTTTGAAACGCCGGCGGGCCTGCGCGCCATCCCGTAAAACGGAATACCAGCGGCCGCGGATTGTTGACCCAGTATTAGCCGGACCTGATACAAGGGAGCCGTGGACTACAACCTCATCATCCCGTTCATCCCCAACCTGCGCCGCTACGCACGCGCGCTGGTGGGCGACCGGGATGGCGCGGACGACCTGGTGCAGGACACGCTCGAGCGGGCGGTGCGCAAGTTCCACCTCTGGAAGCCGGGGGATCTCCGCGCGTGGCTCTTCTCGATCATGCACAACGTGTTCGTGAACCAGCTGAAGGCGCGCAAGGTCGCGCCCACCGTCGAGATCGACGAGGCGGTGATCGCGGCGCACGTGCCGACGGTGACCAGCGTCGACGTGCTCGACATGCAGCGCGCGCTCCTTACCCTCGCCCCTGAGCAGCGTGAAGTCGTGTTGCTGATCGCTCTGGAGGATATGACCTATGCCGACGTGAGCCGTGCGCTCGGCATACCCATCGGCACGGTGATGTCGCGCCTGTCGCGCGGCCGGGAGAAGTTGCGCCACCTGATGAGCGGCGAGCCCGGCAAGAGCCCATTGAGAGTCGTGCAATGACTGAAGAAGAAGATCGAGTGGAATACGCGGAGCAGAACGCTCTCCTCAAGCGCCAGTTCGACGCGATCCTGACCGAGCCCATTCCGGCGCGCATGTACCTGAAGCGCCCGCCGTGGCTCGACTATGCGCGCGCGGCCCTGCTGGTTTCGGTGGGCGTCGCCCTCGGCCTCGCCGCGCCGTGGCTGCGGCCCGCGCCCGCAGCGCAGGCGCTCATTGCGCCGCTGCCGGTGCGCGCGGCGCGCGCCCACCTGGTGTACTCCCCGGAAGTGCGTCATCCCGTCGAGGTGGAGGCGAAGGACAAGGACCACCTGGTGCAGTGGCTTTCCAAGCGCCTCGGCACCAGGTTGAGGATCCCGATCCTCGCCAACGAGGGCTTCGAGCTCCTCGGCGGCCGGCTGCTGCCCGGCAACGACGGCCCGGTCGCGCAGTTCATGTACCAGGAGGCCTCCGGCAAGCGTCTCACGCTCTACGTGACGCGCCCCCACAAGGGCGACGACGTGACCGCGTTCCGCTTCGCGCAGGAAGGCCAGGTGTCGGTGTTCTACTGGATCGACCGCGATTGCGGCTACGCGCTCTCCGGAGAAGTGGACAAGCCCGCGCTCGCGCGCGTGGCGAGCACGGTCTACAAGCAGCTCGAGCCCTGAGTGTTGCCGTTGTAACCCGAGGCTGTGAAGCAGTTCACAGAAGGCGTGCGGAAAAGGGCGCACTTTGCCCTGTGGCGCATCGCAGGACGGGTTCATGTCCGACAAACAACAACAGCAAGAGGGGCTCCCGGCGGGAGGCCGTTGGCCTGAGCCGCGCGTAAAGGCGCTGCAGGTCGACGAGCTCTACAAGTTCGCGCCGTCCGCGACGGCGTTCTCGTACTTCGGGGCTCTCCTCACCCTCGGCGTGCTGATCGAGGAGGGCGACATCGGGCGCGGCGCCGTGTGGTTCCTCTGGGCGACGGCCGTCACTTTCTTCCGCTCCACCTGCATCGTCGCCTATCGCCGCCGCAGCGTCGATTCCGATCCCGAGGCGTGGGGCCGGCTCATGATCGCGGCCAACTTCCTCGCCGGCGTGCAGTGGGGCGTGCTCGGCACTCTGCTCTTCCCCGGCGGCGCGGCCTACCTGCAGCTCTTCACGCTGATGGTGATCATCTGCTTCATCGCGGGCTCGGTGACGGCGTACGCGTCGGTGCGCGGCGCGCACGAGGCGCTGTCGGTCACGGCGACGGTGCCGACCTCGATCTATCTCTTCTTCTTCCACTCCGGCGTGCACTGGTACGCGGGCGTGATGGCGCTCTTCTTCTGCTTCGCGATCGTGCACTACGCGAGGAAGCTGAACCGCCACCTCGAGGAAGGCTTCAGGCTGCAGATCGAGCGCGACGACCTCATCACCCTCACCGGGATGCTGAACGAAAAGCTCGAGCGCGAGAACCGCGAGCTCGCCCACCGCGTGGCGGTGCGTGGCGTTTCCGTGGAGAGCGCGCGCGAGCGGGCCGACCGCCTCGAGGCGCTCTTCGAGCGCTCCGCGCTGCCGCAGATCGAATGCGACGCGGTGGGCAAGATCCTGGTCTGCAATCCCGCCGCGGAGAAGCTCTTCGGATCGCGCCTGGACCAGATGGCTGGCCGCTCGCTCACCGCGTTCCTGCGCATTCCCCCGGAGGAGATGAAGACCCTCGCCACCGCGCCGCATTCGGAGATGTTCCAGGTGGAGGTGCACGCACGCGAGGGGCTCGATGTGACCTGCACCGCCAGCTTCACGCCGCTGCCCGCCGCAGCGGGGTGGCTTCCGGGCTTCGGCGTCGTGCTGACCGGAATTCCGGTCGCCATCACCTGAGAAATTGGTGTCAGGTACAACTTTTTAAGTTGTACCTGACACCAGTTTTGGTCGCAGTAAAATAGGGCTTGTCCGCCCTTCCCCCCGAGCTCCTGTCCGAAACGCTCGCCGCCGATCATCCCCGGATCGCGGCGCTGGCAGCCGCCATCGCGGGCCGCGCGCAGCAAAGGCGCCCGGCGGAGCGGGAGAAGGCGCTGCTCGCCGACCTGGTGGAGCGCTCGCGCGAGAAGCGCGCGATGCGCCTCGCGCGCCTGCCGCAGCCGCGCTTTCCCGAAGATCTTCCCATTGCCCAGCACCGCGAGCAGATCGCGGCGCTGATCCGCGACAACCCGGTCACCATCGTGTGCGGGGAGACCGGCTCGGGCAAGACCACGCAGATCCCGAAGATCTGCCTCACGCTGGGACGAGGCGCCGCGGGGCTCATCGGCTGCACCCAGCCGCGGCGCATCGCCGCGCGTAGCCTCGCCAACCGCCTCGCGCAGGAGCTCGCCGGAGCGCCGAAGGGCTTCGTCGGCCACAAGATCCGCTTCCAGGACGCCACGCGCCCCGACACGGTGGTGAAGGTGATGACCGACGGCATCCTCCTCGCCGAAACGCATTCAGACCGGGAATTGCGGGCCTACGACACCATCATCGTCGACGAGGCCCACGAGAGGAGCCTCAACGTCGATTTCCTGCTGGGCTACATGAAGCGCCTGGTGAAGATGCGCCCCGAGCTCAAGGTGATCGTCACCTCCGCCACCATCGACACCGAGCGCTTCTCGCAATTCTTCGACGGCGCTCCGGTGATCGAGGTGTCGGGCCGCACCTATCCCGTCGAGGTGCGCTATCGCCCCGAGTTCTTCGAAGTGGAAGACGAGGACGACGAGCCGGTCGACATGAACGAGGCGATCGCGAAAGCGGTGGACGAGCTTTCGCGCGCGAGCGCCCAGGGCGACATCCTGGTCTTCCTCCCGGGCGAGCGTGAGATCCGGGAAGCGGCAGAGGCGCTGCGCAAGCACCACCCGAAGGACATGGAGATCCTGCCGCTTTTCTCGCGCCTTTCCGCGGAAGAGCAGGACCGCGTCTTCGAGCGCGGCCCGCATCGACGCGTAGTGCTTGCCACCAACGTCGCGGAAACCTCGCTCACCGTGCCCGGCATCCACTTCGTCGTGGATACGGGG
This sequence comes from Burkholderiales bacterium, assembly GCA_038227085.1. GTDB lineage: Bacteria > Pseudomonadota > Gammaproteobacteria > Burkholderiales > Usitatibacteraceae > Usitatibacter. Next base: position 13,627 of record JBBRQA010000040.1, on the reverse strand, counting down.
CTTGCGCGGGTGAAGCGGTACTCGCCTCGGCAGAAGATCGACCAGCTTCGCATCGAACCCATCTCCCAGGCGGCGGCACGCCAGCGCGCGGGGCGCTGCGGGCGGGTCGCGAGCGGCATCGCGATTCGCCTCTTCGCGGAAAAGGAATTCGTCGAGCGCCCGGAATTCACCACGCCCGAGATCCTGCGCACGTCGCTGGCCTCGGTGATCCTGCGCATGGCGTCGCTGGAGCTGGGACCGATCGCGGAATTCCCCTTCATAGAGCCGCCCACGCCGCGCCAGGTCGAGGACGGGTATCGCCAGCTTTTCGAGTTGGGCGCGATCGACAACGAGCGCAATCTCACGCCGCTCGGCACGGAGCTCGCGCGCCTTCCCGTCGATCCGCGCATCGGCCGCTTGCTGCTGGCATCGCGCGAGTTCCATTGCCTGTCCGAAATGGTGATCCTCGCCGCGGCGCTCTCCATCCCGGATCCGCGCGACCGCCCGCAGGCGCTGCGCGAAGCCTCGGACCGCGCCCACGAGGAGTTCCGCGACGACGCCTCGGATTTCGAGCAGCTCATGAACCTGTGGAAGTTCTTCGACAACGAGCTGGTCCACAAGAAATCGAATCGCAAGCTCTACGAGACCTGCCGCGAGCATTTCCTCTCCTACGTACGCATGCGCGAGTGGCGCGACCTTGCCGGGCAGCTGCGCGAGATGGCCTCCGAGCTCAAGATCCGCGACAACCCGGCGCCCGCGACCTACGAGCAGGTCCACCGCGCACTCCTCACCGGGCTCCTCGGCAACGTGGGCATGAAGGCGCTCGACGGCGACCACTATCACGGCCCGCGCGGATTGCAGTTCCACATCTGGCCGGGTTCGGGGCTGAAGAAGAACCGCCCGCGCTGGGTGATGGCGGGGGAGTTGCAGGAGACAACCCGCGTCTATGCGCGCAACGTCGCTCGCGTCGAGCCCGACTGGATCGAGATGGCCGCCGCGCACGTGGTCGACCGCAGCTGGGCCGAGCCGCACTGGGACAAGGCGCGCGGCGAAGTGGTCGCTTATGAGAGCGTGAGCCTCTTCGGCCTCGTGCTGGTGGCGCGCCGCAAGGTGGGCTTCGGCAAGATCGATCCGGCGAAGGCGCGCGCGATCTTCATCGAGGCAGCCCTGGTGGCCGGGGAATTCGAATCGCAGCATCCGTTCTGGATCCACAATCGGAAGCTGATCCAGGAGATCGAGGATCTCGAGCACCGCGCGCGCCGCCCCGACGTGCTGGTGGACGATCGCGCTCTCGTCGCCTTCTACCAGTCACGCCTGCCTGGGGACATCCGGGACGCGCGCTCGTTCGACACCTGGTACCGCGCCACTTCCGCTCAGGATCCGAAGACGCTCTTCCTGGCGCGCGCCGACCTCATGCGCCACGGCGCCGAGTCGGTCACCGAGGAGCTTTTCCCCAAGCACTTGAAGATCGGCGAGGCAACCTTCCCGCTCGCCTATCGCTTCGAGCCGGGGCATCCGATGGACGGCGTCACCATCAACGTGCCGCTCGCGCTGCTCAACCAGGTGGACGAGGGCGAGATCGACTGGCTCGTGCCGGGCATGATCCGCGAGAAGGTGGGCTGGACCATGAAAGCGCTTCCCAAGCGCATTCGCACGCGGCTCGTGCCGGTCGCCGAGCACACCACGAAGTTTCTCGAGTGGGCGAAGGCCGGCGAGAAGAGCGTGAAGGAAGCGGTGCTCGACTACGCTTCGCACCTCTCCGGCGAGCGCCTCGACGACACCGTGTGGTCGAAGGAGGACGTGCCGGCGCACCTGCGCATGAACGTGCGCATCCTCGACGAGGCCAGGCGCGAGCTTGCCATGGGGCGCGATCTCGGCGAATTGAGGAAGCGCCTCGGCGAAGCCGCGAGCCTCACGCTCGCCAAGGCGAAGCCCGGCATGGAGCGCGAGGGCATCACGACGTGGGACTTGGGCGACTTGCCCGAGCAGGTCACGTTCAAGAGGGGAAACCAGACATTGACGGGGTTTCCCGCCGTGGTGGATGAAGGCTCCGACGTTTCCCTGCGGCTGGTCGACACAAAGGAGAAATCACAGGCCTCCCATCGAGAAGGCGTGAAGCGCCTCATGTCCCTCGACCTGAAAGAGCAGCTGCGCCAGCTCGAGCGCGGTCTCCCGGGCTTCAACCAACTTGCCCTCAGGTACAACACCACGATCCCCGCCGACAAGCTCAAGTCCGACCTGCTGGAGGCGATCGTGGACCGTGCCTTCATCGGCGAGGACGAGGTGCCGCGCACGCAGAAGGCGTTCGAGGAGCAGAAGAAGCGCGCCAAGGCGCGGCTCCCGCCGGTGGCCGAGGCGGCGACTCGCCATGCCAATGCCATCGGGGAGGCGAGCCAGCAATTCCTCCAATCGCTCGCGCAGAACGCTTCCCTCGGCCGTGTCGCACAGGAGGCGAAGGCCCAGCGGGACCGCCTCGTCTATCCCGGCTTCCTCGCGCGCACGCCGTGGGAACGCCTCGAGCATCTGCCGCGCTACCTCAAGGGCTACGCGCTGCGCATGCAGAAATACCGCGCGGGCGGGGCCGAGCGCGACCAGCGGCATGCGCCCACCATCGCGGGGTTCTGGAACAACTACGAGGCGCGCCTCAAGTCCGACCGCGATGCCGCGCGCCACGATCCCGGGCTCGAGGAGTTCCGCTGGCTGATCGAGGAGCTGCGCGTGTCGCTCTTTGCTCAGGAATTGAGAACGCCATTACCGGTATCCGCAAAGCGCCTGCAGAAATTCTGGGACGAGCACCTGCGCTGAAGTCATTCCCGGAAGCTTGCCCCCGAATGCCTTTGTCGGGGGGCGGGAATCCAGTCAAAATCCAGCCATGAACGACGTCGCCACCCGCACCGATCTCGCCGCCCGCATGGCCCACATCGAGGCCTTCGAGGTGATGGAGATCCAGACCCTCGCGCGCGAGGTGGAGGCGCAGGGGCGCGACGTGATCCACCTCGAGATCGGCGAGCCGGACTTCACCACGCCGCGCCCGATCGTGGAGGCGGCGCAGCGCGCCCTCGAGACAAAGCCGATGTTCTACACGTCGGCACTCGGCCTGATGGAGCTGCGCGAAGCGATCTCCAGGTTCTACCGCGAGCGCTACAAGGTCGACGTGCCCGCGAGCCGCATCATCGTCACCGCGGGATCGAGCGCGGCGCTGCTCCTCGCATTCGGCGTGTTGCTCGACGAAGGCGATGAGGTCCTCCTCACCGATCCGAGTTATCCGTGCAACCGGCATTTCGCGCGCACGCTGGGCGGGGTGCCGGTGCTGGCGCCGGTAGGACCCGACAGCCGCTACCAGATGAACGCCGAGGTCGCGCGCCGCCACTGGACCACGAAGACGCGCATCGCGATGGTGGCCACGCCCTCCAATCCCACCGGCACCATGGTGACGATGGAGGAAATGCGCGATCTCGCGGCCCTCGCGCGCGAAGGAAATGCCACGCTCCTCGTCGACGAGATCTACCACGGCCTCACCTACGGCCTGGACGCGCGCACCGCCCTCGAAGCGGGCGGCGACATCTTCGTCATCAACAGCTTCTCCAAGTATTTCCAGATGACAGGCTGGCGAATGGGCTGGCTCGTAGCGCCGCAGGCGTACGTGCGTGAGATAGAGAAGCTCGCCCAGAACCTCTTCATCTCCCCTTCGACCGTCGCGCAGCATGCGGCGCTCGCATGCTTCGAGCCGCGCACCATAGAGATCGTCGAGGCGCGCCGCCGCGAGCTGGACCAGCGCCGCAAGTACCTGATCCCCGCGCTGGAAACCCTGGGCTTCGGCGTCCCGGTGGTTCCCGAGGGCGCCTTCTACATCTACGCGGACAGCTCGAAGCTTGCGCCCGACAGCTTCGCCCTCGCGCGCCGCATCCTCACCGAGGCCGGTGTCGCCGTCACGCCGGGCAAGGACTTCGGCCACCACGAGCCCGAGCGCCATATCCGCATCGCCTACACGCAACCCGTCGCGCGCCTCGAGGAAGCGGTCGCGCGCATTCGCCAACTCCTCGCCCGAAAATGACCATGTGGCTCGACGCCGTCCTCGCCTACCTGCACTTCACCGCGATCTTCATCCTGTTCGCATTCCTCTCCATCGAAGTGGTGGTCCTGAAGCGCGCGCTCGACGCCGCGGCCCTGCGCCTCCTCGGCAAGATCGACATCTGGTATTCCGGCGCGGCGATCGTCGTGCTCGTCACCGGGCTCCTGCGCCTGGTGTTCGGCGCGAAAGGCGCGGATTTCTACCTGCAATCGTGGCCAATCTACGTGAAGATCGGCCTCTTTCTTGCCGTGGCGGTCATCTCGGTTACGCCGACGCTCGCCTTCATCCGCTGGCGCCGCCAGCTCGACCACGATGCCGCGTGGCAGGTTCCGGCGGGGGAGCTCGCCCGCATACGCCGCCTCGTCATGATCGAGTTGCATCTCGCGGCGACGATCCCGGTCTTCGCGGTGATCATGGCCCGTGGGCTTGGGCACTGACCCGATGCCCCGTGTGCGGTTGCGCCGGACGCGGCTCGACGACCTCGACTACGTGACCGGCCTCGAGCGTCATCCGGACAACCGCGATTTCATCGGGCAGTGGGTCGACGCCGAGCATTTCGCCGCGATCGCCGGGGAAGGCGGACGCGAGCACTGGATCATCGAGAGCGATCGCGAGCGGGCGGGATATCTCATCGCCTACGATTGCCGCGCCCACGACGCTGGTTTCTACGTCAAGCGCCTGGTCATCGAGGACAAGGAACGCGGAACCGGCACGGAGGCCTTGCGCCAGTTCGACGAGCGCGTGCTCGCCATGGCGGGAGTCTCCAGCGTGTGGCTCATCGTGCGCGACTGGAACACGCGCGCGCAGAGCGTTTACGCGGAGTTGGGCTACGAGCGTTTCGAGCCGTCCTTGGCCGAAGCCGCTCGCTACGACGCCGGCGCGGAGCCTCCGCGCGAAGGCTGCTTCCGGATGCGCTTGCGCACATAAGTCCGGCACCGCACAGAAGGCGCATACTAGTGCCGTCATGCCGACCCCCGGACCCAGGACCAATCGCCTTCTCGCCGCTCTTTCCAGCGCCGAGCTGAAGCGCTTGCGCTCGCACCTGGAGCCGGTGGACCTGCCGCTCGGCCACGTGATCTACGAGCCCGGCCGGCTTCTCGACCACCTCTATTTCCCGACCAACGCGATCGTCTCGCTCCTCTACGTGATGGAAAACGGATCGTCGGCCGAGATTGCCGTGGTGGGCAACGAGGGCGTGGTCGGCATCTCGCTCTTCATGGGCGGCGAGACCACGCCGAGCCGTGCGGTGGTGCAGAGCGCGGGCCGTGCCTACCGGCTGCCGGCGCGCCTCATGCACGTGGAGTTCAATCGCGGCGGCAGCCTGCAGCACCTCCTGCTGCGCTACACGCAGGCGCTCATCACGCAGATGTCGCAGACCGCCGTGTGCAACCGCCACCATTCCGTGGACCAGCAGCTCTGCCGCTGGCTCCTCCTGAGCCTCGACCGCCTCCACGGCAGCGATCTCGTCATGACCCAGGAGCTCATCGCCAACATGCTCGGCGTGCGCCGCGAGGGCGTGACCGCGGCGGCGGGCAAGCTGCAGAAGGCGGGGGTGATCAACTATCGCCGCGGCCACATCACGGTGCTCGACCGCCCGAAGCTGGAGGCGCTTTCCTGCGAGTGCTACGAGGTGGTGCGCCGCGAGTGCGAGCGCCTTTCCGACTACGAGGGCGCGGCGCGCGCCTACCTCAAGGCCGTCCCCTAGCGCCGGTTGGTGTGCCGCACGTTGGGGTTCAGCCGGTCGATGTCGGCCTGCACCTGGTCGCGGCTCCTTTCGTAGACGATCTCGCGTCCCATGACGCTGCCCACGTAGGCGAGGTTGTTGCGCGTCGGCGAAAGGCTCACCTTCACGCTGTGCACGCCCTCGCCGAGCACTACCTGAATGACCTCGGCGCGCTTGCTCAGCACCACCACGTCCAGCACCTGGCCGTTCTCCGTCTTCACCTTGATTCTCTCGTCCGACATCGCCGCCTCCTAGTGGACCGTGCCGCCGCCCGCGCTGGGAAGCACGGGAACCCGACCTGGCGCATCCGCCCTGGGCTGGATCGCCATCAGCGAATGATGCAGGAATAGGCTTGCCAGGTGTGCGCGTTCCGGCGGGGGGATCGCGATCGACACCCAGCCGTGGCCGAGGTGCTTGAACTGCACGATGGTGTTGTCGCCCGCGAGGAAGACCAGCCACGCGGGGTTGAAGGTCGCCTCGAACTCCTTGGGCGCCTCGGCGGGCATGGGCTCGGAGCGCTGGGTGCGCTCCTTCACCGCCATTGCCACGAGTGCGTCGAGCTCGGCGGCGGAAAGTTTCACGATGTCGTCGCGGGTCATCATGGGTTGCCTCCGGGGGCTGCGGGCTGGGTTGGCTGCGCGCGGCGATGGCGCAGCAGGCCGATCGCGTACGCCGCGTAGTACGCGAGCAACATGCCCACCAGCGCCAGCGTGAGCGGGCTGCGCGTGAAGTCTTGCATCTGGCCGGAGCGGGCGGTGACCTGCATCGTCGAAATCTCGTAGAAGCGATAGGCGATGCGCGCCGCCAGCAGCAGCGAGAGCGCGATGCCGATGCGCGCGTTCGGCGTGAAGTAGAGGCCTTCCGGCGTCGACTCGAAGCGCGTCGAGCGCAGGCCGAAGTACGACAGCACCACGCCGATGGCGATGCCGCCGCCCAGAGCCACCTCCGCCATCGGGTGCACGAGCGAGGTGACCGCGAGGAGGGCGAGGATCGAGGGAAAGAAGATCGCCGCAGCCCAGTGCCGCCATGCGCGCGACTTCTGCCGGCTCACCAGCCGCCGATAGCGCGCGTAGAGGCGCCACAGGATGAAGGGGACCAGGGCGGCGAAGATGAGCGAGGGGGTGGGAATCATCGGCTGAGTCTAATACGGCGGATCAGCGAGGCGTCGCCGCGAGGGCGTCGGCGATGATTTTGCCGGGATCCGCCGCCATCCCCATCGCGCGCAGTTTCCGGTTGCGCTCGTCCACGTTCTCCGGCGTGAGCCGCTCGTGGTCCGCCGCGATCTCCTTCACCAACGCCGACGAGATCTTCGGCGCGAAATGGTACATGTCGCGGTAGTCGCCGAGGCGGGTGATCCATTCGGTGCGCTCCTGGAAATCGTGGATGCGCACGTTCGGATACTTCGCCATCGCCTCGACGAATCGCTTCTTGAATTCGAGGCTCAGGTCGAGCTGGCCTCGCTGCCGGAAATCCGCCCACACCAGGATCGAATACGGCGGCCAGACGAAGATGAACTTCGTCTCCGGATGGCCGCGCACCAGCGGCAGCAAGTTCACGTCGAAGCTCTTCATCATCCCGTCGAGGGTGCGGTTGGGCTGCTTGAAGCGCTTGTTCAGGTCGCTGAAGTCGAGATGCTCCACCACGCTCTGCACCGAGAATTCCGCCGTGTCGCCCCAGTACCACGGGTTGTCGCGGTCCTCGCGGTAGCCCACCTCGTGGCGGTGCAGCAGGATGTTCATCGACTTGCGCAGCGTCGCCACCGAGAGCAGGTACGGGTAGTCGTTCCAGCGCCACGCGTCGTAGAGGTACAGCGGCAGCGGATCCGGGGTGCCGGTGCGGTGCGGGGCCCCGGCGAACATGTTGAAGTCCACGTTGTAGATGACTTCCTTCAGCCTGCCGTGCGCGAGGGTGGACTCGAGGAGCATCCTCGCCTCATATGCGGTGAGCGCCGAGAAGCACAGGTTGAAGGTCTTGCCGCCGCCGAAGGCGCGGTCGACCTCGCTCCCGGAGATGTTCTCCATGAAAGACGAGCTCACGATGGCGCGGTCGAAATCGTAGTGGCGCGCGATGCCCGGGTTCTCCCAGCGCTGGAACGAATGGTAGAAGCGCGGCGCATAGCTGGTGGGAACGCGGTATTGCTGGAACGGGTCGATGCGGTAGTTGATCGCGCCCGCGACGGCGAGCAGCAGCGCGGCGCCAAGCAGGGCATTGCGGATGAATCGGGTCGGCATCGTCAGAAGTTGAAGTAGAGGAACTCGGTAGGGTTGCCGACCGACAGGATCCCCGCGGCGAGGAGTATCGCGGTGGCCGCCTGCAACGGCCAGCCGAACGACATCTCGCTCACGATGCGCGTGGAATTCCTCGGCAGCATCGCCATCACGCACGCCGCGCCGAGCGTCGCCAGGGTGTAGGCCGGCGGCATGCCGCGCAGGCCGTGCAGCCCGCGCCCGCCGAGGAGCGAGAGATAGAACGTGTGAGCGGTCGCGAGGTCGGGCGCTCGGAAGAGCACCCACGCGAGGTTCACGAAGAGGAACGTGATCGCCCACGCGAGGATCGCCGGGAGGCGCACGCCGGCGCGCGCCCAGAGCCGTAGCACGACGAGCCCCAGGCCGTTCATGAGTCCCCACAGCACGAAGGTCCAGTTGGCGCCGTGCCAGAGCCCGCCCAGCACGAAGGTGACGATGATCGCGAACGCCGTGTAAGCCTCGCCACGCCGGTTGCCGCCCAGCGGGACGTAGACGTAGTCGCGCAGGAAGCGCGTGAGCGTCATGTGCCAGTGGCGCCAGAACTCCTGCAGGTTGCGGCGCCGGTACGGCGAGTCGAAGTTCTGCGGCAGGCGGATGTTCATCATCAGCGCCATGCCGAGCGCCATGTCGGTGTAGCCGCTGAAGTCGAAGTAGATCTGCATCGTGTAGCAGAGGATCGCGAACCACGCGTCGCCGAAGGTGAGCGGCACCACCGCGCCGAAGGCCGAGTTGGACTCGATGGCGAGCGGGTCGGCGACCAGCACTTTCTTGGCCAGGCCGATGGCGAGCAGCACCAGGCCGCGCGCCACGTTCTCCCACGCGACGCGCTTGTTCGAGCGGTCGGCGAACTGCGGCATCATCTCGCGGTGGTGCAGGATCGGCCCGGCGAGGAGGTGTGGGAAGTAGGTGACGAAGAGCGCGTAGTTGACCGGGTTCGGCTCCGCGGCCTTGCCCTTGCTCGCGTCGACCAGGAAGGCGATCTGCGTGAAGGTGAAGAAGCTGATGCCGATCGGCAGGATCACGTTCAGGTGCGGCGCGGCCGTGCCGAGCAGGGCTGCCACGTTCTCGGCGAAGAAATGGGCGTACTTGAAGTACCCGAGGAGGGCCAGGTCGAAGGCGATGCCGGCCACCAGGATCGTGCGGGTGGCGAGGCCCTGCGCCGCGCGCCGCATGATCGCGCGCCCGATGAAGAAATTCATCGCGATGCTCGCCGCCAGGAGCGCGAGATACTCCGCGCGCCACCACGCGTAGAAGAAGAGCGACGCAGCCACGAGCCAGGCATTGCCCGCGCGGCCGTCATCGCCGCGGAGACGGGGGCCCAGGCTGTTGACGAGAAAATACCCCGCTGCGACCAGCGGCAGGAAGGCGAGCAGGAACTCGTACGAATTGAACAGCACTAGCGGGGATCGGCGCCGGGGGCGAGCTGTGGATGCAGGGGGCGTTGCGGCACGTTGGCGATGTCGTAGTTGATCGCGGAGATGAGGAGGTGGCCGCCGATCAGCACCGGCAGCGCCGCCACCATGATCGTGCCGGGAGTCGCGGGGATGCCGCTGCGAATGCTCTCGAGCCAATGGAAGGCGCCGAAGGTCCCCCCGAAGGCGGCGAGTAACAAGCCCATCAGGAAGAGAACGGTCCCCGCGTTGAAATCGCGCAGGAAGTAGCTGTAGAAGAGCCTCTTCGCCGTGCGCACCAGGAAGCGCCCGGGAAAGGTCGCGGCGGCGCGGCCCACGCGCAGGTGGCTCTTCTCGCCGCCGTAGTGCGCCGGCATCGGCACGTCGACCACCACGGCGCGCAGCGTCGCGAGGCGGAACAGCATGTCGCTTTCGAAGAAATAGTCGCGCGCGATCTTGTCGAGCGGGAGCGCGCGGCACACCGCCGCGTGCAGCGCGGTGAAGCCGTTGGTCGGGTCCATTACGTCCCAGTAGCCGCTCGAGACCTTGTTCACCAGCGACAGCATCGAGTTGCCGACGAGGCGCACCATCGGCATGCCGCTCACGTCGTCGAGGTTGAAGAAGCGGTTGCCCTTCGCGTAATCGGCCGTGCCCTCGATGAGGGGGCGCACCAGCGTGGGGATGCGCGCGGGCTCCATCTGGCCGTCGCCGTCGAGCTTCACCAAGATGTCCATGCCGTCGGCCATCGCGGCGGCGTAGCCGCGCATGGTGGCGCCGCCGACGCCGAGGTTTCTCTCGTTCGTCACGACGCGCACGCGCGCGTCGTTGCAGCTCGCGGTCACGTACTGCCCGGTCAATTCGGGGCATGCGTCGTCCACCACGTAGATCGCCCCGACCTCGGGGCCGATCGCGCCGAGCACGCCGAGGATGTGCGCGCGCACCGCGTAGCAGGGGATGACGACGGCGATGCGCTGCAGCCGCACGCGGTTCATCGCGCCGGCCTCAACGCCACGAAGCGACCGCCACGCCGATGGCGATGATCACGCCCCCGGAGAGGTGGCGCCAATCGAGGGGCTCGGCGAGGAGCCACGCGCCCAGGAGCGGCACGATCACGAAGGCGAGGCCCACGAAGGGATAGGCGACGTTGAGGGGAAGGGTCTTCAGGAGCCATACCCAGAGGAAAGTCGCGGCGCCGTACACCGCCAGCGCCGCAAACAGGTAGCCGTTGAAGAGGTTCCACGGGAATCCCGCGGCGCCGGTAGCGGCGCGCGCGGCGAGCTTGAACAGGATCTGCCCCGCGGAGATCGCGATCACGCAGGCGAGGGTCAGTGCGAAGAGCGTCGCGTTCATGGTCGCCGTTCACGTTCGAGGTAGCGGTCGCGGTAAAAAATCTCGCGCCGGGGCGCGATGACCGCCATTGTGCCTATTTCGGCGGTGGCGGGGGAGGCGCATTCGAATTCGAGGCGCACCGTCCCCGCGCCTTCCAGCGCCAGCGGCAGTGTGCTGCCGATCGTGAGCCGCGATCCCCGTGACGACGGGGACCCAGCCTCGAACGGCAGGATGACCCGGACCTTTCGCCCCTCCATGAATCGCTCCTGGTGCGACGGCTTGAATCGCACGGTCATCGCCTCGCAGCCGCCGCCCTTGTCGACCTCGGTGATGGCCACGTCGACCTGCAGCATTGAAAGTCCCCACGACAGCGCGTCCGGATTCTTCGTGACCGGGATGTCGATCGGATCCCGGCCGGGACCGACGGGGAAATTCGACGCTACATCACGCATCCACATCACATCGTGCGGAATGCGCTCCGGCCTGGGGCTTAGGGGACCGGCCTGCGCGGCGTCGATGAGCCCCAGTCCGAGAGCGAATGCGCACGCGGTGAGTGCGACCGCCGCGTTCCGAGCGCTCCCGGCGGCTTCGACCGCGCCGATCGCGGCGAGGAGCGTGAGAGGCAGATCGACCGCGCCCACGCTGTAGCGATGGCTGTACAGGACGGGCATGTGCACGGCGAGCATGTAGCCCACGAGAACCGCGAGCGCGGCGACGAGCGTGCTCTTGTGCCGTGCGACGATTGCCAGGGCCGCGAGGACCACGAGCACGATCCGCCATGAACGCAGCCATGCGAGGGGCTCGCCCGACGTTTCGCCCGAAGAGACGAAGAGGAAGGCGATGGTCTTTCGCGTGAACATCTCGGCCACAACCGCGAGCGGCGTGTCGGCGAGCTCGGTGAGCGCGACGGCGCGCAGGCGCCGGTCGGCATGGATGGAGAGGTGGCTCGTGCTGTCCTGCGCGACGCCCGAATCGTAGCCCATGCCGAAGTACTCGGGCTCGAAGCCGTCGACCAGCGGGTTCACGCCGAAATACAGCGCGGCGCCCGCCCCGGTTGCGATCGCGGGGAAGCCGAACACGAGCGCGTTGCGCGTGATCCATGCGGCGGTGACGGCGAGCGCGATCGAATGCATGAGCACGAGGTGGCCGCGCGCCGGGCCAGGGGCGAGCCGGCTGAAGGCCAATAGCGCCACCATCAATGGCGCGAGGTACATTACGGCGGGGCGCGTGAGCGTGGCGAGGCCGAGGGCCAGCCCTCCCGCGATGGCCCAGGACTTCCCGCGCCCGCTTGCCACGAGCGCGACGCACGCGATCCACGCGCCCACGAGGGCGAAATAGGGCGGCTCGGTGAGCACGTCGGCCACGAACGGGCGCAGCGTGGGCGACAGCGCGATGAGAAAAGCCGCGGTGATCCCCGCCGCGCGCGAATGCGCCGCACGCAGCGCCACATAGGCAAGCACGATGGTGGCCGCGAACAGCCCCACGTTGGCCCAGCGCACCACGGCCTCGCTCGCGCCGAGGAGGGCGGGATAGAGGAATGCCAGGGGAGCGGTGACCAGCGACTCGGGGCGCTGCAGGAACGCCCAGCCCTCCGCGAGCACCGAGCGCGCCATCGGCAGGTACACGTGCAGTCCGTCGAATCCGATGGGAAGGCTCGCGCGGGGCATCAGCAGCCACGCGGCAAGGGCGACTGCCACGGCGACCGCGGCCCAATCGCCGCGCCTCGAGGTCGTCACCAACGGGAGCCTTACGCGGCGGACCGCAGGGCCGCGATCGGGATCCAGCCGTCGTGGACCCCGTGGCACGCGACTTCGGAGCCTCCGAACGGCAGAAGCTCCGGGCGCACCGCGCGGCATTTGTCGCGCGCGTATGGGCAGCGCGGGTTGAAGGCGCAGCCGCTCGGTGGTTCGAGCGGGTTGGGAACCTCGCCCGCCACCGGCGTGCGCGCCTTGCCGGACATGGTGATGTCGGGGATCGCGCTCTGCAGCATCTGGGTGTACGGGTGCAGCGGGCGGGCGAAGAGGGTCTTCGTGTCGGCGATCTCGACGATGCGCCCGAGGTACATCACGCCCACGCGCGTCGAGATGTGCGACACCACCGCGAGGTTGTGCGAGATGAAGAGGTAGGTGAGGCCATGCTCGCGCTGCAGGTCCTTCATGAGGTTCAAGATCTGCGCCTGCACCGAGACGTCGAGCGCGCTGGTGGGCTCGTCGCACACCAGGAATTCCGGATTGGAAGACAGCGCGCGCGCGATCGAGATGCGCTGGCGCTGGCCACCGGAGAATTCGTGCGGGTACTTTTCGCCGTCGAGCGGCGAGAGGCCGACATCGGTGAGGAGCTCGCCGACCCGCTTGCGCAGCGTGGTCTCGTCCTTCAACAGCTTGTGGGAACGGATCGGCTCGGCGACGATGCGCTCGACGCGCCAGCGCGGGTTGAGGCTCGCGTAGGGATCCTGGAAGATCATCTGGAAGCGCCGGCGCATCGCGAGCATCTCGGTGCGATGCGCGATCTTGGCCAGGTCCACCCCGTCGAAGAAGATCGATCCGCGCGACGGCGGATAGAGCCCGCAGATCAATCGCGCCACCGTGGACTTGCCGCAGCCCGACTCCCCCACGAGCGAGAGTGTCTCGCCGCGATTGATGGTGAAAGACACCCCGTCGACGGCCTTCAGGATCTGGCGCGGCGAATGCTCGATCACGCGATTGAGCCACGGCCGCGAAACGTCGAAATCGCGGGCGAGGTCCGTTACGACCAGCAGCGGCTCAGGCATGCACCGCTCCCTCGCTCCAATCCTTGTCCGCCTTGGGCGAGGCCATCTCCGGCGCATGCAGCCAGCACGCGGCCAGCGCGTTGCCCGCCGGCAGCAACACCGGGCGCTCGACCTTGC
>JBBRQA010000039.1:0-21473 GCA_038227085.1 Burkholderiales bacterium | reverse complement strand
GGCGTACGCGCAGAACCTGAAGGGCCTGGACGAGTACTACGCCACGCTCGACCAGGGCGAGCTCCCGGTATTGCGCGGCATAGAGCTGAAGCCCGACGACATCGCGCGCCGCGCCGTGATTCAGGCGCTCGCCTGCGACCTCACCGTATCAAAGACCTCGATCGGCATTGCGCACCTCCTCGACTTCGACAAGTACTTCGCCGCCGAGCTCGAAGAGCTGCGGAGCCTCGCCGCCGACGGCCTGGTGGAAATGGACGGCGAGTGGATCCACGTCACTCCCCGCGGGCGCCTCCTGGTGCGCGCGGTGTGCATGGTGTTCGACCGCTACCTGCGCGAGACTCGCGAGCGCTCGCGCTACTCGCGCGTGATGTGATAGCGTCACTCGCCGCGGCGGCCTTTGCCGCGGGGCTCCTCGGCGGCGTGCATTGCGCCGGAATGTGCGGCGGCATCGTCGCCGGGCTGTCGGCCAGCGCGCGCGGCCCGCTCCTCGCGCGACAGCTCCAGTTCAACGGCGCGCGCATCGCGAGCTACGGCGTGGCGGGAGCGGCGGCCGGCCTCGCGGGCAATCTCCTGCAGGTCGTCGGCCCAATCCTCTATGTGCAGGCGGCGCTGTTCGCGTTCGCCAACGTGCTCCTCGTGATGCTCGGCCTGTATGTCGCGGGGTGGGGACGCGCGGTGCTGCGGCTCGAAGCCGCGGGGCGCTTCCTGTGGCGGCGCGTCGAGCCCTTCGGGCGGCGCCTTTTTCCCATCGACAGCGCGGGCAAGGCGCTGGGCGCGGGCGCCCTCTGGGGCTGGGTGCCCTGCGGGCTCGTCTACAGCGTCGCGGCGCTGGCACTCGCAAGCGGCAGCCCTGCCGGCGGCGCCGCGGTGATGATCGCTTTCGGCCTGGGCACGCTGCCCACGTTGATGGCGGCCGGGATGGGGGCGCAACGCCTGGCATCGCTGCGGCACGCGCCTTGGATCCGGCGCAGCGCGGGAGCGCTGCTCGTGGCGACGGGCGCGGTCGGGCTTGCACGCGTGCCCGGACTTCGCGATGCAGTGCTCGCGGGCTGGGCCTGTCTCGGCTAGCCTTATGTCACCGTGCGGTGCTCAGTCGCTGACGCGCTGCATGACCGCGGCGAGGCCCGCGATGTCGAGGATGCGAATGTGCTTCTGCTGCACGGTGATGAGGCCGTCGTCCTGGAAGCGCGACAGGAAGCGGCTCACGGTCTCCAGCGACAGGCCGATGTAGCTCGCGATCTCCTGTCGCTTCATGCGCAGGTGGAATTCGCACGGCGAGAAGCCGCGCGCGAGGAAGCGCTGCGACAGGTCGAGCAGGAATGCGGCGAGCCGCTCCTCGGCGCGCATGGTGCCGAGCAGCATCATCACGCCCTGGTCGCGCACCAACTCGCGGCTCATCGCCTGGTGCAGCTGGCGCTGCAGGCCCGCCTCCGCCACGCGCCCGTACGGGATGATGCAGACCTCGCTGTCCTCGAGGGCGACGAGGTCGGTGGTGTAGCGCTCCGAGCCGATGCCGTCCATGCCGACCAGCTCGCCGCTCATGTGGAAGGCGATCACCTGGCCGCGGCCGTCCTCGAGCCCGACGCTCGTCTTGAAGAAGCCCGTCAGCAACGCGTAGATCGCGTCGAAGGCTTCGCCCGACCGGTACACGCACTCGCCACGCTTCACGCGCTTGCGGGTGAAGCCCGCGTCGGTGAACCCGGCGATATTGGTCCTCATCATCGGCATGGAATCATTTGACGCCCATCAAGGGGGCGCTCGCGGAGTCGAATAAGCTTGCAGGGGACCACATGTCCCCCGCTGGCGTCTGTTCGCCAACGAACACAGCCGTGGCGTTGACGTGCGTCAAAGCGCCGAGCAGATGCGACGCTATCGTGGGACCCATGACTTCCACGACCATCGTGATGCCGGCGCAGCCGGGCGGGGCCGGCATCACCTCCCGCATCGACGCAGTCACCCGTATCCCCGCGAGTCATCTCCTCGCCGTCCCGCCGCCGCCGCGCGCGGTGAAGATCGAGCTCACCTCGGAGTGCAACTACCGGTGCGGGTACTGCGCGCATCGCCTGCGCCTGAAGAAGCGCGGCGAGATGGAATGGTCGCTCTACGCGCGTCTGGTGGGCGAGATGGTGGACGCGGGCGTCGAGGAGCTGGGCCTCTTCTTCATCGGCGAATCGTTCATCTGCGACTGGCTCGCCGAGGCGATCGCCTTCGCCAAGGCGCGCGGGATCAAGTACGCGTTCCTCACCACCAACGGCTCGCTCGCGACGCCGGGGAAGGTGCGCGCCTGCATGGATGCCGGGCTCGACTCTCTCAAGTTCTCCATGAACAACGCCGACGTGGCGCAGTTCCGCCAGGTCGCGCAGGTGAAGGGCCAGCTCTTCAACGACGCGATCGCGAACCTGAAGTCCACGCGCAAGGTGCGCGACGAAGGCAACTACGCCTGCGGCATCTACGCCTCGAGCATCCGCTACGACGGCGCGCAGCAGGAGCGCATGCAAGCGCTGGTCGACGAGATCCTGCCCTTCCTGGACGAGCACTACTGGCTGCCTCTGTACTCGATGGGCAGCCTCGCCAGCGAACGCGAGAAAGAGCTGGGCTACCGGCCGATCGCCGGAAACCAGGGCCGCCTCGGCGCGCTGTGCGAGCCGCTGCCGTGCTGGTCGCTTTTCACGGAAGGCCACATCACCCACGACGGCAAGCTCTCCGCCTGCTGCTTCGACGCGGGCGACCGCTGGGTCATGGCGGACCTGAACGACGTTTCGTTCAGTGACGGCTGGTCGAGCGGACGCTTCGCGGCCTTGCGCGAAGCGCACCTCGCGCGCGACGTGTGCGGCACGGTGTGCGAGGACTGCGTCGCCTACAAGTAACGGCCCCCCTGGCGCGGTGGCCGATAATTGTGATTCATGACCGCCCCGTGCGAGGCGAGGGGTCGATCGCGCAAATGCCCAGCGCCGGCGGGCGGATTGATTGGAGGCAATTGCGATGAACGATTTGCGTCACGGCCGGGACGGCGTGGTCATCTACACCTGCCCGATGCATCCGGAAATCCGGCAGGTAGGTCCGGGTGTCTGTCCGAAGTGCGGCATGACCCTCGAGCCCGAGATGCCGAGCGCCGAGGAGGCCGAAAACCCGGAGCTCGCCGATTTCAGCCGGCGCTTCTGGTGGACTTTGCCTCTCACGACAATCGTGTTCGTCCTGGCGATGTTCGGCCACATCCTCTTTCCCGCGCTCTCGCCGGCGATGCGAAGCTGGACCGAGCTCGTGCTTGCCTCGCCCGTGGTGCTCTGGGCCGGGTGGCCGTTTTTCGTGCGCTGCGCCGCCTCGATCCGCACGCTCAATCCCAACATGTGGACCTTGATCGGCATTGGGGTCGCGGCGGCCTACCTCTACAGCGTGCTTGCCACCCTGGCCCCGGGGATTTTCCCCGCGGGCTTCGAGGCGCATGGACGCATCGGCGTGTATTTCGAGGCGGCGGCGGTGATCGTGTCTCTCACGCTCATGGGGCAGGTCCTCGAGCTGCGCGCCCGCTCGCAGACTTCGGCGGCGATCCGTGCCCTGCTGGGCCTTGCGCCGAAAACCGCACGCCGCCTGCGCGACGACGGAACGGAAGAGGACATCGAGCTCGCGCACGTGCATGTCGGCGATCGGCTGCGGGTGCGCCCTGGCGAGAAGGTGCCGGTGGACGGCGCCGTGCTGGAAGGGCGCTCGAGCGTCGACGAGTCGATGATCACCGGCGAGCCCGTGCCGGTCGAGAAGGGGCCAGGGGACCACCTCATCGGCGCCACCATCAACGCGAGCGGCAGCCTCGTCATGCGCGCCGACAAGATCGGCTCGCAGACGATGCTCGCGCAGATCGTCCAGATGGTCGCCAACCCGCAGCGCACGCGCGCGCCGATGCAACGCATGGCCGACGGCGTCACGTACTGGTTCGTGCTCGCCGTGATCGCGGTCGCGCTGCTCACGTTTCTCGCCTGGGGCCTCTTCGGTCCCGAGCCGCGCTGGATCTACGCGATGCTGAATGCGGTGTCGGTGCTCATCATCGCCTGCCCGTGCGCGCTGGGGCTCGCGACCCCCATGTCGATCATGGTGGCGATGGGGCGCGGCGCTACGAGCGGGGTTCTGTTCCGCGACGCCGAGGCGATCGAGCTGCTGCGCGGGATCGACACGCTCATCGTCGACAAGACCGGCACGCTCACCGTCGGCAAGCCCGCCTTCCATTCAATTGTCGCGCAGGCGGGCTTCACCGAAGACGAGGTGCTGCGCGTCGCGGCGAGCCTCGACCAGGGGAGTGAGCATCCGCTCGCCGACGCGATCGTGGCCGAGGCCCGCAAGCGCTCGCTGGCCCTGTCGAAGGCCGCCGATTTCGAGTCCGCCACCGGCATCGGCGTGCGTGGCAAGGTGGACGGTCACGCGGCCGCGCTCGGAAACACCGCGCTGATGGTCGAGGTGGGAGCCGACGCCTCGCCGCTGCTCGCGCGCTCGGAGTCGTTGCGTGCGCAGGGGGCGACGATCGTATTTCTCGCGCTCGATGCCCAGCTCGCGGGGCTCGTCGCGGTGGCCGACCCGGTAAAGGAGTCGACGCAGGAGGCCATCGCCAGGCTTCGCGAGTCGGGCATTCGCATCGTGATGGCCACCGGCGACGGCCTCACGACGGCAAGGGCCGTGGCGGCGCAACTTGGCATCGAGGAAGTGCACGGAGAGGTGCGTCCCGCGGGCAAGCTGGCCCTCGTGGCGAAGCTCCAGGGCGAAGGGCGGCGCGTGGCGATGGCGGGCGACGGTATCAACGACGCGCCGGCGCTCGCCAAGGCCGACGTCGGCATTTCGATGGGCACGGGCACCGACGTGGCGATGGCGAGCGGCAAGGTCACGCTCGTGAAAGGCGACCTGCGCGGCATCGTGCGCGCGCGCGAGCTTTCCGAGCGGACGGTCGCCAACATGAAGCAGAACCTCGTCTTCGCGCTCGTCTACAACGCGCTCGGCGTGCCGGTCGCGGCCGGAGTACTCTATCCTTTCATGGGGCTCCTCCTCTCGCCGCTCATCGCCGCGGTCGCGATGAGCATGAGCTCGGTATCGGTCGTCACCAACGCTTTGCGGCTGCGCAGGGCATGACGAGGAGAAAGGGTCCGATGAAGACGTCGTTGAAGATCCTCGCAGGTGCGGCTGTCCTATGCGCGTTCGCGTGCGCCAGCGCCGCGGCCATGACGAAGGACGAATACAAGTCGAAGAAAGCGGCCATAGCTACGGAGTACCAGGAGGAGCGCCAGAAGTGCGGCGTGCGCTACGGCAACTCCCTGGACCTCTGCGTCGCTCGTGCGCACGGCGTGCGCGACGTGGCGAAGGCGGAGCTGGAAGCCGCCTGGAAACCGAGCCCCGCGGCCAACTACAAGGCCGCCGTCGCGCGCGCGCGCTCCGACCATGCGATCGCGAAGGAAGAGTGCGACGAGCAGAAGGGCGCGATGCGGAAGAAGTGCGTCACCGACGCCAAGTCCGCGATGGAGCGCGCGCTCGCCGAAGCGAAGGCGAGGGCCTCGTCGGGCTGAAAGCCCGCCGCCTTACGTTTTGTTACCGCGCGCCGAAGGCGCTTTTCGCGGGCCTATGATTTCCGCTCGCACCAAACCTTCGGAGGCAGCGATGAAAACGACGGCAAAGGCGGGAATGCTTTCGCTCCTGTGGGTCGCTTCGGCGATGGCCGCTGACGTGTACTCCGTGCGCGAAGAGGTGCCCGAGACCGGATCCAACATCATCAAGGCCACGGTGCACTGGCCAGTTCCGGTAAACAAGGCCTATGCGCAGCTCAACAGCGAAGAGCAAAGGATCGTGCGCGATGAGTACGAGCGCCTGGGCGTGCGCGACGAGCCCCCCTATCCCCGTGACGGCATGGCGCCGATCCTCGCTGACGTGGCGCGCATCCAGACGCGCAATCTGGGCACGGGACTGCTGCATCTCGCCGTGCGCGTCGACGCGCGCGGCGAGCCCCAGGGTGTCGTGGTGCTGGCGAGCCCCGGCATGGCGATCGATCACGCAGCGGCGTTCGCGCTGATGCACGCGCGTTACAAGCCGGCGCTGTGCGACGGCGCTCCATGCGCGGGTGACTTCTCGTTCCGCTACAAGCTCGAGACCCCGCGCAACTTCCTGGTTGGCTGGCATCCGGTCTTCTGGCTGGTGCCGCAGCAGCGGGACTGAATACGCCACCGTCGGGAATGGAATTTCGGGAGTCGATTGCTCGCGAGGGTTTTGCATTCGTCCCGGCCGCCGAGATGCGCCTGCTCCTCGGCGAGCCGGGACACTTTCCCGATTGGGCCGCGTTCGCGGCGAGCTGGGACCACCTCGAGCTCGACACGCAACTTCCCGACGGCCATCGCTATCGCAAGCGCCGCCATGCGACGCTCTCCGCGCGCGCGGCGCAAGCTTCGTTTCAAGTCGAGCCGCACCGTCCCCATTACCAGAGCCTCGACTACAACTCCCTCGTCGGAGGCATCGAGCGCTGGTTCGAGCCGATGCGCCCGGAAATCCTCGCAGGACCCACGTTTCGCGCCGTGCTCGATTTCTGCCTGCGGCACTTCGGCGGATTTCGCCCCGATGCCGACTGGCACATCGAGTGCCACCAGTTCCGCATCGAGGCGCGCAGTGGCGCGGAAGGCCAGCCCACACCCGAGGGCGTTCACCGCGACGGCGTCGACTACGTGCTGGTGATGCTCGTGACCCGCGAGAACATCGAGAGCGGGACGACCACCGTGCACGACGCGCAGGGCCGGCTTCTCGGCAGCTTTACGCTGGGCGTGCCGTTCGACTCCGCTCTCGTGGACGACGAGCGCGTGCGCCACGGAGTGACCGCCGTGCATCCACTCGACGAGTCGCGGCCCGCCCACCGCGACGTGCTGGTGGTCACCTTTCGCGCGCAAAAAAAAGGCCCCCTCGCGGGGGCCTCCGGTCGCATCTGACGTCAGAACCGCGCGACGTCGCGACGCGATACGTGCAAACGGTCAGCTGATCGACTCGGTGATCGGGCCCGCCACGCCGGCGCCGGCGCTTCCCGAATAGAAACCCTTGATGGCGTGGCTGCCGAGCGCGAGGCTCGAGGTCGTGCACGAGGCCACTCCATTGGCGAGCGCCACGGACGAGCAGCCCGTGATCGACGCGCCATTGTCCTGGAAGTTGATCGTGCCGGTCGGCGTGCCGCTGCCGGTGACGGTCACCGTGAAGGTCACGCTCTGCCCGACGGGCGACGCATAGAGCGATGAGTCGATGCCGAGCTTGGTCGCGGCCGTACCGCCCTTGACGGTATGCGTGATCGGACCGGCGACGCTCGAGGTGTACGCCGCGCTGCCGGAGTAGAGGCCGGTGATGGGGTGGGTGCCGGCCGCGAGGCTTGCCGTCTTGCAGCTCGCCTTGCCGTTGGCGAGCGGCACCGCAGCGCAGCTTGCGATGATCGCGCCGTTGTCACGGAAAGAGACCGTGCCCGTAGGCGTGCCCGCGTTACCCATGAGCGTCGCGCTGAAGGTCACCGATTGTCCGGGGCTGGTGGTGTAGATCGACGAGTCGAGGCTGCTCGACGGCGTGGTGCTGCCGGTCGGTGAAGTGGGCGACGGGGCCGGGGTCGGAGTCGGAGTCGGGGTCGGAGTCGGATTAGGAGTAGGAGTAGGAGTGGGTGTGGTCGTGGTGCCCGTGGATCCCGAGACACTCGCGCCAGCCGAGGCGGCAACCGCGAACTTCATCGCCGGCGTGCCGGCTTCCGCGGCGCCGACATCCGGGGCTTCCCCCACGAAGTCGTCGTTGAAGTTGGCGATGCGCACGCCCTGGTCGTAGCCCGGCGTGCCCGCCGCGAGCGCGTACTGGCCGCCCGCTTCGCTCTGCCAGCCGTGGCCCGCCGCGTACGCCGGCGTCGCGTTGATGCCGCTCACCATCGGAGCGCCCGCGTTGCCGTTGAACATGTCGTTCTGGAAGAGGTTGTTCACACCCACCTGGTAGAACGCCGAGTTCGGCTTCCACAAGTGGTAGATGTTGTTCATCGACACCGTGTTGTTGATGAGCTGCGTCGCTCCCGTTCCGCCACCGCCGGCGCCGCCGCCCAGGCCGTGGGCCGAGCCCGCTTCGGTCGCCTGCAGCATCGTGTTGTGGAAGAGGTACCGGCGCCCGTCGCCCAGCGTCGCGTCGGAGCCCGACTTGAAGAACGGCTGGCGGTCGTCCTGGTCGTGCGCCTTGCCTTCGAAGAACTCGTTGCGGCTATAGACGTTGCGGAAGATGTACACCGGGCCCACCGAGACCACGGTGGTGGCGATGCCGGTGGCGGTGCGGTCGAGGAAGTTGCCCCAGATGCGCACGTTCTTGTTGCCGCCCTCGGCCTCGATGCCGTCGTCCCACGCGGCCGAGATCTTGTTGCCGTAGATGTCGCTGTCGGAATTCGGGAAGCCCGTCTTCGAGAAGTTGTCCTCGCCGCCGATGGCGTCGTTGAAATGCTTGGCGCCGCCCGCGATCTCGTTGTGGCGGATTACATGGTTGCCGCCGCAATAGCTGAAGGTCACGCCTTGCGGGCCGGCGGGGTGGCCGTGGGTCCAGCTGTTGGCGCTGTAGCGCGGATCGTGGATCGTGTTGCGTTGGATGGTGACGCGTGTGAGCTCTTCGTTCTGGCAGATGGCGCGCACGCCGGAGTCCATGTCGGCGCCCCAGGTGCCGTCGCGCGTGCGGCCCCAGCCGCTGATGTCGTTGTCCTCGATCACCACGTCATGCATGGTGGGCGCGATGCGGATCGCGTCCTGCTGCGCGCCCTTGAGCGTGAGGCCGCGCACTATCACGTAGGAGGCATTGACCGTGACGTTGAACTGCGTAGCGTTCACCGCGTCGAGGGTCGTTCCGGGGGTGCCCTGGTAGACCACGTAGCCGGCCTCGCTTCCGCCCTCGGTGATGTCGAGGGTGGCCGAGGAGCTGTTCACCGTGACGGTCTTTGCCACCGGCATTGAATTGGACCATGTCGTGAATCCGAGTCCGCGCGCGGACGCGTCGCCGGGGAGGTTCATCTGCACTTCATAGTTCGTTGCGGGCGTGAGGCTCACCAAGCTGCCGCGGCACTCGTTGTCGCGCGCGTCGAACCACATCGCGAGGCCTTGGCGCCAGGCGCTGTCGCCGACTTTGCGGAACTTCACTTCACAGCCGGTCGCGGCATTCGCGCCGGGGCTCGACCAGTAGAGACCGACCGATTCGTAGGTGGGAACAGCGCGCGTGCCCGTGGAGTCGAGCGTCGTTTGGGCGACTGCGTGCGTCGGCCAGTTTCCGATGGCAAACCCGACCAGGAGGAAGGAGGCGCCGGCAAGCATCCGCACGCGACTTGTAGCGAAACCTCCTTCGACGGCGTAGTTGCTGGCTTCTCGGTTCATGTCGGACCCCTCTGACAGACTTCGGTGGAAGCGGGGGTAACAGCAAGACCGGTGCCAATTTCACATTCTTCAAAACAATCAAATGGTTAACGGGTTTCTACGCCATAGTCCGGACGGCCCAGTGTCATGGGCGCTTGGGCGGCTTTGTAGGGGAACACGACATTTCTTTGTAGGAATCCACCTATAGAGCGTCGGTGGATGCTTACAAAGTGTAGTCATTTGACGACGAAGCCGCGATTTTGCTGACGCGGCTTGTCACTAGGCAGCTACAGCCCGGATATCAGGGGTCTTCGCCGTCACCGCGGTGCGACGAACGTCGCCCCGGTGCGACAACCCTCAGGGTCGAGCGGACCGAGCCGTGCTGCACAGGCACGGCTGTGGGCGCCTCGCGGCGAGGGCTGAGATGGCCAGCAAGCCGGCCACGCCGTTCACTCGACCTTCGCGCCCGAAGACACCACGACCTTCGCCCACTTCTCGGTCTCGGCCGCGATCACCTTCCCGAAATCCTCGGGCGTGCCGGGGATGGGCTTGCCGCCCAGCTCGGCGAGCCTCTTCTGCATCCCCGGATCGGCGAGGGCGCGATTCACTTCCGCATTGATCTTCTCGACGAACTCGCGCGGCGTGCCTCTCGGCATGCCGATGCCGAACCACGCGGTGGCTTCGTAGCCCGGCACCGTCTCGCCCACGGTGGGGGTATCGGGAAGGGAGGACTCGCGCTCCACCGAGGTGACGCCGAGGGCGCGCAACTTTCCGCCCCGGATATGGTTGATGGACGAAGGCAGGTTGTCGAACAGCACATGCACCTGGCCGGAAATTAGGTCGACCAACGCGGGACCCGCGCCCTTGTACGGCACATGCAGCATCTGGCAGCCGGTCATGTACTTGAAGAGCTCGCCGGAAAGGTGCACCGAGGTGCCGCTACCCGAGGAGGCCATGTTCAGCTTGCCGGGATTGGCCTTGCAGTAGGCGATGAATTCCGCGACCGTCTTCGCCGGGAAGGCGGCTGGCACCTCCATCACGTTGGGCGTGCGCACCAGGCCCGCGACCGGCGCGATGTCGTGGATGAAATTGAACGGCAGGTTCTTGTAGAGCGTCGCGTTGATGCCGTTGGCGGGATTCACCAGCAACATCGTGTAGCCGTCCGGCGCCGAGTTGACGACGTATTCCACGCCGATGTTGTTGCCGCCGCCGGGCTTGTTCTCGATCACGAACTGCTGGCCCATCTTTTCGGAAAGCCACTGCGCGATGACGCGCGCGAGCACGTCGGTCGTGCCGCCCGGGGTGTACGGGACGACGAATTTAACCGGATGGGTCGGGTATTCGACCGCCGCTGCGTTGGTGGTTGCCACGAGCGTTGCGACCATTGCGAAGACTGCGGTGCGCGCAAGACGGATCACGAATCTCTCTCCTCGGTTGTTATCAGCCGTGCTGATTATAATGACCGCCATGTCGGAGACCGCATCGCTGGCTCGAATCGGGTGCGCGCTCCTCGCCATGGCCGCCTTGCCCCGCGCCGCGGCCGACTCCGATCCCTTCAAGCTCACCATCGGCGAGTATCACTACTCCGACGGCAGCGACGGCATCGACGCCAACCTCCGGCATACCTCCGGAATCGGTAACGCGTGGATCGGCTACTACCGCGCGAACGACGATTCGCTTTCGCAGTGGCGCACCGGATGGGACCGCTCGTTCGGGGAGGTGGTGCGCGTAACGCCGTCGATCCAGCTCGCCTCCGGAGGCTTCGTCGGCGGCAGCCTCCAGGCGGAGGCCGGCGCGCCGTACTTCGCGGGCGCGGGCCTGGGACGCACCAACCTGCGCCCCTACGTGAACCTCAATTTCGATCCGAACGATTCCTATGCGCTCTTCGCCGGGCGCCGCGACGAGTCCGGGCGCGTCTTCATGCTTCAAGTGGTGCGCGACAACCGGGAGAATCCCGACCAGCGGCACTTCCATTTCCTCTACCGCCAGCCGCTTGCGGACGGAGAACGGCTCACGCTCGATACGCTCTACAAGGTGGGCAAGGTGGAGGGCGTGACGATCCGCCGGTGGGGCGCGACGGCGACGTATGACTGGCCGCGATTTTTCGTGCGCCTCGCACGCGACCCCCGGACCAACTTCACGCCCGTCGACGCCTGGCGGCTCTCCGTGGGAACTCGCTTTTAGATGTCTTGAATAGCGTCGCCAAGGCTAGCGCTTCGAGCGCACGTACTTGCCGTCGAAAGAGGTCGTCCAGGTCTTCCCGCCATCGGCCGACACGCGCCAATGCTGCCGCACCGAGCCGTCGGGCTGGGGCGTCCACGTGATCTCGTTCACCTGCTTCACATCCTTCTTGCCGGGCAGCGTCGCGTCCGACAGGATCATCGAGCCATTGCGAAGCGCACCCTCGATCATCAGGAGCGAGCCGCTGGAGTCGACCCACGTCTGGTGCCACACGCCGCGCTCGGCGTCGTAGATGTTGAGGCTTTGCCCCTGGACCTTGGGGTTGTTCCACGACTCGTGCAGCAGGCAGCCGTAGAGCTTCTCGATGAGGTTGGTGCCGGCGAGCTTGCCGTCGGGCGTGAACACGTCCCAGTCGCCGAGCCAGAAGTCGAATTGCTTCGCTTCGGAGGTGGAGCAGGGCGTGGTGGGCGCCTGCGCGGAGGCGGCGGTGGAAATCGCGAGGCCGACTACCAGCGCGGCGCGGGTCAGGCGGTCTTGGTTATGCACATTTTCTCCATTCGCATGTCGTGGAACGTGTAGGGAGTGCCGCCGACGCCGCCGGAACCAAAAGGGGAAAGTGCTCAGTCACGAGCCATTGTGCCGCAGCGTGCCGGCGCCATTCTTGACCATTGGTTACGGGTTCGGCAGCGCGTCGTAAAAGTGCGCGTCCACGTAGCAGAATCCCCACGCCTCGCCGGGCTCGAACGAGCGGATGACCGGATGCGTGGTCGCGTGGAAATGCGCGGTGGCGTGCTTCATCGGCGAATCGTCGCAGCAGCCGACGTGCCCGCAGGCGCGCACGATGTCATTGGTCGAAACCTCGCGGTGGCCTTTCGGCCGGGTTCGGAATAGATTGGGCACAACGACACCGGAGGAACTCGCATGACAAAACTTACTTTGAACGGCAAGGCTATCACCGTCGACGCCGCCGCGGATACGCCACTCCTCTGGGTGCTGCGTGACCATCTCAACATGACCGGCACCAAGTTCGGTTGCGGCGCGGCGCTGTGTGGCGCGTGCACCGTGCACCTGGACGGCGTGCCGACGCGCTCGTGCGTGACTCCGGTCTCCGCGGTGGCGGGCCGCAAGGTCACCACCATCGAGGGGCTCGACGGAAAAGTCGGCGCCGCGGTGCAGCGCGCCTGGGACAAGGTCCAGGTTCCGCAGTGTGGTTACTGCCAGTCGGGCCAGGTGATGGCCGCGACGGCGCTCCTCGCGAAGAATCCGAAGCCCACGGACGCGCAGATCCGAGAGGCCATGGACGGCAACATCTGCCGCTGCGGCACCTACGGGCGCATCCGTACCGCGATCCACGACGCCGCGAAGCAACTGGAGGGATCCGCATGAGCGCCAACCTGGATGTCACCCGCCGCCAATTCCTCAAGGCCACCGCGCTCGCGGGGGGCGGCCTCGTGCTCGGTTTCCGCTTCGGCGCGATGGACTCGGAAGCCGCGACGCTCGACCCGAATGCCTGGGTGAAGATCGAGCCCAGCGGCAGGGTCACTCTGGTGTGCCAGAGAAACGAGATGGGGCAGGACGTACACACCTCGCTCACCATGCTGCTGGCCGAAGAGCTCGGCGTCGATCCGCGCAGCGTGACCGTGGTGCAGGCCTCCGCCAATCCAGCCTACGTGAACAACCTCCTCGGCGCCCAGATCACCGGCGGAAGCACCAGCGTGCGCGACGGCTGGGAGACGCTGCGGAAGGCCGGAGCGGCCACGCGCATGATGCTGGTGGGAGGCGCGGCGGCGCAGTGGAAGGTGCCGGCCGGCGAGATCCGCGCGGAGAACGGCGAGCTCGTGCACGGCACGCGCAAGGTTTCCTACGGCGCGATGGCGTCGGCCGCCGCGCAGCAACCGGTGCCCGCGGACGTGCCGTTGAAGCCCGCGAGCGCGTTCAAGGTGATCGGCAAGGCCCTGCCGCGCCTGGACGGCGCCGACAAGGCGCGCGGCAAGACCGTGTTCGGTATCGACGTAGTGCAGCCCGGCATGGTGTACGCCGCACTCACCGCGTGCCCGGTGCTGGGCGGGAAGGTCGCGTCGTTCGATGCGTCCGCCGTGGAAAAGCGCCCCGGGGTGAAGAAGGTGGTGAGCATCGGCGAGGGCGTGGCGGTGGTGGCCGACCACTACTGGACGGCGCGCAAGGCTCTCGCCGACGTGAAGATCCAATGGGACGAAGGCCCCAGCGCAAAGCTCGACACCGCGGCGATCTACGCGGCGTTGGCCGGCGCCGAGGACAAGCCCGGCGCCGTGGTGAAGCAGGCGGGAGACGCAGCGGCCGCTTTCGCCGCGGGCAAGCCGGTCGAGGCGAGATACACGGTGCAGATGCTTTCGCACGCGACCCTCGAGCCGCAAAACTGCGTGGCGCGGGTCGGCCCCGATGGGGTCGACGTGTGGATGAGCACGCAGTTTCCGCAGGGCGCGCAGGGCGCCGCCGCGGAAGTGGGCGGAGTCAAGCCCGAGCAGGTGCGCATCCATCCGCAGTTCATCGGCGGGGGCTTCGGGCGGCGCCTCGACCTCGACCTCATCATCCAGACCGTGGCGATCGCGAAGAGCCTGCCCGGCACGCCGGTCAAGCTCATCTGGTCGCGCGAGGAGGACATGACGCACGACTTCTACCGCCCGCCGAGCGTGCACCTGCTGCGCGGCGTGGTGGACCAGGGCCGCGTGGTGGCGCTCTCCAACAAGATGGTGTCGCCGTCGATCACGGCGCGCATGTTCCCGGTGTTCGTGAAGGACGGCCTCGACGGATTCATGACCGAGGGCGCGGCCAACCTCACCTACGACATTGCCAACCTCGACTTCCGCACGGTGATCCAGGAGGTCGGCGTGCGCGTGGGCTACTGGCGCTCGGTGAGCAACGCGTTGAACGCCTTCGCCATCGAGAGCTTCATCGACGAGCTCGCCAACGCATCGGGGCAGGATCCGCTCGCGCTGCGCTCCGCGATGCTGGGCAAGATGCCCCGGCAGAAGGCCGTGCTGCACCGGGTCGCGCAGGATTCCGGGTACAAGGCGAAGGCTTCCGGAGGGCGCGCGTGGGGCATCGCCTCGATGGAATGCTACGGCACCCACGTCGCCATGGTCGCCGAGGTCTCGGGGAGCGCGGACAAGGTGAAGCTCGAGAAGATCAGCGTGTGCGTCGACGTCGGCCTCGCGGTGCATCCGGATCAAGTCGTGGCGCAGCTCGAGGGCGGCGCGGTGACCGGCCTCATCAACACGCTGCGCAGCAAGATCACGGTGAAGGACGGGCGCGTCGTGGAGACCAACTTCCATAACTTCCGCCTGCCGCGCATGAGCGACGTGCCGCCGATCGCGGTGACGGTCCTGGAAAGCGGGGACAATCCCGGCGGTATCGGCGAGGTGGGCGTGCCGCTGGTGGCGCCCTGCGTGGCCAATGCGGTCTTCGCCCTGACCGGCAAGCGCATCCGCACCCTGCCGCTCGAGGATGGGGGCGTGAGCTTCGCCTAGCCGCACCATGGGCGTGCGTTAGCGAACAGACACCCCGTGGGCGGGGGGCTACGGTAGACCCATGGTCACACCGAAGCCGTCCCCGCCCACGAGCATCCGGAACCGATTGCTCGCCACGCTCCCCGCACGGGAGCGCGCGCGGCTGATCGAGCGCTGCGAGCCGG
Source organism: Burkholderiales bacterium (assembly GCA_038227085.1). GTDB lineage: Bacteria > Pseudomonadota > Gammaproteobacteria > Burkholderiales > Usitatibacteraceae > Usitatibacter. The sequence goes on along the minus strand of JBBRQA010000039.1, from coordinate 6,272 downwards.
TGGAGCTCGAGTTCGGCGATATCCTCGCGAATCCCGGCGACGCAGTGACGCACGTGCACTTCCCGACTTCCAGCTTCGTCTCGCTGGTGACGCCCATGGGGGGCAGGGACATCCTCGAGGTGGCGCTGGCCGGCAACGAGGGCATGTTCGGTGTCTGGGTCGCGCTCGGCGCGCCCACCTCCAACGTGAGGGGGCTGGTGCAGGGGGCGGGCAGCGCCTGGCGCATGAGCGCGGTTTCGTTCCGCCGTGAGCTCGCCGCGAATCCCGGCTTGTCGCGCAGCGTGCTGCGCTACGTCCATGTGCTCATGACGCAGCTCGCGCAGACCGCGGGCTGCAACCGCTTCCACGTGGTCGAGCAGCGCCTCGCGCGCTGGCTCCTCATGACCTCCGACCGCTCGCACTCGGCGAACTTCCACATCACGCACGAGTTCCTCGCCTTCATGCTCGGCGTGCGCCGTGTCGGCATCACCAAGGCGGCCACCACCCTGCAGAAGCGCAAGCTCATCGCCTACTCTCGCGGCGAAGTGGCGATCCTCGATCGCGCCGGCCTCGTCGAGGCCGCGTGTTCCTGCTACCGGGTGGATATCGACACATACCGGCAAGCCTTCAAGTAGCTCTCCCGGGCTGGCATAATCGAACGCGGATGCACTCGCGTCCCCCCGCTCGCCAGTGCCCCCCAGGAGAAAATTCTTGACCCAGCCTTCCGATCGTTCCCGGCGCCGGGCGCTCATCGCCGGCATGGGGCTCGCCGTCGTTCCCGCGCTTCCCCTCGCCGCCCTCGCGCCTTCTACCGCGCGCGTGGTGTCCGACGAGTTCTGGGCCGACAAGAAAGGCGTGCGGTTGTGGGTCTATCGGAAGCGCCTCGAGGGCGCGCCGCCCGCGCAGCGCCTGTTCTGCGTGCACGGCTCGTCCTATTCGGGCAAGACCATGTTCGACCTGCAGGTCCCGAATCGCGAGGGCTACTCGATGATGGACCATTTCGCGCGCCTCGGATTCGAGGTGTGGACCATGGACCACGAGGGCTACGGCCACTCGCAGAAGACCGCGGCCAATTCCGACATCCAGAGCGGCGTCGAGGATCTCAAGGCGGCCATGGCGGTGATCGAGAAGGCCGGCGCGCCGGCGAAGCTCGCGTTCTTCGGCCAGTCGTCGGGCGCGCTTCGCGCAGGACGCTTCGCCAACCAGTATCCCGAGCACGTGGAGAAGCTCGCGCTCGACGCGTTCGTGTGGACCGGCAAGGACGCGCCCACCCTCGCGCAGCGCGCCAAGAACCTGCCGCGCTACCAGGCCAGCAACCGGCGCGCCGTGAACCGCGAGTTCTACGAGAGCGTCTTCACACGCGACCACTCGGGCTCCGCCGAGCCCATGCTGGGCGCGGTGATCGCCGATCTCGAGCTGCAATACGGCGATTCCGTGCCGACCGGCACGTACGTGGACATGGTCACCAGGCTTCCGCTGGTGGATCCGGAGAAGATCGCCTGCCCGGTGATGATCCTGCGCGCCGAGCACGACGGCATCGCCACCGACGAGGACATCGTCAATTTCTACGCGAAGCTGCCGAGCGCCGACAAGCAGCTGCTCAAGGTCGCGGGCCTCGCGCATACCGCGATGCTCGGCGTGAACCGCGGCCGCTTCTATCACGCGCTGCACGCATTCCTCACGATGCCCGCCTTGAAGGAGCTCGACGGAACGCGGCAGCACTGAAGGTCACACCAAGCCCCACAGAAAGGAATGCCATGAAAGACGATCTGCGCAACGCCAATTACGTCATCGAGATGGGCCCGGTGCCCTCGCTTCCGGTCGCCGGGAGCGACCTGCGCTTTCCCGTGGGGCGCATCTACTGCGTCGGGCGCAACTATGCCGACCACGCACGCGAGATGGGCCACGATCCCAACCGCGAGCCGCCGTTCTTCTTCATGAAGGCGGCCAACTCGATCGTGCAGAACCACTCGGAGATCGCCTATCCGGTCGGCACCAAGGACGTGCACCACGAGATCGAGATGGTGGTGGCGATTGGCAAGGGCGGAAAGGGCATCCCCGTCGGCAAGGCGCTCGAGCACGTCTGGGGCTACGGCGTGGGCCTCGACATGACGCGCCGCGACATCCAGGGCGAAGCGAAGAAGATGGGCCGTCCGTGGGAGATGGGCAAGAGCTTCGACGAGAGCGCGCCGGTGACGGCGCTGCGCCCCGCGAGCGAGATTGGCCACCCCGACAAGGGTGCAATCTGGGTCAAGGTGAACGGCACGGAAAAGCAGCGCGGCGACCTCGCGCAGCAGATCTGGAGCGTGCCCGAGCAGATCTCGTACCTCTCGAACCTGATCACGCTGCAGCCCGGCGACCTGATCTTCTCCGGCACGCCCGCGGGCGTGGGTCCGGTGGTGGCGGGCGACAAGCTCGAGGGGCACGTCGACGGCGTGGGCGACCTCGCCATCACCTACAAGCGCTGAGGCCGCGAAACGCGGCCCGACGGAAGACGCGGATGGCGAGTTTCTTCCTTTCGACGTTCGCCTTCTTCATCGCCGGCTATTTCATCCGCCGCTACCTCGACGACCTCGGCATCCCCAAGGGTTTCACGCGCGGGGTCGTCGTGTTCGTGGCCGCGCTGCTGATCGCCTACGGCGTCGCCTTCCTGGTCGATGCGGCGGTGAATATCTTCGCCGGCTCGTAGGGGGTGGTCACCTCGAGCTGCGGGTACGTGCAGTCGCGCGGCGACTTGTCGAAGCGCCAGCGCTAAGCTGATCGCCATGACAATGCCCGCTCGGAACCGCGAATTCGCCCCGATGATTTCCGTCCATCCCTGGTCTCTAGACTTGACGGATCCGAGGATATCCAGTTTCCAGCGGCACGCGCCATAGTAAAGTGATCGCTGTAGCAAACGCTGGAGGACATCCGATGGACACGGCCCTGGAGCGCGAATACGACAACCACATCGGCGGCCAGCGCGTGCCCGCCGCGGCCGGGCGCCGTTTCAGCTCGACCAACCCCACCACCGGCAAGGTGTGGGGCCGCTTCGCCGAATCGAGCCGCGCCGACGTGGACCTCGCGGTGCGCGCCGCGGCCGAGGCGTTCGTAGGGCCGTGGCGCATGCTTTCGCCCACGCGCCGCGGCCGCCTGATGATGGCGTGGGGCGACCTCATCGCCGACAACGCGGAAACCATCGCATCGCTGGAAACGCAGCAGAACGGCAAGCTCATCGCCGAGATGCGCGCGCAGGCGAAGGTCGTCAAGGACTGGCTCTACTACTACGGCGGGCTCGCCGACAAGATCGAGGGGCGCGTGATCCCGATCGAGCGCGCGAGCGTCCTCAACTACACGCTGCGCGAGCCGCTCGGCGTGATCGGCGTCATCGTGCCGTGGAATTCGCCGACCTTCCTCACCATCATGAGCGTGGCGCCGGCGCTCGCCGCGGGCAACACCATCGTGCTGAAGCCTTCGGAGGTCACGTCGGCTTCCGCCTTCGAGCTCGCGCGCCTCGTGGAGGAGGCGGGCTTTCCCACCGGCGTCATCAACGTCGTGACCGGCGGGCGCGAAGCGGGCGAGGCGCTGGTGGAGCACGAGGGCGTGGCCAAGATCTCCTTCACGGGGAGCGAGGCGGGCGGCAAGGCGATCGCGGCGAAGGCGGGCGCGCGCCTCGCGGGCGTCACGCTCGAGCTTGGCGGCAAGAGCCCCAACATCGTCTTCGCGGACGCGAACCTCGACATGGCGGAGGCGGGACTGCTCGCGGGCATCTTCGCCGCCGCGGGGCAGACGTGCGTCGCGGGATCGCGCGCCTACATCCACGAGAGCATCTACGACGAGCTGCGCGAACGCCTGGTGCGCCGCGCGAAGGCGATCCGCCTGGGCGATCCGCTGTTGGCCGAGACGCAGATGGGACCCGTGGCGACCACCATGCAGCTCGCCAAGGACCAGCAGATGATCGAGCGCGCGGTGAGCGAGGGCGCGCAGGTGCTCACCGGAGGGCGCAAGGCCGCCGTGAACGGCTTCGCGGGCGGCCTTTTCTTCGAGCCCACCATCCTCGCCAACGCGGGTCCCGCAAACCACATCATGAATGAGGAGGTGTTCGGGCCGGTGCTCGCGGTGACCCCGTTTCGCGACGAGGACGAGGTGGTGCGCCTGGCGAACGCCACGCGCTTCGGGCTCGCCGCGGGCGTGTGGACGCGCGACCTCGCGCGCGCGCACACCATGGCGCGGCGCCTGCACGCCGGCACCGTGTGGATCAATATCTATCGCGCGCTCGCGTTCAACTCGCCGTTCGGCGGCTTCAAGGCGAGCGGCCTCGGTCGCGCCAACGGCGCCGAGGCGGTGGACCAATACCTGCAGACCAAGAGCGTGTGGTGCGAGCTGGGGGGCGAAGTGCAGGATCCATTCGTGCTGAAGACTTGACGCCCATCGCCGAGCGGCGCGTTGCGGATAGCCCCGCGTTCTCGGGCGAGATCGGCGCGCGCTACGAGCCGCTGGTGATGCGCGGCCTGGTAGCCGATTGGCCCGCGGTGAAGCAGGCGGCGCAGTCGCCGCAAGCCCTCGCGGGCTATCTCGCCGGGTTCGACAGCGGCAAGCCGGTAGACACGCTGCTCGCGCCCGCGAGCGTGAAGGGGCGCATCTTCTACAGCGAGAACATGGCGGGCTTCAACTTCACGCGCAACGCTTCCACGGTAAGCGCCGTGGCGGAGCAGCTGCTTCGCTACGCCCCCTTCGACAACCGCCCGATGCTGGCGGTGCAAAGCGCGCTCATCGCCGATTGCCTGCCCGGGTTCGTCGCGGAAAATCGGCTGGCGATCCTCGACCCGTCCATTGCCCCGCGCATCTGGCTCGGCAATCGCGTGGTGACGCCCGCGCATTTCGACGAGTCGAGCAATGTCGCTTGCGTGGTGAGCGGGCGGCGGCGCTTCACGCTCTTTCCGCCGGAGCAGATCGCCAATCTGTACGTGGGGCCTCTCGACTACGCGCCGACGGGCACCCCGATCAGCATGGTGGACATCCGCACGCCGGACCTGGTGCGCTTCCCGCGTTTCGCCGAAGCGTTGGCGCACGCGCAGGTGACCGAGCTCGAGCCGGGAGACGCCATCTATATCCCGGCGCTCTGGTGGCATCACGTGGAGTCGCTCGACAAGTTCAACATGCTGGTGAACTACTGGTGGAGGGGCGCGCCCGGCACCCCCGGCATGGGCGACTCCGCGCTCGATTGCCTGCTGCATTCGCTCCTCACCCTGCGTCACCTGCCGGCGGAGCAGCGCAAGGCGTGGGGCGCGATCTTCGCGCACTACGTTTTCGATGCGGACCCGCATTCGGCGGGGCACATCCCGGCGCAACGCCGCGGCATCCTGGGTGACATGACGCCCGACTTTCGCCGGCAGGTGCGCGCGTTCCTGATGAAGCAGCTCGACGCGAAGAAATGAACAAGACGCGCGTGGAGGCGTTCAGCGACGGGGTGATCGCCGTGATCATCACCATCATGGTGCTCGAGATGAAGGTGCCGCACGGCGAAGATTTCGCGTCGCTGAAGCCGGTCATCCCGGTGTTCCTCTCCTACGTGCTGAGCTTCATCTACGCCGGCATCTACTGGAGCAACCATCACCATCTGTTCCACGCGGTGCACCACGTGAACGGGCGCATCCTGTGGGCGAACCTGCACCTGCTCTTCTGGCTGTCGTTGATCCCCTTCACCACGGGCTGGATGGGCGAGAACCACTACCAGCCGATCCCGGTCGCGCTGTACGGGGTGGTGCTCTTGTGCACCGGATTGTCGTTCGTGTTGCTCACGCGCTCGCTCATCGCGAATCACGGCCCCCATTCGGATCTGGCGCGCTCCATTCGCGGCGACGCGAAGGGCAAGGCTTCGGTGGCGCTCTATGCGGCGGCGATTCCGCTCGCTTTTGTGGACGTCTGGATCGCGAGTGCGATCTACGTGTTCGTGGCGTTGATGTGGATCGTGCCCGATCCGCGCATCGAGAAGAACCTGCCGCTTCAGCCGCCCGGTGCTTGAGTGCTCTTGCGCCATCCATCGGGCTCGGGACGAAGGTCGAGCCGGCGCGATCGTTCCTTGGGAGGGGAGTGAAGTCGCTGCAAAAATTGCGCTCCAACGGATGGCGGCTTCTCTCGATCGGCCGATAGTGACGCGCGCCTCTCGACCTTCATCCCAAGAGCCCGATGGATGGCTCTCCGCGCACATCGCGATCATCCCTCCAGTGTTGAAATGAACTCGCCCAGAAGAACGGCGATGCGCGACGCGTTTACGATTTGCAGCCCGTGCCAAGGGGCTGCTTGAACGAGCG